>CAZCTP010000025.1:0-30488 GCA_964501575.1 uncultured Thermodesulfobacteriota bacterium
ACTTTTTGGCTTGTTTGACCTTCCTATTTCGGAATTTGGGAGTAGAAAATTACTTGACATTTACTATTTATATAGCAATAATTATAGTATACTACAATAACTATAGAAAGATAGAATTATTCTTATTATATTCAATGTCTATGAGAGCTCTGAAAAAGTAGTAAAATAATCCAAAATGTCATGCTGAACTTGTTTCAGCATCTGATAAAATCAGGTGTTCTGAGACCCTGAAATAAATTCAGGGTGACAAAATAGGGGTTTTTCAGAGACCTCTCTATGGAAACTTGACAAAAGGAATTGAGAGAATATGGATGTAGCCAGGTCCAGAAATAATGTACCAATCAGGTTGACGGAGGAGAGATGGTTTCATATTACAGAAGAGCATTCAGAGATGGCAGGCTATTATTTTGAAGTCCTTGAAACAGTGGAAGAATCAGAGGTAATTATCACCTTCTTAACAAAGAGGAGAGAACAACTTGAAAGGAGGCGAAAGATATGGGAGCAGTAGAAGTAAAAAGGATATTGAATCTATTGCCTGATTTGCTGGAAATGCCACATTCAAGAATCTGGACTTCCTATGATAAAGATGCCGATGTATTATACATCAACTTCAAGAAGCCAAGCCATGCAGATGATTCTGAAATTACGGATGATGATATAATAATCAGATATGAAAAGGGGGAAATCATAGGGATTACTATACTCAATGCAAGTAAAAGAAAGTGAGATATAAAATCCATTATCTTAGTACCACGGGACACAGATACTATAATAAAGGGGGGTCCAGATTAATGAGATTTATAACAGTAAGTGAGTTAAGACAAAAAGCTACTCAACTTGTGAGGGAGATAGAAACTACAAAAGAAGAGGTAATAATAACAAAAAATGGTAAGCCTGTGATATTAATGCAGTTTATTACTGACAAGGATTTTGACTTAAAAATACCTAAAAAGGGAGAGGTTAAACATGGCAAAGGAAATCTATAAAAGAGACAATAAGCCTGCTACCGTTAATAGCTTATTGCTACACTTAAACATTATGTTTACTAAAGCTGTTGAATGGGATATGGTAGAAGAGGAAACACTAAAGAAAGTTAGAAGGGTTAAACTCCTTGAAGAAAATAATAGAAGGTTAAGATATCTACTTAAAGAAGAGTGCCAGGCTTTAATTAATGCCTGTGATAAACATCTAAGGCCTATTGTAATTACTGCTTTAAATACCCCTAACCATGACTTTGAGGTATGCTCATCTTGCACCAAGCCATAAGGTTAAGGCAGTGAATATACTGGATAATACCTTGAATAAAAAACCAACTGCACAAAAACTGCACAATTTAGGAGTTAATAAGTGATGTTAAATTCTAATAACCCCTTGAAAATATTTGGTGGAGCTGAGGGGGATCGAACCCCTGACCTCAAGACTGCCAGCCTTGCGCTCTCCCAGTTGAGCTACAGCCCCACTTTTTATAAATAATAACCGGCAAATGGTGCCGAGGGACGGAATCGAACCGCCCACACGAGGATTTTCAGTCCTCTGCTCTACCAACTGAGCTACCTCGGCCTTTTATTAATGTAATATATTATCATAATATAAAAATATGTCAAGAGAGGATAAGATTGAGGTGTTTTGGAAATGTTCAGGCAGATGGTAGTACAATTTTCTTGCAAAGACAGGATTTTGATTGTAAAGTTCTCTATAACTTGGATATAATGAAATATATATTTCATTCATAGGGCACCTCCTTTAGATTGATTTAAGAGTTCATACAGATATTCTAATGGAGGTAGCCCTGTTTTTTGAAGTATCTTATGAATTATTTTTATAGCATCATTACTATCATCAGGTATAATAGGTTTTTTATTCCTTTTAGACCATGGTTTATTACTTTTACTCTCCCCCCTGGTGCCGATGTCCTAACCAGAAAGAGAAAAAGGCTTGACAATAAAGAACAATAAAAATAAAATGTTTTATAATTAAAAAAAGGAGGTTTTTTATAATGGCTGATAAAAGTTTTGATGCAGTTATAATTGGTGGAGGGAATAAAGCTCTTGTTACTGCCATGTATTTAACAAAATATGGTGGTATGAGCGTTGGAATATTTGAGGATAGGCATGAACTTGGTGGAGGGTGGTCATGCGAAGAACCAGCCGGTGGATTTATAGCAAATACATGCTCTATGGCTCATATGGCTAATTATCATCTCCCTGTTTATGATGATATCCCAGAATGGGAAACCTACGGAGCGAGATATGCCCATACTAAGGTTGGAAATGGGATTATATATATAGAGGACCAAACATGTGTATTATTCTATACAGCATTTAAAGATGTTGATCCAGCTCAAGAGAAAACCGCACAAGAAATTGCAAGATTTTCTCAGAAAGACGCTGATACATGGTTATGGATGTGGGAAAAATGTGAAAAATATTGGAGACCAGCTTTAGATGAATGGATGTTTAATCCGGCTCAACCACTTGGTGTTCCTGATGCACTTGATAGACTTATTCAGAATAAAGATTCTGGTATAGACCCACTGTGGCTATACTATTCCCCTCTTCAGGCATATAAGGACCTCTTTGAAAGCGTTGAACTAAGACATGCTTTTGCAAGGGCTAACCAATCATGGGGATTTCAATCTGATCTTGGAGGGGCTGGATTAGGGTCTATTATATTTGTTCCATATACATGGCCACTACATCAATATGTTATAGGTGGTAGTCATCAGTTAGCTCATGCAGCTCAAAGGGTTATTCTTGAAAATGGTGGTAAAGTATTTACGAGACATCCTGTTGAAAAGATTATAATAGAGAATGGAGAAGCAAAGGGAATTAAGCTTAAAGATGGGGTGGAGATTGAGGCTAAAAAACTTGTTGTAAGCACTGTAGATCCACATCAACTATGTTTTGAGCTTATAGGGAAGGAATATTTAAGTGATAGGATAATAAGAAGAGTTGAAAATATAGAGAGACACTGGGTTTGTATAACATGGTATACATGGGCTGTCAGAGAAAGGCCTAAATATATAGCAGAAGGTTTTAATCCAGATGTCTACCAGACTATGTGGTTAATATTGGGAGATAAGGATTTAAAAACCTTTGTTTTTGAAAGTGCTGAAAGGAAAATGGGTAAATGGCCATCAAAGACAAATATAGGGGTTGCTTATCATGGTGGAGATATTGATCATTTGCTTGCACCAAAAGATGGTGGCTATCTTACATTACTCACAGAACAGTTTGTTGCCCCTGCAGATTCTATGAGCGAAAAGGAGTGGAAGGATATGGAAAAGAGGCATGCTGAGGATGTTATAAATACGTGGAGTAAATATGCTCCTAATATGAGGTGGGATAATATAATAGGGTATACTGCTGTTACTCCTTTTTATACGGCAAAGATGGCTAAAAACTTTGGTCCTGCTGGCAATTGGTGTGTTATAGATAATATACCATCACAATTTGGTAGAACAAGACCTATTCCTGAACTGGCAGGACATAGTACCCCGATAAAGAATCTATATGCTACAGGGTCAGCATGGCATCCGTATGGTGCTGCCCATAGTATTCAGGGGTATAACTGTTATAAGGTTATAGCTGAAGATTTTGATTTGAAGAAACCCTGGATTGATAAGGGACGTCCATATTAAGGAGGTATGAGATGTTGAATAAGTATGATTTTATTATTATTGGTGGTGGTCCAAATGGATTGACTGCAGGGGCATATTTAGCTAAAGCTAAGCAGAAAGTCCTTATAGTGGAAAGGAGGGGGGAAGTTGGTGGAGGTCTTGTCACAGAGGAGGCTACGATAACCCCGAGATTTCTACATAATATTCACGCAGTATATATGATGATGGTGGATTATGCTCCAGCATATAAAGACTTTGATCTTGAAAATCTGTATAATCTGAAACATGTATATCCTGAACTTCAGATTGCTATGCCCTTTAAAGATGGAAGGGCTTTGTGTTTATATAGAGATTTAGAAAAGAGCTGTGAGTCTATATCTAAGTTTTCAAAAAAGGATGCGCAAACATATAGAGACATATATTTAAAGTTCAAAGAACTTGTTGATGAATTCATAGCTCCTGCTACATATGCTCCTCCTGTTCCAGCATTGGAGCAGATACCAAAGCTTGAGAAAAGCCCCATAGGTAAAGAAATAATGGAGTATTCTGAAAAGAGTCCGAAGACAATAGTATATGATCTTTTTGAAAATGAATATGTTAAAGCTCTTATGCTTTATATAAGTTGTATGTGGGGGCTTGATCCTGAGCAGGAAGGAGTTGGTTATCTTGTCCCTCTATATATTAATAGAGCTACAAACTATAGATTATGTGTAAATGGTTCACATTCCCTCTCGCAGGCTATTAATAAAGTATTCCTTGAAAATGGAGGGCATATAACCTCACCAAGAAGGATTGTGAAAATATTAATAAAAGATAATAGAGCATCAGGCATAGAACTTGAGGATGGAACAGTTGTTGAAGCTAAGAAAGGGATTATAAGTACAATAGATCTCCATCAGACATTTTTAGAACTTGTTGGAAAAGAGTATCTGGATAAGGAGTTTGTAGAATCTGTAAAATTATGGAAGTGGGAACACTGGAGCTTACTCGGTATTCATTTAGCATTAGATGAAGCCCCCAAATTTAAAAATCCTGAGATTGATCGCGCACTTGTTTATATACTGGGATATGAGACAGCTGATGATTTTATAGAACATTATAGAGCTATTGGTAATGGGAAGATAATCGGTGGATTTTATTGCTCATTCCCGAGTATTCATGATCCTACTCAGGCACCTCCTGGAAGGCATACAGGAATTATTTCTCAGATGGTTCCCTATAGTATAGATGGAGATAAAAATAAGTGGTATCCATTTAAATTTAGAGAGGAACAAGCTGAGAGATGCTTAAATATATTGAGAGAATATGCTCCTAATATTACAGCCGATAAAATAAGAAACATATATGTATCAACCCCTGTTGATATAGAGAATAAATTCTTGGATATGGTTAATGGATCTATAAAACAGGGAGCATATCATCCGTTGCAGATGGGATATTTAAGACCCAATGAATATTGTTCAACCCATAGGTCACCGATAAATGGTCTATATATGGGTGGATCATGTACATATCCGGGTGGGACAGTAATTCTAGGCCCGGGCTATCTTGTTGCCAATGCTGTATCAGAAGACTTTGGCATAAAGAGATGGTGGAAGGAACCCGGATTTGTGAAGAAGGCAAAAGAAAAGGGTCTTCTATAGCATAAAAAAATTAAGGAGGTAAAAAATGGCTGATAAGAGTTTTGATGCAGTATTAATTGGGGGGGGCAGTAAAGGTTTGGTTGCAGCCATGTATTTAGCAAAATATGGAGGTATGTCTGTTGGGATATTTGAAGATAGAGCTGAACTTGGAGGTGGATGGTCAAGTGATGAAAGCCCTGCTCCAGGATTTATTGCAAATCATTGTTCTCAGGTACATGCTCCGGATATATATCATGCAGCTACAAATGATGACTTTCCAGAATGGATAGAATATGGTGCAAAATATGAATATTGGCCTGTAAGCACAGGGGTTATCTTCAGGGAAGATAATACCTGTTTAGGGGTATATCCCAAGAAGCTTGATCCTGACCAGGAGAAAACAGCAAGATGGATAGCAAAATTTTCTGAAAAGGATGCTGAAACATGGCTTAAATTCTGGGAGAAAGCAAAAAGATATTATATCCCGGCTATTATAGAATGGTTGCATACTCCTGCTCAGCCCTTTGGTATTCCAGATGCAGTAGATAGGTTAATAATGAATCCTGACGCAGAAATTGATCCGGCATGGCTCTATATGTCTCCAGCACAGCTTTATAGAGACCTGTTTGAGAGTGAAGAGACCCAGGTTTTGTTTGCAAGGGCTGTCCAGGCTGCTGGAGTTACACCCGATCAGTATGGAAGCGGATTCGGGACATTCCTTATGCTGTTTCTCTATGCAGTAGGGATGGCAATTGCAGTTGGAGGCAACCATCAGGTAGCCCATGCAGCCCAGAAGGTTATACTTGAGAATGGTGGGAAGATATTTGCGAGGTCAAAGGTTGATAAGATAATAATTGAGAATGATAAGGCAAAGGGGATAATGCTTGTTGATGGAACCGAAATAGAGGCTAAGAAGCTTGTACTATCTGGAGTGGATCCTTATCAATTATGTCTTGAGTTGATAGATAAGAAATATATAAGTGAGCATATAAGAAGAAGGATAAAGAATTTAGAAAGGGATTGGATAGTGATAACATGGTATACATGGGGATTATATGATAGACCTAAGTATATAGCAGAGGAGTTTGAGCCTGATATAAAGAGGACCGGCTGGCTACATCTTGGGACCAAGGGACTGAATGATCTGCTTGAAGAAGCATACTGGAGAAGACTTAATAAGATGCCACCTTTAGAAAAGCATAACTTAGGAGTTTCAGATACAACTATGGCTGATAAAACAGCTGCTCCTGAGGGTAGGTCAACTATTCTGACAGAGCAGTGGGCAATACCAGCATGGACAATGAGTGAATCTGAATGGAAGAGATTTGAGAAGGAGCATGCAGAAGATGTTATAAAGATATGGAACTGGTACGCACCGAATATTAAATGGGACAATGTAATCGGTTATGTTCCGGTAACACCATTCTTTACATCCAGGCATGCAAGAAATTGGGGTCCTGCGGGGAGCTGGGCAGTAATAGATGAGTGCCCATCCCAGCTTGGGAGATTCAGGCCAATCCCCGAGCTTGCATCTGGAAGGATGCCGATAAAGAATCTGTATGCAACCGGAGTTGGATGGCACCCCTTTGCTGGTGGTAGTTCCATTCAGGGATATAATATATACAAGATAATAGCAGAGGATTTTGGATTGAGAAAACCATGGTTAGAAAAGGGGCGTTCATGGTAGTTTCCAGCTTATTTGACATCTTCTCTTTTAAATGTTAGAATTATTGAAAAAATTTAAAAGGAGGGATGAATGAGGGTTACTTTAAGTGTTATTAAAGCGGATATAGGATCTATTGGAGGGCATGTAAAGCCCAGTAAGATGGTAATAGATAGAGTAAACGAATATATAGAGAATGAAGGTAAAGGGATATTTATAGATTATTATATAGGATTTACAGGAGATGATATAGCGATACTTTTTTCTCATAAAAATGGTGTGGGTAGTGAAAAGATTCATAAGTTGGCCTGGGATGCATTCCTAAAGGGTACTGAGGTAGCAAAGGAGCAGGGACTATATGGAGCTGGCCAGGATCTATTAAAAGACGCATTTTCAGGTAATGTTAAAGGAATGGGGCCAGCAGTAGCAGAAATGGAATTTGATGAGAGAGAAAATGAGCCATTTTTACTCTTCGCTGCTGATAAGACAGATCCTGGTGCATATAATTTACCTTTATACCTTGGTTTTGTAGATCCGATGTATAACTCAGGGCTTATATTGTCACCAAAGATGAGCAAAGGTTTTAAATTTATAATTATGGATGTATCAAATATAGATAAGGACAAGGTAATCGAACTTAATGCTCCTGAGGACATATATGATATTGTAGCGCTACTTAGAGACAATGAAAGATTTGTAGTTGAGGCTATATATTCAAGGAATGACGGAGAACAGGCTGTAGCAGCAAGTACTACAAGATTGCATAATATAGCGGATAAATATACCGGGAAAGATGATCCAATAATGCTTGTAAGAGTTCAAGGAGGATTTCCTGCTACTGGAGAGATAATATCACCCTTTGCAATAGGTCATTTTGTTGCAGGGTTTATGAGAGGAAGTCATGTGGGTCCTCTTATGCCTGTTAAAAAGAATACAACAACCTCATTCTTTGATGGTCCACCTATTGTTAGCTGTCTGGCTTTCTGTGTTCACAAGGGTAAGTTAACAGAACCAGCAGATGTATTTGAGCATCCATTCTGGGATTATGTGAGGGATAGAGTATCTCAAAAAGCTATAGAAATAAGAAAGCAAGGATTTTCAGGATGCGCAATGTTGGGATATAATGAGCTCGAATATGGTGGAATAGTAGAAAAATTAAATAATATAGAAGGAAGATTTTTCCTTAGATAATTAGATAAATAATATTATAATCTTTTTAACTCTCTAATAAAAATAGAAGAGAGATTTTTAATAGAAGGAAGAGCTTATAGATAAATTCGGGATAAAAGATAAGGGAAAGTATGGTTTATTAAAGCTCTTTATTAAATATGTTATTTTTGCTATAATTATTTTTTATAATAATGTTTTATATGCAAGTAATCATGCAGAAGATATAGGATGGGGAGCAAGAGCCTTAGGAAGGGGAGGGGTTGAGGTTGGGATAGCTGATGATTGTGCAGCAATGGTATCAAATCCAGCTGGTATTACCCAGATAGATGGGAAAAGATTAGATTTAGGTTTTGCCTTTGAGGTTCCGTATGAGAGCTTAAGTAATAAATATAACGATGTGAAAAATAACTATAAACATTTCTATCCAATACCGGAGATAGGTTATGTTCAGAAATTTTCAAGGTTTTCGATAGGGCTCGGGCTTTATGGATTGGGTGGAGCAGGAGTTGATCTTATGCTAAAAAGTCCATTCTTTGAAGAGATAAAAGAAGCGAGATCAAAGATAGGTATTGCAAAATTTACCCCAACTGTATCCTATGAAGTCAGTCCTAATTTATCAATGGGGTTTTCTCTGAATATCCATTATGGAACAATGGATCTTAGAACCCCTTTAGGCCCTGCTTATATAAAAATAAAAAATCTATCTGGTGTAGGGCCTGGATTTGCATACGGGATACTATATAAACCCAATAAAAAGATATCTTTTGGCTTTGCCTATACATCAAGATCCTTTTATGGAGATTGGCAGACGGATAAAGGCTATTTAGAATTATCCGGATTATTATCAAACAAAGATGGTGGTGGATTTAGAGGTAATTATAAGGTTAAGCTTATAGATTTTCAGATGCCACAGAGAGTGGGATTTGGAATTGCTATAAGACCCACAGATAGGCTATTAATAGGATTTGATGCAGATTGGGTTGACTGGTCAAATAGTTTAAAAAAAACTAAGCTTAAGTTATATGATGGAGATGGACCAGATAAAGTAATGAATCTATCATTGAAATACAGAGATGTATATATATTTGGTATAGGTGGTGAATATAAGGTTACAGAAAGATTTACAATCAGGGCTGGATATGAATATGTCTCTGACCTGGTTCCAGATGAAGCAAATTTCCATATGTTTCAGTTATTTTCCTATGTACATCATATAACATTTGGTATGGGTTATAATTTTGGTCCCTTTGAAATAAATTTTGGGTTTTATAGAGGATTTCCTCAGGAGGAATATACAAATAAAACAGATTTACCTGCACCTGAACTTAATAATACTCTATATGGACATAGAGAGTATTATTACAATATTATGCTATCATTTTTATTATGAAAAAAAGAATAGGGGAACTTTTAGTAGAGGCGGGTGTTTTTCAGTAATTAACTCATGTTCTTCATGGAGAATATGTCCCTATTGTAAATTTGAATTTTAATCATTATAATTTAATCTATGAATATTCTAATTATAGATGATTCAAAGGCAGTAAGAGAAAAGGTGAAAAGTGTTTTAAAGAAGGCTCGTTTATTTAAAAAATATTTTGAAGCAGAGAATGGTATAGAGGGATTTAAGATCTTATTAGATAATGATATAGATCTTATTATATGTGATATCCTTATGCCAAAGATTGATGGATTTAAGTTCTTGAATATGGCTAAGGATAAACTTGAATCAGATAATATTCCCCTTATAATGCTGACAGCTATTGGTAATAACGAAGAAAAGATTAAGGGGTTAGAACTTGGAGCAACAGATTATGTTACAAAGCCTTTTGACGAAGGAGAACTTTTAGCAAGGGTTAAGGTTCAGTTAAAAGTGAAGGCTCTCCAGGATAGGCTAAAGAGTACAAATAAAAGGCTTGAAGACTTATCTAACATAGATGAACTTACAGGTTTATATAATAGAAGGCGGCTTATGGAGGTATTATCTGGAGAATTTGAAGAAGGTAAGAGATACTCTACAAATCTTTCATTTATAATGCTTGATATAGATGATTTTAAATCTATTAATGATATATACGGACATCAAAAGGGGGATATGGTACTAAAAGAGATAGGAAAATTATTAAAGAGGAATATAAGGACAACAGATATAGCTGGTAGATATGGTGGGGAAGAATTTGCAATAATCCTTACCCAAACAGACATAAATGGGGCTAAGGTTTCTGCAGAGAGAATAAGGAGAAATGTTGAAAAGCATGAATTCGATGGATTAGAAAGAGTTACAATAAGCCTTGGGGTCTCATCTAATAAGAATTGCAATTCGATAGATGAACTGATAAAGAGGGCTGATGAGGCCCTCTATATGGCTAAGAAAAGAGGGAAAAATAGAGTTGAAATAGAAGGGGGAGGTGCCCCTTCTATATAATTCCCACTGCTTGAGCAACTACTTCTGTCAAATCTTTAATCTTAATATCTATATTTTTATTCCTTGCGACCAATGAGAGATTTTCAATACAATGAGGACATATTGTATATATATTTTTTGCAGTATCCTTTGCTTCATTAAGTCTATTAGTTCCTATATAATCTCTGACCTCAGGGTATGAGGATGCAGTTACCGTAGCTCCTCCTCCACAACAATATGCCCATTCTTTACTTCTACTCATCTCCTTAAATACTATTCCAGGGATACTATTAATTATATCCCTCGGTTCATCATACATATCCTTACCTTCACCAAGATATCCTCTTATTACGATACAAGGATCATGATATGTAACCTCTTCTCTCAATTCTCTCTCAAAGCTTATTCTTTTCTCATCTATCATATCCTTTAATAATGAAGATATGTGAATGGTATCAAAGGGAAGGCTTCCAACTATTTCAGGATATACCATCTTGAATGTTCTGTAACAATAGGTACAATTGAATATAACCCTTTTAGCCCCTCTTTTGGTTATTTCATCTACATTATGCTTAATCATTTCCTCTTTAACCCTTCTATTACCATGGGCCCAACATGGAAGACCACAACACCATTCATCTTCTCCCATATAGGCTATATCCATTCCTGCCTTTCTTAGTAGCTTTACAGAGGCTTTAGCTATGGATGGATGCCTCCACGAGGTATAACATCCAACAAAATATAGGTCTTCTCCCTTATCCGGCAAATTAAATTCAGAGGCCCATGCCCCTCTCTTATTATTTGGAGCACCAAAAGCATTATGATTCTGATATACATTGTTATTTATTTTTTTACTTCCTTCAGGCAAATAATCATACCCCTTTTCAAATATCTCCTCTCTCATAACCATAACCGTTTCATGTAATGGGACACTACATATTCTGTCACATATTCTGCAATTTGTACAAGAATTGAAGGTCTTTACCACTTCCTCATCTATTTTTAGATTTCCATAGAAAATATCCCTTGCTATATGCTGCTGGCCTCTTCCACTATATCCTGTAAATTTTAAAGCATCAACCTCAGGGCAGATCCATTCAGGTGTAAAAATATCTCCATCTATAAATGGTAAAGTCGGGCCCCTTCCTATACACTCTGAGCAATACATACAGGTAATCAACTTATCCTTTAATCTTTCTATTGCCATTTAAAAACCTCCATATATTTTACTTGGATTCATTATATTATTTGGATCGAGCAATTTTTTTACTCTCTTCATTAAGTCATATAAAGGACCGAGATTCTCATAAGCTTCCTCAGGGTGAGCATCCCCAAGCAAATACTGTGTGCATCCTAATCGGGTTATTCTTCTTATAAATTCCTTATGGCATTCATACATATTTTTTATTTCCTCTTTATTATATGGATCAGAGCTACCTATGAGTGGATAGGGATTCATGACATTCCTTCCAGCAAATGATAACCATAGAGGAAGAAATTTCTCATTCCATATTCCGTATTTTTTACATGTATCCTCATATACATCATAAACCTCTGGAAATTTCATAAGGGGGCAATATATAAAATGCCCTGTTACTCTTGACATAGTTGTAAAACCCTTTTTACCAGCAAATTCAAGATATTTTGGTCCCATGGCAAACATTTTCCCAAGTTCTTTTGGAAGTTCTTTCCCCTTTTCTTCATTACATACAGATTTTATCCATTCAAGCTCCTTGTTTAAATCATCCTTATCCCTGCCATCACCACATATTATAGATATAAAGTGTATTTCTTTAGGAAATTCTCCACTATTTATTAAACTTATAAAGTTCCAATTATTTAATATCTGAATATCAAATACATAATCTCTTTGAAGTTTACACATATGCCTTGCAACATTTTCTGCTTCTTCTCTTCTCCATCCATAAACAATAACATCCTGAAATTCTGGTTTTGGTTTTATTCTTATAGCTACCTTTGTTATAACACCTGTTCTTCCCCCGGCATTTGCGAATAGACCTATCAGATCCATATCTCCTATATACCTCTGATAGAATCCGTATCCTCCTTTATATGCTCCTGAACCAAGGGTTACAATCTCGCCTGTTGGTAAGACAACCTCCAGTCCTACTATATTATCTGCTGTACTATGGAATCTTGACATATGTATTCCAGTAGCATTGCATGCCACAGCAGCTCCTATCTGTGGACCAGTGGTATATATTGGTGAAAATGGAAACATGAGCCTCCTTTCGTCCAATTTCGACATAATCTTATATACACTACATCCCCCTTCAGCAACAACTACCATATTGTCTTCATCAATAGCTATAATTTTATCCATATAAGACATATCAAGCATTATTCCACCATATGGAGCGATCTGGGTTGCCTGATAACTTGTTCCCGCTCCTCTTGGTGTAACAGGAATTTTGTACTTATTTGCTAATTTTAATATATTGGAAATCTCTTCAGGGTTTTTTGGAATAACTATAACTTCTGGTTTCCCTCTAACAAAATCTCCACTGGGTCCTAACCCATATCCATATAGACTTCTGTTTACAATAGAAGTGGATACATAATCATCTCCCACAATATTTTTAATCTCTTTAATTATAGTTTCATCCATTCTCTCCTCCTTATTAAAATTATTTTAATTAATTTAAATCAATTTTATATATTTGTCAAGGATTAAAAGTGCTGGAGGGTTTTTTTTGAAATTTATTGGAAATATAGGAAGTACAAATGTCATAGAGAGTTTCAGAAAAGAAATTTTGAAGACTTTTCGAATTATACAAGTTGACTCCTAATTAATTTAATTTTTTTTACGGGTTTCCATATACCTTAGCCAGAAGTTAGACCCTGGCCTTCTTTTATCTTCTTCAGATAACCTTACTTCATAGGATTCATTCCTGACCTCTATAGGCTCTATAAGCCATACTCCAGTAGGATTTACATCCGGTATGTTCTTTCTTGCTTCATTTAATAATTTTTCCCATATTTCTCCTGTAAATAGGAATTTATAGGGCTTTCCTTTTATCTCGTATTGAGCATTCTTAACTGGATTATATATACTAATTATAACTATTTTATTAAACCACTTACTCCTAAGCATATTCCTTGCTGTAAGAGAAGTCTCTATAAGTTCTATATATGCTATCTTTTTATCTAAATATGTAATAGAATTTTTAAAAACAGTATGGGGTGTACCATCTTCATTAATGGTTGTTAAAACCTTTATAGTATCAGGGCTCCTAAGAATATTTATTAGTTCGTTTGACAGCAATTTAATACTTCTCTCTTAAAATTTAAATTTTTCTCAAAATATTATATAGGTTTATTTAAAAAATAAATCAATATTATTAAAAAGTCAACTGCGATGAACAGGTAAATTTTTTATTGATAAAATAGTAAAAATGTCTGATAATAGATTTATATGTCTATATATGTTTGGAGCTGAATGTAAATATAAAAATTTACTGAGGCTTTTTGATATATAAAGACTATATTGAAATGGTTGGCAGATGCTGAATATATGGGAAGGATAATTAAATCTTTAAAAATAATCCTTAATAAAGTTTCTCTTATGTTTAATAGTGTTATCATTGGAGAGTTAGAATTGCTACTCTGCTTCTACCTCCAGAAGAAACATTATTGACGGAGAAAGGCAAGGGAGGAAAGGAGGTTAGAATGCAAGGTAGTAAACTTTATGTAGGAAATCTCAATTACTCTGTAACTAATGAACAATTGACGGAATTATTTTCCAATTATGGTTTAGTTAAACAGGTTAATGTAATTGAGGGTAGAGGTTTTGGTTTTGTTGAAATGTCTGACCCATCTGAAGCCGAAAGGGCAAAGGAGGCGCTGAATGGTTCGGATTTTAAAGGACGGACTTTGAAAGTTGATGAAGCTCGTCAACCTAAGGTTAGGCAAAGAAGAGATTATCGAAGATATTAGAATAATTGAGAATCGATATAAATTTAGTTGTGATTCTATAATTTAGTGATATGCCAGCCATTTCATAAAAGAGAGGTTTATATAATAGGAAGGAATTTTCTTTTTTACTTTATATTTCCTTCTCTTTTAGATAATTTTCGGTGAATCCATGGATTTCTCGATAAGCGGGGCATGAATCTCTATCTGTTTTTTAAGAAATTACAGGGGTATCTCTTTAATTTAAAGAGTTTAGAGGAAAAAGTTCTAACCCGGAAGTAGATGATCTATATAAAATTTCACCGAGAGTTGCAGAAAGGAGATAAAGATTGACATATATAAATTTTTGGGGTATTATATTGATAATGCTTATCAAATTCATAATTATTAAATATGCATAGGCATCATAAAAAAAATATCAATAAAGATGGCGAAAAGATTCTTCTTGTAGGAAATTCAAATGTTGGAAAAAGTGTTGTATTTGCACTATTAACCGGCAAATATACCACTGTATCAAACTATCCCGGGACAACGGTAGAGGTAGCAGAGGGAAAAATGGCTTTGGGAAATAAGAGTTTTGTTATTATTGATACACCAGGTATAAACACTCTAATTCCGATGTCAGAAGATGAAAAAGTAACAAGAGATATTATACTTTCAGAGAATATTCATGGAGTATTGCAGGTAGCTGATGCAAAAAATCTAAGAAGGGCGCTTCTTATAACCCTTCAGCTAGCTGAGATGGGATTGCCTTTTTTACTGGATCTTAATATGAATGACGAGGCTAAAAGTAGAGGAATAAAAATAGACAGAGAGAGGCTTAAAGATATATTAGGTATAGATATTTTAACCACAGTAGCCACAGAAAAGAAGGGTATAAATAGATTAAAGTCAAGCCTGCTAAATCCAAAACATTCAGACTTTAGAATAAAATATAGTAGAAACATTGATATAACCATAAATAAACTGATAGATATTCTCCCGGAATCCAATATATCTAAAAGATCAATCGCTCTAATGTTATTGGCAGGAGATGAGAGTTTAAGATCTTGGTTGTATGAAAATTTAAGAGAAGAGGATATCAGAAAGATTGAAAAAATAAGGGAATCTCTTCAGAATAAATATGAGGAGCCCTTAAGCTTTGTAATTACAAAGGAAAGGCTAAAAGCTATAGATTCTATAATAGCCG
The DNA here is from genome assembly GCA_964501575.1 of uncultured Thermodesulfobacteriota bacterium. GTDB lineage: Bacteria > Desulfobacterota > CAZCTP01 > CAZCTP01 > CAZCTP01 > CAZCTP01. The sequence continues at coordinate 15,598 of CAZCTP010000025.1, forward strand.
AGGTTGTTAAAACATCAAAAAAACAATATTCTCGGATATCCTGGTTAATTAGCAGGGTTACGATTCATCCATTATTGGGAATTCCTGTTCCACTCTTTGTTTTATATTTAATATATGAATTCGTTGGTAAATTCGGTGCACAAATATGTGTAGATTTTTTGGAGAATGAGGTATTTGGGAAGTATATAAACCCATTAACTGTAAATATTACAAATTATCTTATACCGGTAACTTTAATAAGGGAGCTAATAGCAGGAGAATATGGAATTGTAACAATGGCTTTAACATACTCTATTGCTATTATCTTCCCGATTGTAGGGACGTTCTTTATTGCTTTTTCTATATTGGAAGATTCAGGATATCTGCCCCGTTTAGCTGTTATGGTCAATAAGATATTTAAACTTATGGGACTTAATGGAAAGGCTGTACTTCCAATGATTCTTGGGTTGGGGTGTGATACAATGGCTACTTTAACCACTAGAATATTAGAGTCAAGGAAAGAGAGAATAATTGTTACTTTACTGCTTGCTCTTGGAATACCATGTTCTGCCCAATTAGGTGTTATAATGGGTATGTTAGGAAGTCTTTCAAAGCCAGCTTTATTCTGGTGGGCTGGAACAGTGATAATTATTATTTTTTTGGTAGGATTTCTATCTTCAAAGCTTATTCCGAGTAGAGAAGCAGATTTTATACTAGAACTCCCCCCCATGCGTATTCCTCAATTATCAAATATAATTATAAAGACCTTGGCAAGGATAGAGTGGTATATGAAAGAAGCTGTACCTTTATTTATTCTCGGCACATTAATCCTTTTTGTGTTAGATAAGCTTGGTATACTGAGTTACATAGAAATTATTGCTTCCCCGGTTGTCGTAGGATTATTGGGACTACCTTCAAAGGCAACTGATTCATTTATTATAGGATTCTTAAGAAGAGATTATGGAGCTGCTGGTTTATTTAAACTTTCAGAGAGTGGAATGCTTACTCCTGTCCAAGCAGTTGTTAGCTTGGTTACAATAACTCTGTTTGTCCCCTGCATTGCAAATCTTTTTGTTATAATAAAAGAGAGGGGATTAAAAACAGCTTTGTTAATAGTAGCCTTTATATTCCCCTTTGCGTTTTTAGTTGGGGGAATATTGAACTTTATATTTCATTATATGGGAATAAAATTATGAAATGTCCGTTATGTGGATTTGAATTTGATGAAAATGGGTTAGAATGCCGTTCTTCATGCTGTAAGGACTGTAATATTGTATGTTGCCCCAATTGTAAATATCAGTTTCCAAAAGAATCAAAATTAGTTAATATATTAAAAAGGCTATTTATAAAAAGGAAAGTATGATAGAAGAGAATATAGATGAAATTCTGGAATTAATCTGGATGAATATGGTCAAGGGTAAATCATCACTTAAAGATATAATGTCTTTAAGTGATGAAGAAGACCCTCTTGGAATAATTAAAGCTATGGTAAGTTCTGGATTAATAGAGGTGGAGGATAATGTCATAACCTTTACCAAGTCTGGAGAGGAGAGAGCAAGGAATATAATAAGAAGACATAGACTTGCTGAGAGGCTTCTCTCTGAGATTTTTGAATTGGAAGACCAACATGTAGAATCATCTGCTTGTAAGTTTGAACATATACTTAGTCCGGAAGTCACAGAAAGCGTATGCACATTCTTGGGACATCCTCCTACATGCCCCCATGGGAAACCTATTCCAAAAGGTGAATGTTGTAAAAAGTATAGGATGGAGATTAAACCCCTTGTTATGAGATTATCTGACTTAGAGTTGGGCGGAGAGGGGAAAATTGTATTTATGTCTCCCAAAGATCACTCAAGACTTGATAGACTCGGAGTATTAGGGGTAATCCCTGGAAGTATAATAAAGCTACATCAAAGAAGACCCTCTTATGTTATTGAGATTGGAGAGACAATGTTGGCTTTAGATGAAGATATAGCAAAAGAGATATATGTAAAGAGGATATGAGAAATATAAAGCTTTCTATAGAGTATGACGGAACAAATTATCATGGGTGGCAGAGTCAAAAAAAAGAGAATACTATACAGAAAGTTATTGAATGTAGTATTGAAAGGATAATAAATTCAAGAGTGAAACTTATCGGGGCAGGCAGAACAGATGCGGGAGTTCATGCATTGGATCAGGTAGCAAATTTTTTAACAGATAGCGAGATACCTGCTGAGTTATTGAAAAGGGGGCTAAACTCCATTCTTCCATATGATATAAAAATTAAAGATATTGAAGAATCACCGACTGATTTTCATGCCCGTTTAGATGCAAAGGGCAAAATATATCAATATATGATATTAAATAGTGAGTATCCTTCTCCCTTTTTAAATAGATATTCATGGCATATTAAAAAAAATCTTGACCTTGAAGCTATGGAGGAAGGTAGTAAATATTTTATCGGGGAAAAAGATTTCAGTGCCTTTATGGCATCCGGGTCCAGAGTAAATAATAGAATAAGAGAAATTAGATGGGCTAGATGGACAAAGAGGGGAGATATAATAATATTTAGTATAAATGCCAATGGATTTTTAAGGCATATGGTAAGAATAATAGTGGGAACAATTGTATATATTGGACTTGGTAAATTATCAACCCTATCAATAGAGGATATTTTTAATTCAAAGGATAGAAAAAAAGCCGGTATTACAGCTCCCCCTCAGGGACTATTTCTAAAAAAGGTCATTTATTAAGAAATTCTTTCAATCTATCTTCGGCTCTTCTTTTATGTGTTCCTCCCCAATATATCCTTTTACATCCAGGGCATCTCATAAATATACTCTGAGTATTATATACATAAGGTGGAATAAACTTCTTTATTTCGTCTTTTTTAATCTCCTTTATCAGATCATTGCATACTGTACATCTTTTAAAGAAATTTTCAAAGGGATCTATTCTAAATGCGTCTAAAAACTGGCTTAATTGGTCCTTAATATGATCGTTCTTAATAAATAGATAATTCTTAAGTCTTTTAATAAGCTTTGTATCCCTTGTAAGCACTATTCTATTCTCTTTTAAAGATATCCTTATTAATTCTTCGTCTTCAATATCCTGGAAATATAAGACATCGCATCCGATTATTCTTAACCATTTCGCAAGCCTTCCAAGCATATTATCAGCTATAAACTTCATTTAGTGGGCACTTATTACATTTTGGTTTTGATTTACTACAACATAAATTCCCGGTATATACAATAAGTGCGTGAAACTCTTTGAAAAGTTCTACATCAGGTTCAAGATTGTCCATAAAGAGGGACTGAATTTCATCATAATTTGACTCCTGAGGAATCAATCCATGTCTTGAAAATATTCTATATGTATAGGCATCTACAACAAATATAGGCTTATTAAAGGCATATAAAATTATACTATCAGCTGTCTCAGGTCCTATGCCCCGGATACTCAAGAGTTTATTTCTAAGGGGAATAATATCTTCTTTTTCCATTTTCTCCAATGATAGACTATAATTATCTGATAAAAATTTGAGAAAATTCTTTATCTTCTTTGCCTTTTGATTATAATATCCTGATGCCCTTATTATATCTGCAAGCTCATCTTCTTTAAGTTTAAGAAGAGCATGAGGGGAGAGCAGATCTTCCTTTTTTAATCTATCTATAGCCTTTTTTACATTTTTCCATGAGGTATTCTGGGTTAAGATAGCCCCTATTATAACTTCAAACTCTGTATCTGCTGGCCACCATCCTCTTGGTCCAAATGCTTTTAATAATATGTCATACATACTTAAAAGCAATTTCCTTTTATAGCTCACTTAAAATGCTCCTCTATAAAAATTGATAATTATAGTTTATCATATTTACCTTTAATCATCTATCATATTCCCCTTTTTTATCAGCACGGAATAGAACATAGAACAGACAGATAGATAACAGATAACAGAAGTCAGAGGACAGAAAACATACGGACAGAGAAAATGGTTTTGGGTTGACTTTTAGATAAAAAATTAATATTCTATTTTTATTAAAAATTTTAAAGTTTACGAGGTGCATATATGTTTAAAGGTATTGGGATCTATTTTCTATTTTTGTTAATAGTTATTGGAATTATTGGATGTGGAGGAGGTGGTGGTGGTGAAAGTAATAATAGCCCTACATCTCCAACCGATATTAATAACATTGACTTTGGTGATAATAATCCAAATCTATATGTAGCCTTTGGAGACAGTATCACAAGGGGATATGGATCAGGAGATTCTTTAGGTAAAGAATGTCCAACAATTACTGGTGAAGGGTATCCACCTAAATTAGAAAGGATGATAAACTCTACTGTTTTAAATGAGGGTGTTTGTGGTGAAATGACATCTCAGGGTGTAGAGAGGATAAGAAGGGTTTTATCCCTTGAGAAACCGGGGTTCATTCTGATTATGGAGGGGTCAAATGACGCTGATGTAAAGCGGAGTGCAGCCATTGTAAAGTCAAATCTAAGGAGTATGATAGAATCAGCAAAGTCTAACAAAACCATTCCTATTATAGCAACCTTACCTCCCATGTGCTGTAGCAGAAAATATTATAATAAGTTTATTAATTTAATAAATGACCAGATTAGACAATTGTCAATAGAAGAAGGGATTGCATTGGCTGATGTTTCATCCGATATGAAGAATGATCCAAGATTTATAGAAGACCCCCATAATCTACTTTCAAGAGATGGGCTTCATCCTAATGATTTAGGATACGAAGTAATAGCAAAATCATTCTATAATGCTATATTTACAGCTAAAACTTTAGCAAGGGCTAAAACAACCAATTAGATATGAAAGTTTTGATTCTAACATCTAAAGACCATCTATACGCCAATGTTGTTCTTAATAAGCTTATAAGAAGCGGGATTCTTGGTGATCATATTGTAATTGTCTTTGAACAGGACTGGATAATACCAAATAAGAATAAATTTGCTGCTCTTTTCAGATATTTCAAGATCGCAGGGAGATATTATGTGATTTCTCAAATTATTAAACAATATATCTTCCTAACTTTAAGATGTTTAAATACAAAGAAAAACAACAAAGAATCCCCTTTCTATCCCTATTATATAAATGACCTCAGATATTTTTATAGAAGGGCTTTTAAAGGATTTAATTCTAAAAATGCTTTTGAATATATTAAGGAGATCAATCCTGATTTAATTATTTCTATTTTTTCTAAGGAGATTATTCCGGAAGAGATCTTAAAGATACCAAAATATGGCTGTGTCAATCTACATCCTGCTTTACTTCCATTTTATAAAGGTATTTCACCAACCTTCTGGGTTCTTGCCAACAATGAATTCAGGACAGGTATTACCCTCCATTACATGGATTCAGGAATTGATACAGGACCGATTATCTCACAGAAGGAAATCATTATCAAAGGATTTAAAACCGAACATTCTATATATATATATCTGATTTAGGAGCGGATTTAATTATAGACTTTTTATTAAAATTGAAAAATAACTCCTATATTGAAACCAGAATACATGAGGATGAAGGAAGTTATTATTCTATACCTTCAAAAGAGGCTGTAAAGAGATTTTATAAACATGGATATCATCTTTTTAAAATAAGTGAATTCCTATAAGGCTCTTTATTATATTAATCTATTTAGAAGCTTTATCTTCTAAATATTTAGTTTAAAAAATGATATAATATACTAAAATTAAATATTAAGTATCTTCTAAGTAGTTAAATCCTGGTTTGAAAGGATGATATTTTATGCCAGGTCAAAAGAAGAAAAGAAAAGTCTCTACAGTAAATAGGAAAGCAAACCTTATCATGCGTTTTTCTGAGTTCCAACTTCCACCTATTCAGGATGCCCTTATCATTGGAAAACGGACATCGGTAGGGGTTAATGGTATCACCAGAGCTTTCCAGGAAATGTCTCCTGGAATATTCAAGCTTATCAAGGTAGATCATCCTATAATTGAGGCTATACTTGTTAAAAAATCTGATTTACGTAAGCTTCCAGAAAAGGAGTTCATCCCGAGATTAATAGAACAATCTGAAAAAGTTATGGATGAAACCACAAGCCTTCATGTATCTATATCTATAGATATTATAGTTTCAGAAGAAGGTATTGAATTGAATGAATAGAATAAAACCAATTCGAAATTTTATAGATCCTGTTAATGAGTATCATGAACAGGATACCTTGGCAGATGTTCAGGATGAATTAAATAGAGGTAAACCTGTGGTTATACGCTCTAAAGGGAAATGGTATATCCTATCCCCGGAAGCAGCTGTTGGTTACCCTCCTACTCGGAAAATTATAGATCTTCCTTTGATTGAATCAGAGCTACTTTCTCCTGATATGTCCGCAGAAGAAGTGTTAACAATAATAGGTGAAAAGAAACTTAAGTATGTATTGGTGGTGGAAGATAACACTCTCTTAGGAATCCTATTCATCAGAAATCTTTTAGAATATTTAGCAAAAGAGTCTCGTCAGGCAGTAATATTTAAAGATTTTTTGCAGAAGAGCTTAGAGGTAAGTAAAACCCTTGTCTGGGAACTCTCCTTTTCAGAAGAAAGAGAGAGATTTTTATCGGGCATTGAAATTTATGGGCCGATTGAGGAAATACTTGGCTATTCAAAAGATGAATTTTTATCCAATCCTGATATCTGGATAAATAATCTCCATCCGGATGATTATCAAAAAGTAATAGACTTAACGCGGAAAGTATATAATGAAGGTGGTTATCTTAGCCGAATTTACCGTTTCCGTCATAAGAATGGAGACTGGATATGGCTTAGAGATCAGATATATGCTGAGAAGGATAAAAGAGGTAAGACCCTATTAGTTAAAAGTATTACCACTGATGTTACTGAACTGATAAAACTTAAAGAAGAGGAGCATTTTATAGCATATATTCATCGTTTGATATCTGAGGAAAGATCAGAGGAAAGTCTTCATAAAGCAATAGGAGAACTTTCTCATTTTATGTCAGAGATTGAAATAGGAATTCTTATATGGGAGGAAGGCCAGGAGAATTTTGGGGTAAAGGAAGAATGGAGTGATGAAGAAGTTATAAAGAATATTGAAGGAATGTTACAGGAAATTTCTACAAGATCAAAAATCGGGCTCTTATCCCTTAGAGCAGGTGGTTATGCAGATGTAAGAGTAGAGCATAGCGAACCTGTATATATTCCTGATACTGTGAAGAGTAATTTCCACGATGATGAGATTGCTGCAAAATATGGATGGAAAACTCTATGGATAGCACCCTTGGTAGCAAGGAAAGACTTTAAAGCACTCATGGTTATAATGAGCAAAAAGATTGATGCTCTTTCTGAAAGGAATAAACGCATATTAACTTACCTTCTTCCTGCCTTTGGTGCTGCTGTTGAATCATGGCGTTATGAAAAAGAGCTCCAGAATTTCAATATGAGATTAGCCCACCATATTCATCAAAGAACTTTTGAACTTGAAACCCTGCATAAACTTTCTCAATATGTTGGTTATACCTTAAACTATAATGAGCTTTTTAGTCTGATGCTCTCCTATATTCACTATATTATGCCCTATGATATTATAGGAAATATTATAATAATGGATAATTTATCCGAGTTATTTATTCACTCAAACCGTCCCATCTCCCCAACTTTAAAGGAGGAGATTAAAGAGAGGTTTTTAAAGATATTTATCAATATAAGTGGAGAGAAAACGGCTTTAAACCAGATTAATATAAATATTATAGATGGGAAGGGATTTGATGAAAAAAGAGTTCCCATAGAAGAGCTCAACTCATTTCTACAGGCCCCTATTGTGATTGGAAAAGAATTGGTAGGTCTCTTCTTCGCTGCCACTGAACAGAAGGAAGAATTTAGGGAAGCTCAAATCCGCTTCCTCTATACAATTGCTAACTATGCCTCTCAGGCCATACAACGAATTAAGGGTATTTTAGCCATTGAGCAGAAAAGGCTTGAGAGTATTATTGAAGGTTTATCCGAAGGTATAATACTTCTGGATAAAAAATGCAGAATTATAATGGCAAATCCTAATGCTAAAGAGTATCTTTCGCTATTGACTGATGTTAATATTGGTGGGATATTAAAAAATTTATGCGGAAGACCTGTAGAAGAATTTTTTTCTAAACCTCCTAATGGATTGCCATATGAAATAAGGGTGGAAAGTCCTGCTAACAGAATATTTGAAATAGAGGCAAATTCTATAATAGGGGGCCCAGAAAAAGAAGGACATCTTATTATACTCAGAGATATTACTAAAGAAAAGGAAATTCGTCAGCATATTGAACAACAAGCCAGGCTCGCCTCTATAGGAGAGTTATCAGCAGGTATTGCACACGACTTTAACAATCTGTTAAATAGCATAATAGGGTTTTCTGAACTTTTACTGAGGCGCGATGATATTCCAGATACAGCAAGGGACCAAATTAGAATTATATCTGAACAGGGGCATAATGCAGCAAATCTTATACGCCAGATATTGGATTTTAGCCGTAAGCCTATAATATCTAAAAATTCCATGGATTTACTCCCATTGTTGAAGGAAATGGTAAAAATATTTAAAAGAACAATTCCTGAAAATATAGAGATCCATTTCAATTATGAGCCTGGAGAATATATGATTAATGCGGACCCTACCCAGATTCAACAAATGCTTACTAATCTGGCATTAAATGCAAGGGATGCAATGCCTGATGGTGGGAAATTAACTATTGAGCTTTCACATGTAGTATTAAGTCCTAAAGATTCCCTTATATTCCCTAATATACCTTTTGGAAACTGGGTAGTTCTATCTGTGAGGGATACAGGAACAGGAATCCCGGAAAAGATTCTTCCTCGCATATTTGAGCCATTTTTTACTACCAAAGGAAGAGGCAGAGGAACAGGTCTTGGACTCTCTCAGGTATATGGAATAGTTAAACAGCATGAAGGTTTTATAGATGTAAAGAGTAAGGTGGATGAAGGAACAACATTCTTTATATATTTTCCTCCTCTTAAATCCAAAAAAGAATCTATCCCTGGGAAAATAGAGGTATATCCCAGGGGAATGGGGGAAACTATACTCATTGTAGAGGATGAAGCTACTGTAAAGGAAGTAATTAGGTTTATGCTTGAGACTCTAAATTATAAAACAATTATGGCATCGAATGGAGAGGAGGCTCTTAAGCTCTATGATGAACACCACGATAAAATAGCTCTTGTTCTCACAGATATGGTAATGCCAGGAATGGGTGGAATTGAATTGGCAAAATTGTTGTTTAAAAAGAATCCTTCTTTGAAGATAATAGCTATTAGCGGCTATCCACTTGATAATGATATAGATGATTTAAAAGAAAAAGGAATTGTAGGATTGTTATCTAAACCTCTTCAAATTAAAACCTTATCAGAAGCCTTAGCTAAAGCACTGTCAAAATAGATTATTTATTATAGAGAGGGCTTATAAAAGGAGGAAGCTTTTTTGTAAAGTGGCACGCTACTAAATGTCTTCCATAATCTTTCAACTCAGGTTCTATATCCTTACATATATCCTTAGAATACTTACATCTTGGATGGAAATAACAGCCTGATGGAGGGGATATTGGACTTGGAATATCACCTTCAAGGATTATTTTATCTCTCTTTATATCTGGATCTGGATAGGGAACAGAAGACAAGAGCGCTCTTGTATAGGGATGCAGTGGGTTTTCATATAGTTCCTCACTCTCACTTAATTCAACCATCTTCCCAAGATACATAACTGCTATTCTATTACTTATATATCTAACAACCCTTAAATCATGAGATATAAATAGATAGGTTAGTCCAAATCTATCCTGGAGGTCCTTAAGTAGATTTATAATCTGAGCCTGAATTGAAAGATCTAAAGATGATACAGGTTCATCAGCCACAATAAATTTTGGCATAAGGGATAGAGCCCTTGCAATTCCAATCCTCTGACGTTGTCCTCCACTGAATTCATGGGGATATTTATTTATGGAATCCTTATTTAATCCAACAATATTTAAAAGTTCTAAGACTCTTTCCCTTTTCTCCTTCCCCTTAGCAATACCATGTATTGTTAATCCCTCACCTATTATCTCTCCTACTGTAAGTCTCGGGTTTAAAGAGCTATATGGATCCTGAAATATTATCTGCATGTTTCTCCTTAAAGCTTTAATCTTTTTTCCATTATATCTCAATATATTCTCTCCATCGAAATATATTTCTCCAGAGGTTGGTTCTACCAATCTTATAATGCTTCTTCCAAGGGTTGATTTACCACAGCCGCTTTCCCCCACAAGCCCTAAGGTTTCTCCTCTACTTACATCAAAGCTCACCCCATCAAGAGCTTTGACTACTGAGACTCTCCTTGAAAATATTCCCTTTCTTACATAATAATATTTTTTTAAATTTACAACCGATATAAACTCCATATCAATATAGCCAGCATCTTACATAATGGTTATTACCGATCATTTTAAAATCAGGATGCTCATCCATACATATAGGCATAACATATTTACACCTATTATTAAATCTGCAACCTGAAGGAAGTTCAGAAAACCCCGGAACAGTTCCCTTAATACCCTCTAAAGGTTCATTAATCTTTGGTATTGAATTTAATAGTCCCCTTGTATAGGGATGCTTTGTTTGATGGAATATCTCCTTTACTGAAGCATATTCTACAACCTCACCCGCATACATAATAATCACATTTTCGGCTGTTTCAGCAATTATACCTAAGTCATGAGTTATAAGTATCATAGCCATCCCAAAATTATTCTTTAAATTATACATAAGACTCAATATCTGAGTCTGTATGGTAACATCAAGGGCTGTTGTAGGTTCATCCGCTATAAGTAAGTCAGGAGCACATGAAAGAGCCATAGCAATCATTACCCTCTGTCTCATACCCCCGCTTAATTGATGAGGATATTCGTCTATCCTTCTTTCTGGAGATGGAATCCCAACCAATCTCAACATTTCTATTGTCTTTTCTCTTATTTCTTTTCCTCTTAGCCCGGTATGAAGTTTTATCGCTTCACCTATCTGATTCCCTATTGTAAATACCGGATTTAATGAAGTCATAGGATCCTGGAAGATCATGGCAATCTCTTTTCCTCTTATCCTCCTCATCTCCTCATCCGATAGTTCCAATAGATTTTTGCCCTTATATATTATTTCTCCTCCAACGATCTTCCCTCTTGGTTTTGGAACCAATCTCATTATTGATAAAGCTGTAACACTCTTTCCACATCCTGATTCTCCCACAATCCCCAGGGTTTGTCCCTTTTTTATACCAAAGCTCACTCCATCCACAGCCTTTATGACCATATTATCTGTAAAGAATGATGTCCTTAGATCTTTTACCTCAAGCAACATATTTAGTCCTTTAATTTAGGATCAAGTGAATCTCTTATCCCCTCACCAAGTAAATTATATCCTAATACAGTAATCAATATTGCAAGTCCCGGAAATAACGAAAGCCACCAAGCAATCTCAATATTATCCTTCCCGGATGATAACATATTCCCCCAGCTTGGTGTTGGAGGTTGGACTCCTATACCTAAAAAACTTAAGGCAGACTCTGTTAGTATTGCTGCAGCCACTCCCAGGGTAGCAGATACTACTATTGGAGAAATTGCATTTGGGAGCATATGTTTAAAGATTATCTTGGAGTTAGAAGCTCCCAATGATTTAGCAGCCAATACAAATTCTCTCTCTTTAAGGCTTAAAAACTCCGCTCTAACCAATCTGCACACCCCCATCCAGCTTGTAATACCTATAACAGCCATTATTATCCATATACTTGGTCCAAGAAATGCAATAACAGCAAGTATAAGAAAAAATGTAGGAAAGCACAACATAATATCAACAAATCTCATTATAATGTCATCTACTCTCCCACCATAAAACCCAGATATTCCCCCTAATATAATGCCTATAAGGGTTGATATACCAACAGATACAAATCCAACAAGAAGAGAAATTCTTGTTCCATATATCATTCTACTTAATACATCTCTCCCAAGTTCGTCTGTTCCAAATATATGCTTGGGATTGGGCCCTGCAAGTATCAATTTAAGATCCATCTTATTATACTCGTATGGAGAGATATAGGGTGCTAATATAGCAACAATAAAGAGGAATATTACTATAAAAGCCCCGATAACAGCCAACTTATTCCTTTTAAATCTCATTAAGAATATTTTAAACATCTTTCATTTTTCTGTACTTATTCTTGGATCAACAGTTGCATAGGAAATATCTGCTAAAAGATTTCCAAGTAAGGTAAGAACCGAACCCATTACAAGTATACCCATAATAACAGGGTAATCTCTTGACATTACGCTATAATAGAATAGTCTACCCATCCCGGGAATTGCAAATATTGTCTCAAATATTACGCTTCCACCAATAAGTCCAGGGATTGAAAGCCCTAATATTGTTATAACAGGAAGAAGAGCATTTCTCATTGCATGCTTGAATATTACACTATTCTCATCCAATCCTTTTGCCCTTGCTGTTGTTATATAGTCCTCTCTTAATACCTCAAGCATATTACCTCTCATATATCGTGAGATTCCAGCAAGCCCTCCAAATGCTGATATTAATACCGGGAGAATAAGATGTTTAGTTCTATCTAATATCATACCTAATAGAGAAAGACTCCCGTAATCCAGAGATTTTAGCCCTGATATAGGAAGCATCTGGAGCTTTACACCAAAAAGGATCATAGCAAGAAGAGCTATCCAGAAGGTTGGAGCAGCAAATCCAATGAACACAAGAATTGTTGTTATCTTATCGAATAGAGAATATTGACGATAGGCAGAGTATACCCCTATAGGTATAGCTATAATTAGAATGATAAATAGGGATAATGAGTTAATCAATATAGTTATTGGAAGAGCTTCTAATATTTTATCTATAACAGGTCTATTGTCTCTTGAAAAAGAATTCCCAAAATCTAATCTTACTATTCTTTTTAACCAGTTTATATATTGAATATGTAATGGTTTATCAAGACCATAGAATTCTTTAAGTCTTTCTCTCGCCTCTTTTGTTATTTTTGGATTCAGGTCTGTCATCACATCTGTTGGACTCCCCGGGGCTAAATGTATGACAACAAAAGAGATTATAGTTATTCCTATGAATAGGGGAATCATAGATATTACTCTTTTTATTATATAGAAAAGCATCTATTGGGTATATCTCTGCTCTCTTTTAGGGACATACCATTTTATAAAGTTATAGCTAATACCTGCTGGAGCTGGTTTTATTCCTCTAAAACGAGAGCTAACAACTGGAAGTGCATCCGGAACATACAGGAAGGTATAGGGTTGTTCCTCAGCCAATATCTCCTGGAATTCAAAGTAATATTTCTTCCTTTCCTCTATATTAAATGTTCTCCTTGCCTTTTCCAACAATTCATCAACTCTTTTATTTCTAAATGAAATAAAATTAAGCTCTTTGTATCCCGTTTTACTCGAATGCCATATATCGTAAACATCAGGATCCTGACCTATTGTCCATCCTAATATAACTGCTTCAAATTTCCTTTTATCTATGAATTCATTAATAAATGTAGACCATTCTATCAGTCTTATCTTTACATCTATACCTATCTCCTTTAATCTTTTCTGGATTATCTCTGCGGTCTTTCTTCGTGCATCATTTCCCTGGTTTGTCAAGATTGTAAATTTGAAAGGGACACCATCCTTATCCAGTATCCCATCTCCATTTCTATCCTCCCATCCAGCTTCCTTTAATAACTCCCTTGCTTTTTCAGGATTATAATTATATCTTTTAACATCTGGATTATATGCCCATGTTCCAGGCTTATAGGGTCCTGTTGCTATCTCCCCTAAACCTAAAAGTACCCCATCTATTATTTCCTGTTTATTTATAGCATAGGATATAGCCTGCCTTACTCTTTTATCCTTAAATTTTGGATCCTTAAGATTATATCCTAAGTATGTATACGAAAAGGATAGGTAGCGATATTTATTAAAATTTCTCCTGAAAAATTCATTATTTGTCTGCCTCTTATACTGAATGGGGGTTAGCCCCATCTCATCAATTCCTAAGGACTTTAATTCAAGGAACATTGTTGCCTGGTCAGGTATTATCCGATATATATACCTATCTATATAAGGTCTTCCCTCAAAATATTCATGATTTGACTCTAAAACTATTCTGCCCCCTGTTTTCCATTCTACAAACTTATATGGTCCCGTCCCTACAGGATGTCTACTTAATTCACTCTTTGTTATATCTTTATCCTTAAGGAGATGTTTGGGGAGGACAGGCAATATCCCCCAACTTGTGAGTGCAGGAGCAAAGGGTTTTTCATATCTAACCTGAAATGTATAATCATCTAAAACCTTAGCCTCCTTTACCTGCTTATAATCCTCAGCATAGGCTGTTGGTGTTTTTGGATCTATTATCTTTTTATATCCGAATAGGACATCATGGGCTGTAAAGGGATATCCATCATGCCATTTAACCCCTTTTCTTAAGTGAAATGTTATAACAAGTCCCCCTTCTGATATTTCCCATGACTCTGCCAGGTCACCAACTATATTTAAATTTTTGTCATATTTAACAAGGCCGTTATATACAAGGTTAGCGATATCAAAGGAAGCACTATCAGAGGCGAGCATGGGAATCAAATTACTTGCATCACCAATAGAACCAACAATTATAGCGTCTCCATAGGCTGGTGATTCATTATCATTATTATTTATATAAACCGGCTGTTCTTTACTCCCTCCACAGGATATAAGAGTTAATAGAAGTATGAAAGTAAATCCTTTCCACATAATTATTATATTTTATCAGAAAACTCAGCTAAAAATAACCTAAATTTTTATCAGGTAAGCATCTCTTTTTTCGTGATAACATTATGCAGCATATCTTACCACCTTTT
>CAZCTP010000026.1:0-29668 GCA_964501575.1 uncultured Thermodesulfobacteriota bacterium
CTTTTTCAGTAAGTGGTCTATATTCAAATTTTATAAGGCAAATTTTATTTGAGATTTGGACTGGGTTATCTGAGGAGAGAAGGAAATATCTTCTGTTGCCCTTAACATTGCCAGCTTCAACATCAGCAAGAACTGTTCTGAAAACAAATTTCCAACCCTTACATTTGAATTCATAATCTTTAAAAATCTCACCTGTTTTAATATAATACTGGTCAAAGTTTGCCCAGTATAGTTTTACTTCTTCACCACTATAGGGGATAGCATATTTATGTTGTTTAGAAGAGTAACGCCTTTTTGAAATGAAATCCCCATCCTCATAATATCTTGAAAAGAAGTTGTAAAGATCATTAAAAACCTGTGATTGGATGCTCTCTGTTATATCTATTTCCTCAATTCGTTTCTTAAGCTCGGTATATTCTTTTGCAAAAGGTTTATCTTTAAATTTCTCTTCTATCCCTGCCTGTCCTGCGGACGCAGGCAGGTCTCCATTCTTGAGAATCTTTTCACCTAATTCTTTCTCAAGTTTTCTAATTTCTTTTCTCTTTTCTTCAATTTTTTCTAATAACTCTTTCTGGTTTTGGACCTTATACTTTTCAAACTCTTTTTCTATTGCTCTTATCAAATCATTCTCAATAAAATTTTCTATTTCCTTTCGCTTGTAATTCATTATGCGATAAATACCAAAGTCAAGTTCCGCTGAATCAAACTGAAACTGTTCTCTTAATTTTTCCCTCAGTTTCAGCATCGGACTATCTTTTAAATTTCTATTCGACATTATTGATCTCCATTTATCTTCTTGAGAGAATTTTCTTCAATCCATCTATCTATTACATCCTTCTTAAATCCCCACTGACCAGCGATTTTAATCACAGGGACTTGGCCAGAGCGGGCAAATTTATAGACGGTATGTCCGTCCATTTGTAAATAATCCACTACTTCTTTAACTATCATTATTTTTTCTTCCATAGCTTAACCTTTTTATATTTTATCAAATTACAAAATCTAACAAAATGATACAAAATAACCAGCCATATATCAACCCTTTTCTGATTTTTATACAGTGGGCGGAAATAACTTGTGGTTCCAGATCCACCAGGTTGTCAGGCTAAAAGGAGGCATTACAAGACTGCTCATTCTTGAAAATAATATATTTATATGTTTTAATTATCCCAAAGCATATAGATTCAGATCCATTTATAAAAAGGAGGAGTATCAGGATGGCTGATATAATTGACTATAATATCTATGGAGATGATATGCAAATTGTTGAAGTGGAATTAGACCCGGGTGAAGGGGTAAGAGCAGAAGCCGGAGCAATGATGTATATGGAAGATGGAATTGAAATGCAAACCTCTACAGGTGGCTTATTTAAAGGATTTAAACGGATGATCACTGGAGAGAGTTTCTTTATAACTACTTTCCTTAACAACGGAAGCGGGAAGAAGCATGTTGCCTTTGGAGCACCCTATCCTGGTAAAATAATTCCCCTTGAATTAGATAAACTTGGAGGGAGATTTCTGTGCCAGAAGGATGCTTTCTTATGTGCTGCAAGAGGAATAGAGATTGAGGTTGCTTTTACAAAAAGGATTGGAGCAGGACTTTTTGGTGGTGAAGGCTTTATCCTTCAGCGTCTTGAAGGAGATGGTATGGCTTTTGTACATGCAGGAGGAACAATTATCAAAAAGGAACTCAATGTAAATGAGAACTTACGGGTAGATACCGGGTGCTTAGTAGCTTTCTCTCCATCTGTAAAATATGATATCCAATTTGTTGGAGGCTTTAAAAACGCACTTTTTGGTGGAGAGGGGATATTTTTTGCAAAGATGACTGGCCCAGGACTTGTCTATTTACAGAGTCTCCCCTTCTCAAGATTGGCTGATCGCATATTTGCAGCATCCCGTTTTCAACAGAGAGGAGAGAAAAAAGGGATTGCTGGTATAGGAGGAGGATTATTAGGTGGAATTTTAGGAGGAGATGAATCTTTTTGATTAATGTAATTCTTTCAGGAACATCTTATTAATGAGCAAAAGGAATATAATACTATTATCCCTATTTATAGCTATTGCCCTAATAATATATGTATCTCTGCCCTCTGATAAGGCAGAAATAAAAAAGGTTATCAAAAAGGGAAAAAATTCTATTGAAAAAGAGGATATTGATTCTGTTATGGCATGTGTATCCCTGAATTATAGAGATGATTATGGATTCACATATCTGTATCTAAAAGATGGATTTAAAAAATTCTTTGAACTGTATAGCGATATAGAAGTGGGGTATAAAAATCTTAAGATTAATATAGATAAGGATAAAAAAGAGGCAAAAGCAGTACTTGATGTCTGGGTTCTTGTAAGCTCAGGAGATAACAGGGGTTATATTTTAGGTAGTATAACAGATCCTGTCCATATAACTCTTCGGCTCATAAAAGAAAGATTTAAGTGGCGTGTAAAAAGAACTGAAGGCCTTCCATTAGAGAATTATCCTTGATTATAAAAGATAAGCGAGATGATAAATAATATATGAAGATAATTATATAAAATGAAAAACGTAATATCAGCGAGCAGAAGAACAGATATTCCGGCATTCTATTCAGAATGGTTTGTTAATAGGCTAAAAGCGGGCTTTGTATATGTTAAAAATCCTTTTTCAAGGAAATGGACAAGGATATCATTAAAATCTGAAGATGTAAGTGTAATAGTCTTCTGGTCAAAGAATTTTGCTCCGCTTCTTTCAAGGTTAGAAACAATAGAACAAACAACTAAAAATCTCTTCTTTCACTTTACGATTACAGGAAATAGGGAATTGGAGTTTAATTCCCCTGATTACATAGATACTGTGAAGAATTTTATATATTTATCCAGAAGATATTCACCTAAAAGAATAGTCTGGCGTTTTGATCCCATCTGTATTACTGATAAATTATCCTTTGAAGTCTATAAGGAAAGATTTATAAAATGTGCTGAAATACTTAAAAGTTATGCCGAAATATGCTATATAAGCTTTGTTACCCCTTACAAAAAAGTTATCAATAATATGCAGAAATACACACACCATACTTTAATTGAAATATCAGAGGGGGAAAAGAAGAAATATGCTCTGCAACTTGTCGATATTGCTGAGAGATATGATATTAAAATATACGCATGTTGTAATGACTATCTTTTATCAGAAGGGGTGAAAAAGGGAAGCTGTATTAATGGATATTATCTATCAAATATCTTCAACATCCAGATCGAAACAAAATTATCCCCTACCCGGAAGGAATGTGCTTGTACAAAGAGTATTGATATAGGAACCTATGATACCTGTGCTCATGAATGTATATACTGCTATGCTAATACCGATAAGGAAAAAGCAAGAATAATGCCTGCTTATCAGAATTCTGAATGGAATGCACTTGGCACTAATGCAGCAGAAGATGAGATTGAACTATTGATAGAAAACCAACTATCGTTGTTTAGTCATTAAAATGAAAAAAAGCAAAATTATTAGGATAGTGTAAAATAGAATTCACAATAAAATTTACGCTTACAATATTTATTAGAATTGTTTTTTTAACTCATAAGGGTCAACAAAACTTATCGGTTTATTCCCACATAGACAAACAAATTTAATTCTTGAGGATTTTCTAACTGTTTATACAGTAGAAAAGGTATATTTAGACTACCACTTATAACTAATGAAGGATCAGGAGTAACAAACCTCCCCACCTCCGGATCATAATACCTTGCCCTGTAATAATATAACCCTATCTCCTTATCCCATTCCCTACCTGTAAAGGTATAGGACTGTTTTATTCTGTTTCCATGATGTTTAAGATTACCAAAGGAATCATATTCATGTCTCTGAACTACCCTGCCTTTCTTGTCTGTCAGGGCTGTAATAGATCCAAGCCCATCAGCATGATAGTAATATACCCTCCCCTTCTGCTCAACTGCAAGAGGCTCATCTATCCCTGGACCATGCAGATATCTGGTTACTTCTCTCCTCTCCTTACCATCCTCCCTCTTTGTCATATATTCCAATATTATATCCTCGTGATCATAAACATACCTGTAGAGCTTTACCTCTGACTCCCCATCCTCTATTTCTTCTATTCTCCTTCCAAAAGGATCGTACTTAAAACCTACCATT
Organism: uncultured Thermodesulfobacteriota bacterium; assembly: GCA_964501575.1. Lineage (GTDB taxonomy): Bacteria > Desulfobacterota > CAZCTP01 > CAZCTP01 > CAZCTP01 > CAZCTP01. Next base: position 4,132 of record CAZCTP010000026.1, read on the forward strand.
TTGGTCTCGTCTTCCTCATGTTTGCCTACTGGATCATAGGTAAATACCTCTGCTTTTTGTCTTCACTTTTTAATCTCTTGCCAGAATATACACCTATACTCAAAAAGAGATAAATACCAACTAACTCAAGAAAATAACTAATGGAAAAATCAAAAAAGATTAAGGGAAAAGGTATCATACAAATATAACCTACTATATACTCTTTATCTTTTGCAATTAATCCAGCAAATATTCCTGTAACAATAGATATGAAGGGAAAAAGAACTATTTGATATAAAATATTTAATTCTTGTAGTAACTTGACAAGTTCATCTTCTCTAAAATTTCCCTTTGCAAATTTACTGAAAGGTTCGATATTAAAATTGACTATAATAAAACCAATTATAGCCATACATAAAAAGGGAACTATAATCCCTGATATTATGGCTAATGTATTTCTCATTCCTTTATCCATATATATTACTTATTTAACAAAAGGAGAAGGCCTCCCTTTCAGAACAAGAGCACATTTACTACAATATTCTAATTGTTTTTGACAGGCTTCTATATTTCTAAAACATTCATTAAAGAGAGCTCTACTGGTTATAATATTATTATTTTTACATTTTTTTATATTCATTTTTTAGATCTCTTTCTTTTTACATTTTAAATCTTTTTAGAAACATCGCAAAATAGAAGTAAGTATATTTATCGAAAGAACTAATTAAATCAAATAGTACAACATAGAATGCAGACCATACAAAACAATATATAAAACAATAGTAAAATAAAAAACGCACATCATACATAGAAGAACAAAGTATTTCTTTTTCAACGGGCTAAGATCTTTAATCAATTCCCAAGAAATCCATAGATAAATAGTAAACTCAATAAAGCTAAAGAATTTATCAAAATTGTAACCTAAAAGAAGAACAGGAATATCAATAATATATAAAGTGCTAAAAATAACAGAAGTTGCTAATAGGTATTGAGCAAATGAAAAAATTGAATGATGAATTTTAAGAAGTTTAAAAAGTCCTGTTACTAATAATATTACTAGAAAATAGTAAACTAAAAGAGATAATTGATCATAAATTGTATGTTTTAAAATTTCGCTTCCCCTATTTTCAATTATATTGTGCAGGAAATAAATTATATTTAATATAAAAAAATTACTAATCGATATTTTCCAGATATTACCTGCTTTCAACTTGGTTAATATTAGATCGGGATAATTCCACGCAGCCATTTCATCCAAATGGAATAGCAAACTTTAAACACCTCTCAAATTTTCTCCAGCATTTATCAAGTGCACATTTATACATATTACTTCCATGCTTCCCCTCTTTACATTCTTTTTTACATTCCTTATTCAATTTATCAATATTTGAAGCACATTTTATAAGACCTTTGAAACATCTCAAAAATTTTAAAATGTCACCAGGTTTCCCTTTAAAAGTACCATGTGGATCTATAAAGTTAATAGGGTTATTACCAACATATTCATACTGATTGGGTTCAACAAGAAAATTTTTAACTCCATCTACATAAGTATTGAAGTAAGGCAAAAATTGTATTATTTGATTAATAATTCTGATTGGATATATTGATACTAAGTTTACTATTCTTAAAGTAATCTCCTTACTTACAAACTTCCCCACCTCCGGATCATAATATCTCGCTCTATAATAATACAACCCTATCTCCTTATCCCATTCTCTCCCTGTAAAGGTATACGGCTGTTTCACTTTATTACCCTGATGCCTGAGATTTCCAAAGGAATCATATTCATGTCTCTGAACTACCCTGCCTTTCTTGTCTGTCAGGGCTGTAATAGATCCAAGCCCATCAGCATGATAGTAATATACCCTCCCCTTCTGCTCAACTGCAAGAGGCTCATCTATCCCTGGACCATGCAGATATCTGGTTACTTCTCTCCTCTCCTTACCATCCTCCCTCTTTGTCATATATTCCAAGATTATATCCTCGTGATCATAAACATACCTGTAAATTTTAACCTCTGACTCCCCATCCTCTATTTCCTCTATCCTCTTCTCTATCCTCCTACCAAAGGGATCATATTTAAATGAAATAATCTTCAGCTCATCTTCTTCCTCTTTGATCACCTCTATCAATCGATTTTCATAATCATACCTGTATGTCCATACCTTCTCTTCCCCTTCATCTTCTATCTCTATCTTCTTTATAAGATTGCTATTTCTGTCATATTCATATCGGTGTTTCCTGTCCATAATCAATCGATTACCCTGATTGTAGTAGTAATAATCTATATTTTTTGGACCTGTAAGCCTGTTCCCAACTAAATCATAGGTATACTCCTCCAATCTATAAGCCTTTTCTTTCCCCCTCTCTTCATTCTTATCCTTCAAGAGCTTAGCCCTTATAAGTTTGTAAATAGCATCATAGGTATACTCATATCTCTTATCCCCCTCAATCTTATTTATCCTGTTCCCCACTGGATCATAGGTATATATAAATGAAGTAATAGGTTTTGGTCCTGAATCCTGCGTGAGAATCTCTTTAAGATAACCGCTCTTATAATATGAATATGTGGTTGTTAGTCCATTGGGATAGGTAAGCATAACCCTTCTACCTAAAGAATCATACTCAAAATTAAATCTACCCATCCATAAATCTATCCCCCTCAATCTATTATTTGAATCATAGGTATAATTTATTACCTTCCCCTCTGGAGTTATCATCTCTATCCTATTGCCAATTACATCATACTCATATTTTATTGTCAATCCACTGGAATCTTTTACCTCTTTTAACCTTCCCTTTGAATCATAGGTAAATTCATAGGCTATATTCTTATTCTCTGCATATACGATATTCCCTCTTGTATCGTATCTAAATATCTCATAACTCCCATCCGGATAGCTCTTTTTTATAAGTCTTCCTGAGGCATCATAGGTATACTCTATTATATTTCCGTTTGCATCCCTCTTTTTTATCAGATTCCCCTTCGGGTCATATTCATAGGTTACTTGATTACCAAGGGGATCTATTTCACGAATTAATCTTCCAAGCCCATCATATTCATAGGCAGTCTTATTTCCATTTGCATCTATTATGGAGGTGAGTCTATCTCCACCACCTCCACAGGAAGAGCATCCTAGGTTTCCATAGTTATAGAGGGTAACCCCTCCAAGGGGATCTATTACCTTTATAAGCTGACCTCTATGATTATACTCATAGTAGGTAGTATTTCCGTTTGCATCCCTCTTTGAGGTTCTGTTACCAGCTGCATCATAAGTGTAGAGAGTCTCATTTCCCTGAGGATCTATTATCTTTATAAGCTGGTTAAGTCTATTATATTCAAATCGTGTGATATTTCCTTCTGGATCCTCCTGAGATATCATGTTACCTGAGGTATCATAGGTAAATCGGGTAATAGCTCCGGAAGGATCGGTAATAGCAATAAGGTTGTTATACTCATCATAGGTGAATGTGGTTGTATGACCCAGAGGATTGATGATTTTTATAAGGTTTCCCCTTTCATCATACTCATATCGGGTGACTGCCCCATCTGAATCTATAAGGGCTATAAGATTTCCTTTATCATCATAGGTATATCTGGTTATGCTTCCATCTGGATATGTTATACTGGTTATCTGATTATACTCGTTATAGGTGTAGCTGGTTGTATTCCCCAGTGGATCTGTTACGGAGATTAGATTTCCACGATCATCATAGGTATAGGTTGTAATATTACCCTGGGGATCTCTTTCTGAAATCAGGTTGCCATAGCTGTCATAGGTATAGAGGATCTTATTTCCATCTGGCCTTGTAACCTCAAGTGGAACATTAAGTGAAGGATCATATTTATATATCCATATCCCTCCATCCCTTTCTGTTACTTTAGCAGTATTATTTACCTGATCATAGGTTATACTTTTTATATTTCCATCAGGGTCTATGGATGTCTCAACTCTCCCCTCAGAATCATAGGTATAGGTTGTGGTATATCCAGGAGGATCCTTTTTGGTTAGCATCCTTCCGGAACTGTCATAGCTAAATTCCCATCTATTACCAAGGGGATCTGTTATACTCACTAAGTATCCGTTCTGATCATAGTTAAAGGTAAATTCATTTAAGGAGGGATCGGATACAGAGATTATTCGATGATCGAGATTATAGGTAAGGGTTATCTGTCTTCCGGTTTCTTCTTCTATGGATATAAGATCTTCTCCCTCATATTCAAGCAGGATAAGATTTCCATTTCTATCTTTTATGGAAATGAGTTTACCCTGAGGGCTGTATCTTTTTATAATTCCTGATTTTTCTTCAAGCAGATAACTCCCATCAGAATCTTTCAGAATGATTGAATATTCTTGAGAGCCTGGATCAGGAAGATATTTGCCGCTTTCATCCTTAGTAAAGTAAACCCTTTTTCCATCCTCTTTCATGAGCACAAGTTTATCTCCCTGAATTTCTTTTATATTTGTATTATAATTATGGGTCCAGCCTCTGCCTAAAGGACCGAGATAGGAATCCATGCTATTGTAAGAGATTGTAAAATCTATTTGAGGAATGGAATTCTTGATTTCAAAGAGGGTATAAGTATAGTAAAGGTTTCCGCTTGCAAGGTTAGCAGAGGAACCAAAATCTATGTTGTTTTTTCCGCATCCTATACATGTTTCATCTACTTCTCCACTGCAGTTATTATCCTTCCCATCACATAATTCACCGGCTCCTGGATATATATCAGGATCGTTATCATCACAGTCATCCCCTTCCGGACATGCTGAACTAAATGCATAATGACCATCTCCATCTTTATCTTCACAGGAAGGGGTACAATCCTCTCTGTAAAAGGTCCTCTGATCCTCAGCATATGCTCCTCCTCCCCAGGCTATTAATTTAACTTTATGAGGTCCACCCGGAGGGAGGTCATATAATGATCCTGTAAGCTCTCTATAACTATAAAAGCAACTTTCAGTAGGACAATTTTTATGTCCCATAGATCCATCATCTATATAAGCATAAATCACCCCTTTATAAACACTTAAACTGGGTTTAAAAGTCGCTTTACCGACAATATCAAAAGGGGAGCATACTCTTCCTTCAGGGCTTATAACACTGACTTCTGGAGTATTATCCAGAGTCAGGGTATAGCTATTCGTATCTTCACCACCACATCCATCGGTTGCAACCCCAGTAAAAATATGGGTTCCATGCAATCCGCTTCGATTAAGCAAAACTGTACAGGAAGTAGAAAGATTTCCACCCCTTATACAGAGCAAACCTCCATCCAGATAAAACCATATATCCCCATTATTAATGGTTACACAGTTCTCTCCATTTTCATCACATTTCTCACAGGTATCAAAACTCCCTTCAAGAGTAGCATAGACTCCACCATCACCACCTACTGTGACAGATACTGCTGCAGAGGCACCTAAGGCATAGGTAGAAGGAAATATTATAGCTATTATAAAAGAGATAAGATTGATAAAGACATAACTTATAATCTTCATAACCTACCCCTTTTAAAATTTTTTATATTAAAATCCTGTTGAATCAGGCTATGCAATAAATATGCCAGAGTTAAAAAGTGATTATATTCATGCCAGAATAAGAGAATATTTTTTATAGAGAATCAAAATAGTGGGTAATTTTACATATTAATTTTAAATTATCGGGTTAATTTACACAGTTCTATTTCTAATATTTTGTAAGCTCTTACGTTATTGAATAAAAGCTTCTATGAGGTCTCTGAAAAACCCCTATTTTGTCACCCTGAATTTATTTCAGGGTCTCAGAACACCTGATTTTATCAGATGCTGAAACAAGTTCAGCATGACATTTTGGATTATTTTACTACTTTTTCAGAGCTCTCTATATATTCTCGACAATCTCTTATTAAACCTCTCTGTCTTTAGGTTCCTCCTACACTCTGCTTAATATATTGCTAACTGCTCCTGGTGGCACATTACTACCAAGAAGTTCATATATCGGGCCTTTAGTAAAGCAATAAAGATCAAAGGCAGGGAATTAGAGTGAAAAATTTTTAAAATCGGTGATCATCAATGAGTTATAATTTTAAGCGCAAAAGTTGGGCTAACAAACAAAGGTAAAAAAGTGACTTTTATCAAATTTTTAATTACAGATATTCTCTTATCTCTTGAGCTAAATCTTCCGGGCTTTTTACTATGAAAATCTCACCATGGAGTTTTTCAAAATAGTTTACATCCCCAGTATCCATTGGTGGTATGGTCATTCTTGGAACAATTCTTGCGTTTGTCCATAAATATTCTTCACCCTTTAATCCAAAATAGACTGCCATATTAAAGCTATAAAAATTCTGATCATAAAGATATCTTAAAACATTTTTAAGAATATAAGCAAAGTCTCTAATATCTTCTTCTGAAATATTCAATATGGAGTTAACTTCCTTAAATATCAATAATAAATCACCCATCATTCCCTGTGGAACAAAACTTGCTATTATTCCTATATTTCCTTTTATCCCGATAAACCTTTCTCCTATTTCTTCTTCTTTATTTAACAGGTCGTCCCAGAAATTTCTCGAGCTATTCTCATAATAATTCTTAGAGGCGGTTAATATATCTTTATGGTAATTTGTGGGTATATCCGATGCAATAGTCTGAAGATGTGGATGGATTAGCCCTGCCCCTGAGGGAGGCATATAGTTCCAGTTTATAGACATATATTTTGTAGAAGGATCAAAATTAGATACCCTTTCAAAATATATCTTTGATGCTGTTAAAGCATCTATTAATATATTTTCATTAAATTCATTCATATCTATAAAATGATCATTTGAGAATATAACAACGGCACTATTCCTTTCATAGGGCATAGAGTTAGGAAAGAGAGTAGCATTATTAACCCTAATTCTTCCCTCAGGTATAATATTTAGGGGAAATTTAGGCGTAACCTTCTCTAATCTCTCCGGACAAAAAGGGCAGGTATTTTTAGAACTTTCTATTTTCTCCCGGAAATCCGGTCTTTGAGGTAGCTTAAATCTAAAATTTACTATTCTCCCATTCTTACCAGTTAATGGGTCTTTTCTAATCTCTATAGGAAGTTTAACTTCCTGAAAATCTTTCTGCGGATCAAGGAATACTGCTTCTTTTACTATCTTATTAAACTCCATTTATATATCTCTCCTTAGCAAATATAGCTGCTCCTATCGCCCCCACAATCTGAGGATCTGGAGCTATTAACGGTTCTAATCCAACCTTTTCTCTAAGCATCTTAACCATACCTATATTTTTTGATATACCCCCGGTAATACTAAAATCTTTCTCTATCTTTATCCTTTTAAGTAAATTAAGACATCTTGAAGCCATTGCCTCATGAAGTCCTCTTAATATATCCTCCTTTTTTATCCCCTTTTTTAACATCAACATAGCCTCTGATTTTGCAAATAGAACACAATATGTATTGAATTGGATATTATTTTTAGATTGGAGCGATAACCCTCCTATTTCCTCTAAGGGGACTTGAATAATATCAGCAATTATCTCAAGAAATCTTCCGGTACCCCCAGCGCATTTCTCATTCATAACAAAATGGGTAACTTCTCCCTTTTCATTACAGTTTATAGCCTTACAATCCTGACCACCCATATCAAGTATTGTCCTCACTGTTGGAAAGTAGAAATTAGCTCCTCTTGCATGGCAGGATATCTCAGATATATTTTTATTAGCGAAGGGAACCAATACCCTGCCATAACCTGTAGCAACAATATAATTTATATCCTTTACAGATAGATTTAAACCATTAAGCGCAGAATTAATTGTATTTGTGGCTGTCTTTACACTATCTGGCCCGGTAGGAATAATAGAATATGAAAGAATTTTATCGTCTTCCATTATCACTCCCTTCGATGTTGTAGACCCTATATCTATTCCTGCTGTTATCATCTATTTCACCCCCGCTAAACTGGCTGCTCCTAATGCAGCTAATATCTGTGGTTCATCTGGTATATACACTTTAGACCCCACCTCTTCCTCGAATATTTTGACAAATCCAGGACTTTTTGCTACCCCACCTGTTAATACTATATCAGGATTAATCTCTAATTTCTTTGAGAGGGTTATAATCTTTGCTACTATACTATAATATAATCCTGCTATCACCTCATTTAAAGGAGTTGGAGGATCTCTATGTAGATGGGATATAACCTCCTGTTCTGCAAATACAGCACATACACCGCTTATATCTGCCTTATTTTTAGCTGAAAGTGAAAGATTCCCCATCTCTTCCAAAGATATCTGTAGTAACTTTGCCATAGATTGAAGAAATATCCCGGTTCCAGAAGCACATTTATCAGATGTGCTAAAATCTTCAATTCCTCCATTTTCATTTATCGTTACTATTGTAGAGCTTTCAGCCCCAACATCTACTATGGTCTTAGCATTGGGAAATAAAAAGAGAGCACCCTTTGTAAGGCATGGAAGAATAGTCTTATATTTATTGGCAAATGATATAGATTTTCTCCCAGCACCCGTTGCAACTATGGTCTTAATATCACTAATGGAAAACCCAAGAGATTCAATTCCTTTCTTAGCTTCAATATCTCCCTCCTCTCCTGAAGCAACTATAGTGTAACTAAGCACCTTACTATTATCCATTATAACGATTTTAGTAGTAAGGCTACCTACATCTATTCCTGCTACTATCATCTGTTTGCCTCTATAACCTCTAAGAATTCTTCAAATGTCTCTCTGAGCTTATCTTCTGTTGTATATGTTAAGTCTATAGGATCGTTATCCACAACAACTGTTGGAATCCCAAGCTTCTTTTTAAGATTATCCTTTATAAGCTTATGTGATCCACCGGTTGGCCTGCATGCAGGATTACCCCATATTATCAATCCATCTATCTGATGCTCTTCTGCAGCTTTAACTACATCACTTACCCATCCATCCTCACTCATAATCGGGGTATATACATGCCTAAATATAGGGAAGTTAAGCATCCTTCTTCCTATTGTTTCAATTGGGTCATCGGGATCTATCTTATATCTCCTCCAGCACCAATGAAGATCCATAGCTACAATAGCTCCGTGTTCCTTTTCTAACCATTCAAGCAACCTCGATCTCATTACAGGAGGTGGAGGGATACTCATAAGCCTATATTTCTCATTCGGTATAGCACCTATCCCTTTATTAACCCTATCCTTTAACTCATCTCTCAATATATTAAAATATTTTATTATCTCTTCTGTCCCACAATATACGATAGATAACCAATATGATTGTGAATTTCTTCTACTCTCCATCGGACATGGCTTAGCCTTTAGGAGTTCTTTAATTTCAAACATAAGTTCATGCATCTCTGCCGTGAGCTTAATATTATTTCTTAATACATCCATATCCATCTTTCTTTTAGAAACATCTCCAAGAAATTTAACCAAATCATTTAATTCCCCCATAATATATTCAAAGGCATCCTCATGATTCGCTGGATATGGCAGATCTATATAGAAAAATGGGGTCCTCTGATATTCCTGTTCTATCTTATATGAACCAGCTAAATTATCGCATCCAGCTGAATATGTTATATGAGCAGCAAGTGGTGGTATCCATCCCTTATTATAAAGCCCTATAGGTATTCTATGAGCACCACATATATCTATCCCTAATCCTAATTCATTGCCTATATTTATACAATCGGTATGAGCCTTTAATGAGCCGCTTAATATCCATGTATAATGCATAAGCATTATTGGTACCATATGAAATGCCCTTATTAATCCTGGATGTAGAACCCAATCATAGGCAACAACACTTTTATTATTTGTTATACCATCCTTAACACTTTCAAATATCCCTCTAAGCAGTTCATAGTTATATACATCACTCTTAGGAGAATTTTGAGCCCTTCTATGATTTACAATCTTAGTAAATGCTTCTATTGCTTCATCTATTCTTTTTAAAGCTTCTTCCTTCATTTGTTCCTCCTTGTCATAAGCATCTCCATAAATGCCTGAATTCTTGTTCTTATCTGTCCTGTCCCGGGCATTCCATATTCAACATCAAGATCAAGAAAAGGTATATCACTCTCCTTAAGTCTATTCTTTAATACCGGCCTATCATGTATATATGGGACACAATATCTCATTGTCTCCATTATAACCCCATCCACCCTAAATTCTTTAACCAGATCGATCACTCTATCATATCTTTCACCAAGATGATACATCCTTGCACATGGAAATTTCAGAAAATATCTTTTACATATAGCCTCAATAGGGGATAAATCTGAAGGCAATTCTACAGGGTCTGACCAGTATCTTACCCCGGTACATAACTCATCAACTACAACCACTCCTCCAAGGTCTTCTATACTCTTTATAAACTCACTATTATTCAGGACACTCCCGCTAACCATAAGCCTTAATCTACCATTAGATTCTTGGTTAATTCCCCTTGCCTTATTCAACTTATTCAATATATTTTCTAATATACTATTATATTCATCCCTTGGCATTCTGCCACTTGCATTAATAATCTCAAGGGTCTCTGCTCCAGATATAGGGGGATTATCAGCCTTCCTAAGCTCATATAAACTTTTTAATAGCTCTCTACTTCTGTTATATAAAGATATAGCATCCCTTAAAGCCTCGTCAGAGATATTTACATTAAAAAGTCTTTCAATATTATCTTTAAATCTATTAAGCTCTTTTAGATAGAATTTATATCCTCTATCACTCCTTTTCCTTGGCAGACTTATAAGATGAACAAGTGGAGAGGATACATAATTCCTCCACATCTCAGCTATATATCTACACCCCTCACATGCAGTGCATGTAACAAATCCATCTAAGAACTCAAATTGCTTATCAATGACAAGCTGCAGGCATGTTTTTATATAAGAACATGTGCTATAGTATAGATAAGATTCTGCAGTATCAACATTTATTTCTCTTGAATCTGTTGCAATCCTCACAGGAAGAATACCAGCAGCATATATAATCTCCTCTGGAACATATGTACATATCCAACCTATCATCTTCTTGCCATTCTCTTTCCAATCTTTAATAGGTTTATTAAATGGAAACGAAGAATTAACGCTTCTTATAATCTCTAACTCCTTATCCACTATCTCCTCCTTTTTTATATTTCTTTAATGCCTTAGTAACCTCTACAACCCTAATACCAAGATTCTTTGCATCTTTAATCCCTATTGGATCTTCCTTGGTTATTCTCCATCCGGTATCGGTCTGTAAAGATCCCACTGGAAATGGGGAATCCTTTAAGGGATTTGAGGGTGCACTTACAATAATCATTCTTTGATCAAAACCCAGTCTAATTATTGCATCTATAACCCCGGAGCCACCGCCATGCCTTAATGCAGAAACCGCAATAGGGGCTAAAACCTTACCATCTAACATATGATTAGACATCTTTAACTTCCTTGTCCTATCCATAAATGTTTTAACCATTCCTGGTACATTGGACCAGTATGATGGAGAAGCTATTATTATACCATCAGCATTTATTATCTTCTCATCTATAACCTTCATATCATCCTTCTCATCAAGAGGGCATCTCCCTTTAAGACAGGCATTGCACCCGTCACACGTAAGAATATTATAATCAACAAGCCTTATCATCTCTGTTTTAACATCTGGAAGCTTTGAAGCCTCCTCCAATGCTACTGATAATATATATTCAGTATTTCTTCCCTTTCTGGGTGAACCCATAATACCTAAAATATTAATTAATTCCATCTATCCTCCTAATACCCTTATTTATTGCTATATTAATAGCATTGTCAAATTCCTTCTCTGTTATTCTCCTTCCTATCTTTGGGAATAAATGAGATTTGTAGCATGGCCTATATTGATTCATTATATTTACATATGTGTAGGGAGAAATATTTTTTGCAATAAACTCCATCACTTTCTCAGTTCCGGCAAGTCCATTCGGTAATATAAGATGGCGGATAAGCAATCCCCTATACGCAATGCCATTGTTATCCATCTTTAGATCCCCAACCTGTCTATACATCTCTTTAATTGCTTCCTTTACAACCTCTGGATAATCCTCTGCCTTTGAAAGCTCAAAGGCTACTCTTTTATCCATATATTTAAAATCAGGCATATATATATCAAATATTCCCTCTAATAACTTTAATGTCTCAATATTTTCATATCCACCACAATTATATACAAGGGGAATATTAAGCCCTCTCTCAATAGCGAATGGCAAAGCCTCCAGTATCTGAGGAACAACATGGGTTGGTGTTACGAAGTTTATATTATGGCATCTAAAATCTTTTAGCTTTAACATTATATCTCCCAGAATCTCAGGAGAAACTAAGTGACCTCCACCAAGATGACTTATTTCATAATTCTGGCAGAATATACATCCAAGGTTACAATATGAAAAAAATATAGTCCCTGATCCATAGAATCCTACAAGGGGACTCTCTTCACCAAAATGGGGATTAAAACTTGATATTACCGCCCATCTACCAACTCTACAAATTCCTTTTTCATTCTTAAGCCTATTAACTTTGCATTTTCTTGGACATAGAGTACATTCATTTAATATCTTAATACACTTTTCAATCTTCTCCTCCAATGCTCCATTCCTATATTCCTGAATATAGGACGGCTCAAAAAAATCCATAAAAATATTTTAATATATATTGGAGTCATTAGTCAAATTTAAAAAACCTGAAATGGTACTATGGACATCAACAAAAGCGCATAGATAAGCAAAGTATTGGAAGGTGGTATAGTAATATTCCAAAGGGTACAAAGGTATGAAGATAATATTTAAAACTTTATGATCGCTCACTAATTTCTAAAGATAAAAACTGAGTAATAAATATATTTTATTCCTCAGCTGAAAGGAACTATATTTGAAGCCCTACATAGAAACCTTCATGAATAGCATTCAGAAGTTTTCTTGGCTTTCTACAATCTCCAATAGTATAAATCTCTATTTCAAGGTTTTTACTCTCTAATTCCCTTTGAAGTCCATTATTAGAGACTGATCCCAATGCTATTACTACAGTATCAGCCTCAATATTTCTCTTATTCTTTTCTTTATCCATTACCACCACACCTCTCTCTGTAATCTCTTCCAATTCACATTCTTTTATTACTTTAACATTGTATTCTTCAAGTTTGTTTATTATATAAGCCCTATTCATAAGTTCCATATCAGTTGCTATATCGGGTAATTTCTCTATTATGGTTACATCTTCTGATAGGCCGTTCTCTACTAAAAAATCTGCCACTTCTACTCCAACCATCCCCCCACCAGCTACCACAACTCTTTTCCCCACCCGAACTTCTCTTTTCAATACATCCCACGCTGTCACCACATTATTGCTATTTATTCCGAAGCTTGAGGGCATAAAAATATTAGCTCCCGTGGCAACAATTATTACCTGAGGCTTAATATCCTCTACAATGGAGGATGTAACTTCTTTATTAAGCTCTATCTTAACATTAGCCTTCTTACATTGTAGCTCCTGCCAATCTATAACAAAGGTCTTATAGTCCTGTTTGCCAATAGGTAAGGAAGCAATCTTTAATTGTCCTCCTAATTCTGGTTCTTTTTCCATAAGAATTATCTCATGTCCTCGAAGTGCTCCCACTCTGGCAGCCTCTAAACCTGCGGGACCTCCACCTATAACTAAGACCTTTTTGGGAGATGAGGAGGGTAAGATAGCATATTCCCTTTCTCTTCCTAACTGGGGATTTTGAGGACAACGAATCTGACATGCCTCTACTATAACACAGGAATAACATTGTCCACACCTTAAACACATCCGGATATCTTCTGCTTTGTTTTCCATAAGCTTTTTGGGTAGGAAGGGGTCCACAAGCAATGGCCTACCCAAGGCAATAATATCAGCTACTCTTCTTTCAAGAACTTCCTCCATAAATAATGGATCATGAATCTGTTGGCATGCAAAAACTGGTATAGAAACCACCTCTTTAAGAGCTTTTGTATATTTATTGGTATTCCCTTTAGCTGATCTCATAGCAAATTGCCCTTCTCCAGCATTAAAGGTCTCATAGGTACCTAACTGGACTGAGAGATAAGCAATACCAGCTTTCTCCAAATATCTGGCAAAAGATTTTGATTCTTCTATGTTAATTCCATCCGGTAAGAGCTCATCAGCAACCATCCTATAACCTATGGGGAAATCGGCCCCACACTTTTCTTTAATCTCTTTTACTATCTCTAAAGAAAGTCTTATCCTCCCTTCAAGATTTCCTCCATATTGATCCTTTCTTTTATTAGTATGAGGAGAAACAAATTGCTGTAAAAGATAAGAAGTTCCTCCGTGAAGTTCTACCATATCAAGTCCTGCTCGTTTAGCTCTTAGAGCTGCTTCAGAGAAAAATTCTCTTACATCCTGAATCTCTTTTATAGATAGAGGCCTTGGACGAACAGTCCTGACTCCTAATTCAATACAGGGTACATCTGAAGGGGCAACAGGATCATATCCCCACATCCCTGCATGATGAAGTTGAATACAGGCTAAAGCATCATTTATATGAATAGCTTCCGTTAACCGATGTAACCCTGCAATATAAACTTCTCTATCAATTCTTAGCTGAGGCTCTAACCAAGTATGATTTCCATCCACAGCAGTAGCTTCAACTATTATAAGGGATGCCCCACCCTTTGCCCTCTCTGCATAGTGGTTCAAAACTTGAGGAGTTACTTCTCCATTAACAGAAGCAAACATACTCCACATGGGAGACATTACTATTCTGTTCTTTAGCTCTAATCCTCCTATATTAATAGGTTCAAATATTTTTTTTAGCTTTTTCTTCATATCTCCTCCCTATTTAGATAATTTTATGAATCTATAATCTCTATCATAGAATATAATATAATTTTATTAAGAAAAAAGTCAATATGAATACTTAAACCGGAGTTTCCTTAAAATTTTTAGAGCAAATATGTAGTATATCCACTATTTTCATTGGAAATTATGCTGTAATGGTGAAAGTTTACATAAGTCTCCGTTTGGGAAGTTGGAAAGTACTAATCATCTATATAGGGTTAAAAGATATTTTTTGTGGAGTTAGAAACCTACTTAATTATCATTTTCCATTTATGATTCCTCCCTCAATATTTGGATTTAGTTTATAATTTATCCCAAATCATCAAAATAAGCCTCTATTGTATGAAAAACTCTCGTTTCCAACTCTTAACTTCCCTAAACCTGGGATGATCAGGGGGATGGGGGTACACTTCATAATTCATATCAAAGTCCTCATTTTGTCTATATAAAATATCATCTAATATTATAGGTGACAATAAAAAAACCTCAGAGGGTATGTTATATCCTTCGGTGTCTTAAAACCTTTATATAAATTCTTCCTCATAAAGTTAAAATAAAATTGATTGTGAATCTTCTCAGGGGGCCTGGTAAATCCTTTAGCCCCTCCAAATTTTTTCTACATGGGATTTTTTAAATCCTATAGTTATCTTTTACAAGTCTCTGAAGCATTGCCCTCCCTCGGGCAATGCTTCAGAGACTCATTACTTTAATCTTTACTAACTTAACTGTACCACCATCTGCCTGAACATCTCCGCCCCACCAGGAAGATTTTCTATTGACAAATTTGGAATAAATTGATAAATTTACTGTTTAATATTTTCCCAGTTTGGGAATTTTTACAAAATTTTTTGACTTTAAGAAGGGAGGAGATAATCAAAAATAAAAGATAAATGGAAGGGGGGAAATGAAACCTACAGGGAGACATATCATTGCAGAATTTATATATTGCTCAAAGAGCATACTTAATGATATAAAAAGGATTGAAGAAATACTTGAATCAGGCATAAAGGAATGTGGATTGGATCTTAAGAAAATTGATAGCTATCAATTCGATCCTGTTGGTGTTACATCTATTGCAATAATAGGTGAATCTCACATCGCAATTCATACATATCCAGAAGCTCTGCATGCATCAGTTGACATATTTACCTGTGCTTCAGGTTCTGAAGCTTCATTTAAATTATTAAATTTTTTAAAAAATAAATTTAGACCAAAGAGTATAAGGAATATTGAGGTAACGCGAGGGAATCCCCTCGAAATAGCATCTAACGATTGGATAACAAGCTTTTCTCCAGATAGTGTTGAAGTAAGATATCATGTAAAGAGAAGATTCCTTGATAAGAAGTCAAAGTATCAACATATTGAAATTATAGAAAATGAAAACTATGGAAGAATGTTATTCCTTGACAAGGATCCACAGGTAGCTGAGAAAGATGTTCATATTTATAATGAAACTATTGTGCCTCCTTTTGTAAAGAGTAAAGCCTATATGAATAATGTTGCAATCCTTGGAGGAGGTGATGGAGGAGTTTTAAATGAAATTTTAAAAGCTAACCCAAAAAGTGTGGTCTTAGTGGACATTGATGAAGAAGTCATTAAATACTCTAAAAAGTTCTTGCGTCCTATATGTAAAAACGCATTTGATGACAGTCGGGTAAAAATTGTAATAGATGAAGTTAATAATTTCCTATTAGAAAAAAACCTCATGTTTGATGTTATTATTTATGATTTACACATGCATCCTGAAGCCTATGTTAATATTGACCGAGAAGTCTATATCTCCAGGTTATTATCAAGAATCAAGAAAAAATTAAATAAGGGAGGGATATTAAGCCTTCAGTGTTGTTCTAAATATGATACAAAGATGATTAAATTTATAGATAAGGTTTTACTTAAATATTTTAATAATATTAAATATACTACCTCTTACATCCCATCTTATTGTGAAGAATGGGTCTTTGCAACTGGAGAAGTATGATAAGATTGGTAATCTATGAAGGATTTAATCTTTAAATAAACAGATTTCTATTCACCCGCATTAATATATTCCATAATATCTACCATCTCTTTAGGACTTATTTCTGGCCATGATATACCTTTATCCCTCATCTTTTCATGCATGGTTGGACCATGATTCCACATTGCAGATGCCATTGATACAGGAGAAATTTTACCTTTCAAGACAGTCAGGTCTGGAGCAATTCTCCCTTTACCTCTATGGCAGGATATACAATGCTTTTCTGAAAAAAGCTTTTTCCCGTTATCCTTATCTCCAGGCTCATCAAAATATCTTATAGAAAATAAATAGGCTATAATATCCACCATATCCTTTGCTGAAAGTGTTGGTCTTCCTATCCCCTTTTTCTTCATTTTTCTCCACATATCCGGAGAATGATTCCACATAAGCCCAGCCACCTGGGACAATGTCCTTGTAAACTTACTCCTCTTACTGAGATCAATCTTTTTATCCTCTTTCCCAACAGAATGACACTTATCACATCTCTTCTTCAAGAAAAGCTCCCTACCATTCCGGGGATCACCAAGAGATAAAAATATTCTTTCCTTTACCGGGGCTACACTTCTAATATAGGCTGTAAGATTAACCATCTCATTCCCTTTAAATATAGGCCACTTAAGTCCCCTATTGGCCATTTCCTTCTCCATTTTTGGTGCATGATTCCACATTATACCAGCCCACAATAGAGGATTTGTATATCCTCCCCATTTGCTGAGATCCGGACCAACTTTCCCCCCCTTACCTCTTATTGAATGACATATTATACATTTTTTCTTATTAAATACTACTTCCCCCTTTATCGGGTCTCCTGACTCATCAAGAGACCTTAGAAAATATATTAAAGCAAATATATTACTCATCTCTTCCTTAGTTAATTTGTTATATTGAATTCCCTTCTCCTTCATTTTCTTCCACATTCTTGGTGCATGGTTCCACATAGCTGCTACCAATCCTCCCTGAGTAATATATTTAGCTTCACTCTTTGTTATATCTGGCCCTATATTCCCTCCTTCACCCCAAATGGAATGGCATTTAATACATCCCTTCTCAAAAAATATCTTCCAGCCATTTTTCATATCACCTGGTAACTGATAAGAACCCTGATTTGCCAAAGATATACCCTCAAGAATTAAAATAAATATCACAGTTTCTATAATTCTTCTCATATCTTATTCCCCCTTTGAAATTCCCCAAAATACCATGGATATCACATAAGTTACTATAAAAATTACCGGGATAATGATAGAAGATATTACAACAGCATGTGGGAAAGAAATCCTATATATCCATCCATTTCTTATTCCATTTAAAAGAAATGCTATAAATCCTATAGCAAAGATATAAAAGAATATAATTCCTAATATCTGTATACATCTTATAATCTTATCTTCCTTCATTTCTTTCCACCTCTCATATATTCTAAAAGGTTACCCATTTCACCTTCTTTAAAAATAGGCCAATTTATACCTATCTTACTCATTGACTCTTCCATAGAAAGAGCATTATTCCACATGTTTGCAAATCCCTCTATCGGTGTTGAAAACTTCCTTAGTCTTGGATGACATCTCACACAACCTTTCTTATTAAATAGTTCTTTACCCTTTGATATATCTATATCTTCTTCAAAATATCCTAAAAAATATAGATATGCAATAACATCAGCCATCTCTCTCCCAGAAAACTTAGGATATGATATACCCATCTTTTTCATCTTTTCCCACATATTTGGGGATAAGTTCCATAATATACCTGCTATCCTATTTAGATTCTGCTTCAATTCCTTAGACTTTTTACCAAGATCAGGAGCAACCATACCACCTTTGCCTTTTATCGGATGGCATTTTATACAACCCTTTTCTGAAAATAACTTCTTACCTCTATTTACATCTCCCGGGGATATAAATATCTTTTTAACCTTCCTCTTTCTGATATATGCTAATAAATCCCTCATCTCATTTTCTTTAAATATAAGCCTTCTAACTCTCATTTTTTTCATCATCTTATCCATATCTGGGCCATGATTCCACATAGATTGAGCCATAAATATTGGAGAAACTTTTTTATTAAATTTATCAAGAGGTGGACCCATCTTCCCGCCCTTACCATTTACCGCATGGCATTTTACACATCCCTTTTTATCAAAAAGTATCTTTCCTATATCAGGATTACCTGGCTCATCAAAATAACCTATATAATAGAGATAGCCTATAATATTTAATATTTCCTTTTCAGAAAATTTGGGCCATGAAATAGCTCCATGATTGGCCTTTTCTATCATATAGGGTATATGGTTCCACATAAGCGCAGCTATATCAAATACACTTCCTTCTATCCTGATTCTTCCCAAATCAGGACCTACTTTTCCACCTTCACCTTTGATAGAATGACATCTAATACAGTCTTTGTTAACAAATAGCTTTGCCCCATCCATAAGATTTTCTGGAAGCAGGTCATTTCCATATGCAATCTTAAAACAGAAAAGAATAGATATTATCACTAATACTTTCTTCATCATGCTTCCTCCATACCAGGGAGATATTCTTTTACCCTTTCTTTAACCTCTGATAAACCTTTCTCTCTACCCTCTCTTACCTCCCATATAGATACAATCGGAAATAGTTTTGTAAATATCATATAGAGTAGGATAAATAGAGCAACGCAACCCGCAAATATTGACCATTCAACCCAGGTTGGATGATATACTCCCCTTTCATATGGAATCCTTGGATTTGCAAGACTTGGAACAACAATAGTAAATCTTTCAAGCCACATACCTATATTTACAGATATAGATGCCACAACTGTCCCAGTAATAGTCCTCGTTTTTTTATTAACTAAGATTATAAATGGAATAATAAAGCATGTTAGGAACATAACCCAGAATAATGGTGAATACTTTCCTGTAATCTTTGAATAAAATACACTTAGATGAGAAGGTTCGCCTCCATAAAAGACTGTTATATATTCACAGAATGTGAAATATAGCCAGAGGCAGGTCATTACAAGAAGCAGTATACCCAGATTATTAAAGTGAACAGGCCTTAAGTAATCCTCCAGGTGATATACCTTTCTTATTATCGCCATAGCCGTTATAATAGCAGCAATACCAGAAAATATAGCCCCTGAAACAAAATATGGACCAAATATAGTGCTATGCCACATGGGTTGTATAGTCATAGCAAATACATAGGATACAACTGTATGCACGGATACAGCTATAGGAATAACAAGAACAGCCATAATAGCGATAGCTTTATTAAGTATCTTCTGTTGCCTTTCTGTCCCCTTCCATCTCAAAGAGAGTATCTTATAGAGCCACTTTCTTGGCTTATCTTTGACTGTATCCCTTAATAAAGCGATATCAGGAATAAGTGGAATATATAGATATATTGTACTTGCGGTTAGATATATCGTTATACTTGTAACATCCCATAATAGAGGAGATTGAAATCTACCAAAATATATAATATTCAAAATCCTATCAGGCCTACCTAAATCTATTATTATATTACCAGCTCCAAAGACTAGAACTAAAACAGTTATAACCTCAGCTGACCTTGTTATAGATCTTCTCCATTCTGCATTTGCAATCCTTAGAATAGCAGATATAAGAGTACCGGCATGGCTAACTCCAATGAAGAATACGAAATTTGTGATATATATTCCCCAAAATACAGGTCTATTCATACCAGTAACTCCCAGTCCATTCCCAAACTGAATTAAATAAGCATATATACCCCACACCCCTATAGCTAAAAGAAATCCTGCAATTATATAAAACTTCTTAGTAGTTTTAAGTATAGGATCAAATAATATCTTATCATCTTCCATAACTTATTCCCCTTCTGATAGATAATATACTTTTGGTTCTGTCCCAAGGTCTTCTAAAAGCCTGAAAGCTCTTGGACTTATTATAAGTTTTGAAACCGCACTGTCTGGATCATCAAGATCACCGAAATACATTGCTCCGCTTGGACATGTCTGAACACATGCAGGTATATAATCACCCGGAAGCAATTCCCTTCCTTCAGCTCTTGCCTTATCTCTTGCTTTCTGGAGTCTATGGCTACAGAATGTACATTTTTCTACAACCCCTTTATACCTCACTGAGACATCAGGGTTAAGATAATTTTTCATCTCTTTTGGCCATCTTGGACTATACCAATTAAAATATCTAACGGTATATGGACATGCAGTAGTACAGTACCTACAACCTATACATCTTGGATATATCTGGGCTACTATCCCCTCTTCACTCATCATTGTGGCCCTGACAGGACATACCTTAGTACAAGGGGGTTTATCACATTGCATACATGGTCTTGGTATTAATCTCACTTTTATGTTAGGGTATTCCCCCTCTGTATATTGAATAAGTTCCATCCAATGAATGGTTCTATGTATTCTGGCCTCTCTTGGCCCGGCAAAGGATATATTATTCTCTGCCTGACATGCTATGATGCATGCCTGACATGCTGTACATTTATCAAGATCTATAACCATACCCCATCTAGCCATCAATCCTCCTTATGCTTTATATATTCTCACTCTTGTAGAATACCATACTGGAATCCCAGATAATGGATCAAGAGCCTTTGCTAAAATTCCCTTTGGATTAATCCCAATATTCTTATTCCATCTACCATTACCATTTTCCCCCAGTCCCAATGGAATACTAACCACTTCTGGAACAATCCCTGTATATAATTTCGCTCTGAGTTTTATCCTACCCTTAATAGATTCAACCCAGACCATATCCCCGTCAGATATTCCAATTTTTTTGGCACTCTCTGGATTAATTTCAACCCAAGATTCCCATTTCCCCGGGATTTGAGGGCTCAAAATCTCCTTAAGCCATGGTTGATTATAATCAGTAATACCAGAATGAGACATAACTCTATATATATCAAGATAAAAAGGATAATCCCTTTCATCTCCATGAAATTCTAATTTTTTATAGTGAGGAAGAAATATCTTGTCATCCTTGGAAGGAATCTTCTCTTTAAGTATATTGGAATAGAACTCAAATCTTTTTGAAGGGGTTAAGAATATTCTATCCCATTCTTTATAATAATATATCGGTTCCCACCATCCCCCTTTGGTTAACATACCATCCATAAATTCATCAAATGATTTATAGGATGGAGACCACCATCCTCCCTTAGCAAGAAGAGTTGTCCAATAGGTTTCAAAGGGAGCACCAAATATATCTCCACTTCTGTGTTCATACACATGCTTCAATGAATAAAAGAGAAGGTCTTTAAAATCTTTCCATGGAAAACTATCTCCTACACTACCTCCTATATTCTTTGCAATTTTTAATATTACATCACCGGTATGCATTGTATTATATAATGGCTTTGAAACAGGCTGACTTAAACTTACTATAGGATAGCCATCAATAGTAGAAACAGCATCATCACCCCATCTTTCAAGATAGGTATGATCTGGCAAAATAAGATCAGCAAGTTTACTTGTTTCATCCATAAATGATGAAAAGCTCACTATAAAGGGAATATCTTTTAATGCTTCATTCATATTTCTCCCATTCTCCATAGAGAATAAAGGATTACTATTATAAATTAGGAGAGCATTTATTTTATATGGTTTTTTACTCTTTATCCTCTCTGGGAAAAGCTCTATAGGCTTGGGAAAAATCCTAAAACTTTCTCTTTCGGAATCAAGAATAGAGGGCATAGAAAGTCCCTTCTTTGCAGCAGAATCCTTATGAACTTCAGGAAATGTATATAGCTTTGGATCTCGGGATATTAATATCCCTCCTTTTATATCAAAATTACCAACCAGAGCATTTAAAGAATGCACAGCCATTTGATCATAAATCCCACCTCTATATGTTATAGCTAATGAAGGTTTAGAAGTAGCAAATTCCTTAGCAATTCTTACTATCTGATCAACAGGAACAGAAGTTATCTCTGATACTATAGATGGAGGATATTCCTTAAGAACAAGGCTTCTGAATCCTGTATGGGTTTTTCCGTTACTGTCAACCCAATCATTAAATCCAAATGTATGGTTAGAAATAAAATTATCATCATATAAGAATTCCTTTATAATTATATGAGCTATTCCTAATGCAAGGACTCCTTCGGTACCAGGATTTATTGGAATCCATTTATCAGCTTTTACTCCTGTTACAGAAAGCCTGGAACCTATATGAACCAATCTACCTCTTAGCCCTTCCCTCCCTCTTCTGAAATCTCCATAAGACCTAAGAACCTCAACCGGAGATAAAATTGATTCGAGTAAAGATGTACCAAAAGAAAGAATATAATTTGTATGGGATATATCGTATAATGGTTTATTTCTTACACCCTGCATAGTATATACTGCATCTATGGGTATATCCTCATTATCATCCATAGATAATATATAATTTGGAGATCCAATGGCTTCAAGAAATCTATTAAGAAGAATATCCATTAATCCTCTATTTGTTCCACTGATAAAGGAGATTGTATGTGCTCCATCTTTCTTTCTTATTCCTTTTAGCTTTTCTGAAACCTCTTTTATAGCCTCATCCCAACCTATTTTCTTCCATTTGTCCTCTCCTCTATTTCCAATTCTTTTTAAAGGATATCTTATCCTATCAGGGTCGTATAATACCTGAAGCCCGGCATGCCCCTTTGGACATAAAGTCCCCCTGTTTATGGGATGTAATGGATTACCTTCTAATTTTACAACCCTATCATCAATAACACGGGCTAAAATACCACAACCTCCAGAACATTGCCTGCATACTGATGGAACCCATTTCTCAATTCCTCCCGGCGGTACAAAAACTTTTTCTTTTATCCCCTTTATTTTTAAACATCCAGAGGTAGTTATTAATGTTCCGCCTCCTATAATTCTTATAAAATCTCTTCTTGTTAAAGACATATCCCCACTCCTATTTGTGACAATATATGCAATCTATTTTCGCTTTTTTCCTTTTATGACAATCAATACAATCCCCCATCTTAAGGGTAACAAGAGGCTTATTAGGAGGTTTTACAAGCTCACCCATATTCCCATGACAGATCTTACATTCCAGTTTTGCAATAGCTACATGCCTCCTATGTGAAAAATATACATGCGGAGGAAGATTATTAATTTTAATCCATGGTATCTTCTTATTCTTCTTATGATACTCCCTTATCTTTTCTTCCTCTTTACTCTCAGTTATAGGCTCACTATGGCACTCAAGACATGTCTCTACATTTGGAATCCCAGCAAAAATCTGCTCCTTAACATATATATGACAGGCTTCGCATTCTATATCCTGCTCTGTATGTTTCTTATGACTAAATTCTATAGGTTGTTTTATAGATGATCCACCAAAACTAAGCCCTAAGATGAATATAGATATTACAAATATAATCCAAGAATTCTTTATACCCATATCCTTTATAATCTCCTATCTTTTTAGTATTTTTAAATCTTTAGCCATCTCAATAGACATTTCCTGAGGAACTATAAGTAATGGTTCATAATGATAAATAAGTTTTGCTTCAACTCTATCAAGTATGCTATCTTTTATTGGGAATAGAAATTTCACCCTTTTAGCACCCATTGGTGGTATACGATTATCACTATATATCCGTGCAGATTTAAGTAATATTTCAGCATCTGTTTTAAGAATATTCCCCTCTTCATCTACCATAACCTTTTTGAACTCCATCTGCTTTTTATATATCTCAGCTCCCTTTTTATTTTTTAAAGATACTTCAAGAACAAGCTTTCTTGAGGGAAGGCCAGTAGGAATCATATGTCCTGATCCCACATTTTTAACCATTATTTCTACCAAGATATTATTTTCCCTTTTCTTAACCCTTAATATCTCTACCTTTGCTGCTTTACTTAATTGAGATATAGAGTGACCCCCTTGAATATTATGGAGATTTATCCTCCTTTTTACTCTTTTAAGCTCTGGCTTTACCACATAGCCTTCTATATACGGCATATGACATGTCTGACATTCCTTCTTTTTCGCTGGATATGGTCCGTTTTTCCATTCGGTATAGGTACTTATTATAGGGACGTTATTCTTACCTCTAAATTCATGACAACCAGCACATATTTCAGAACTAACATGCAATTCTGAGTACTCGGTTTTATGAGCCGGTGAAACTACACCTTTGAACGGACCCCTTTTTACTTTGCCGGGTTTAATCTTATATGGATATACAGGATCATCAAGATTCACCTCTACTATTGAATGACAAAAATCACATGAAATTCCCTCTCTACTAATTTCTTGAGTGAAAGAAAAATCTTTTTTAATCCAGGCTATTGGAGCATGGCATTTAAAACATAACTTATTTGCCTTACCATCAGAAATTCTTAATGCCTGCATATATACAACATCAAATATAGGATCCTCTGCAGAAAGAGCATGGAGTGAACGTTTCCAATTTTTATATATATCATTATGGCATTCACCACACATCTCACTGGACGTGAAGAAAGATTTTTCAGTCTGTACACTCTTTTCTATTCCGAATAAATCTCCTATAAAAACCATATTAATTATTAAAACAAAGAACAATATCCTCATCCTCATATTATCCCCTCTTTTACGTACTATTTATAACTAAACATTTAAAAACAATCCAAATTTAAATAAATATTCTAATTTATATAATTTTTTTGTCAAGTAAAATTTTTATATTGTAAGCATCTCTTTTTTCGTGATAACATTATGCAGCATATCTTACCACC
>CAZCTP010000027.1:0-29611 GCA_964501575.1 uncultured Thermodesulfobacteriota bacterium
CTATCAATCTCTTCTAAATATCCTTGACAGAACTATACTGATTTCATAGATAATTATAAATGGTATAGACATAATAATTTGACTTGCAATATCCGGAGGTGTTACTATTGCAGAGATTATAAATATGATTAATATAGCATATTTCCTATTCTTGGATAATTTGACCGGATCTATTATGCCAATTTTGGTAAGAAATATAGAAACAATAGGGATCTCAAATATTATACCCATGATTGCAAGAAATTTCGCAGAGAATGTAAGGTAATTATTTATGGAGAGTAGGGGCTTTATGAATTCATCTGAGAATCCTATAAAGAATCTTAGAATAATTGGTAATATAAATAAATATCCGATTAAGGCTCCTAATATAAATAAGAAAGGTAAGAATATTAAAAATGGTAAAATATATTTTCTCTCCTTTTCATAAAGCCCTGGTGCTATAAATGCCCATGCTTCCCATATTATTATTGGAGCAGCTATAAATATTCCAAATATGAGTGAAACTTTTATGTATATAAAGAATCCTTCAGTAGGGCCCAAGAATATAGTTCCTTCTCCTTTGGGTAACACGTTAAGGAGAGGTCTTAGAAGGAATTCTATTATATATACTGAAAATATATATGAAAGAATAAAAAAGAACCCTGTGGCTAAGAGACTTATTATTATTCTTTGTCTAAGTTCCCTCAGGTGTTCTTTAAATGGAAGTTTTTTATCTTCTCTCAACCTTTATCCCTTTTATCTTTTTCCTCCTTATCCAGATTTCCTAAATTTAACAAGGTATCTTCAATATCTCCCTTAATCTCTTCCCCTTCATCTAATATAACCTTCTCAAAATCCTCCTTTACTTCATCTGCCGTTCTTTTAAGATCAGTAATAATTTTTCCTATTGTTCTTGCTATTTCAGGTAGCTTATCAGGACCAAAGAGTAACAGCGCTACTATAAAGATCAGAACAAGTTCTGGGAATCCTACTCCAAACATCCTATCTCTCTTTTCATCATTTGAATGGTCCTTTTATAGTTACTACTTCCAAATATCCCTGAGCCGGAAACGAATATATCAGCGCCAGCCTTGAAAGGTTTTTTAATATTATTAACCTTAATCCCCCCATCTACCTCAATCTCTATATTTAACCTTCTCTCATCTATTATTCTTTTCATCTTTACTATTTTCCCTATTACACTCTCTATTAATTCCTGTCCACCAAATCCTGGGTTTACAGTCATAATAAGAATCATATCCACGTATTCTAATATATGATCAAGTGTAGATATTGGGGTTGATGGATTTAAAGCAACAGCGGGGGATGCTCCAAGTTCTCTAATATATTCTACTGTTCTATGTAGATGGGTACATACTTCTTGATGTACGGATATTATGTTGGCTCCAGCAGATATAAAATCCTTTATATATCGGTATGGTTCAGAAATCATGAGATGAACATCAAGTGGAAGTTCTGTAACCTTATTAGCAGATTCCACAATGAGTGGGCCGATTGTTATATTCGGCACAAAATGGCCATCCATGACATCTATATGTATATAATCAGCCCCACCTTCTTCAACAGCCTTTATTTCCTCACCAAGTTTTGTAAAATCTGCAGATAGAATAGATGGTGCAATCTTTTTCATTCCATTCTCCTAAAAGAAATTGTAGCTAATATTAACAATATTATTCCAAATCCGATTATAAATACTGTATCTATAAATAATGAAAAATCAGGGTTTAATAGGGAACCATTTCCATTATTGAACAAAACGTTCTTGAAAGAATCTATGCCATATGTCAGCGGATTTATTACAGTAAAACCCTGCATAAATTTAGGAAGAAGCTTAACAGGGTACATTGCCCCACTTAAAAAGAACATGGGCATAATAATAAAGTTCATAACTATATTGAACCCTTCAAATGACTTCATAAATGATGCAATTAATATACCTAAAGATGTTATGGATGAGGAAAGAATTATTATCTCAAATAAGAGTATAAATAGCTTTGATAAGGAAATATTAAGACCCAGTATGGGGATGAATATTAATAATATAAGAGCCTGTAATGTGGATATTAATGTTCCACTTATTACCTTCCCAATAACAATTGAAAGCCGAGATACTGGAGCAACAAGTATCTCTCTCAAGAAACCAAATTCTCTATCCCATACAATAGATATAGCAGAGAAAATAGAGCTGAAGAGTATTGCCATACCTAATATACCAGGGAGTATAAACTGTTGATAGGATATAGAATTATCCTCTTTTATTAAAACTTTAAGCCCTCCACCTATAAGGAATAACCATGTAAGGGGTCTTACAAAGGTAGTTATGAACCGGGTCTTCTGTCTTAAAAACCTTTTAAACTCTCTCATAACAATTACATATATAGCCTTAAACATTCTATCTTAATAAATCCCTTCTTGCTATCGATTTTATCTCTTCTTCTCCCTTAATATCCTCTTCTATATTTCTTCCTGTTAGATGTATAAATACATCATTAAGTGTGGTTTTTTTTATATTAATAGATTCTATTTTAGTAGATAAATTATTAAATAGATCCGAAATAAAATTATCTCCTTCATTAACCTTTAAAATTATATAATCTTTATCATTCTTAATCTCTATATTAAACCTTTTTTTAATCTCCTCTTCTGCTTTTTTATTATCGGAAGTCTTTATATATACCAGGTCATTCCCTATAGACTTTTTTAAATTTGATGGGGTATCAAGAGCCATTATTTTTCCTCTATCAATCACTCCAACCCTATCACAATTTTCAGCCTCTTCCATATAATGAGTGGTAAGGAATACCGTTATTTCTTCTCTCTTTCTAAGCCTATTTATAAAATCCCATATATTATCCCTTGTTTTTGGATCCAAACCTATTGTCGGTTCATCTAAGAATAATACTCTTGGATAATGAAGAAGTCCTCTTGCTACTTCAAGCCTCCTCCTCATTCCTGTAGAAAAGTTCTTAACAAATTCGTTTCTCCTTTCGTACAATTCTATTATTTTTAATATCTCTTCAATCCTTTTATTCATCACAGATTTATCCATATTATATAGATAGCAATGAAACTTCAGATTTTCATACGCTGTTAATTCATTATCGAGGGTCGGGTCTTGAAAAACAATTCCTATAGATTTTCTGACTTTATCTGGTTCCTTTACACAGTCAAAGCCATTAAGATATGCTTTTCCTCCAGTTGGTTTTAATAAGGTACATAATATATTTATAGCTGTTGTCTTTCCAGCCCCATTTGGCCCCAAAAACGCAAAAAATTCCCCCTTTTTGACCTCAAAGGATATTTTATTAAGAGCCATAATAGAATTATACCTCTTTGTTAATTCTTTAACCTCAATTATTGACAAGATATCCTCTTTATTCTAAAGAAATTATCTCTCTTTTTTAAATATCCCCATGGTATCTTATCTTCGTGATACCATATATTTAAATATGACCCTTGAATAGATTCTTCTAATATTTTCCTCTTAAATCTTATAACATCCAATGGATATAAGTCCCAACTCATAATCCAATTTGTTTTAAGATGAGCACATGTTGGGATTATATCACCATAAAATACTCCCTTTTTTCCCTCTGACTCGAATATTACAATTTGATGGCCTGCAGTATGACCTCCACTCTTTATAACACTTACTCCTCTCGTTATTATTGAATTACCACTAATAAGTTCTATTAGGTCATAGTCCATAAGAGGGACAAAATTATTATGTATATAGGACCCCTTTGTCCTTATATTATTATTTATTGCTTCTTCATATTCAACTTTCTGGATTATATACTTAGCTCTTGGAAATGTAGGTATAATCCCTTTAATTGGATCCATAATTGTAGATCCTCCTGAATGGTCAAAGTGAAGATGGGTTAATATAACATACTTAACATCTTCTCTATTTAAACCTATCTTTTTTAATTCACTTAAGAGTGAATAATCTTTCCTTATATTATATATTTCTTCCATCTTTCTATCATATTTATCACCTATTCCTGTTTCAATTAATATAATATTCCTATTATTTACTATAATAAGGGAATTTAAACCAAGATTTATCCTATTTAACCTGTCGCTCTTTTTTTTACCTTTCCATAAAACCTTTGGAACTATTCCAAACATTGAACCACCATCAAGTCTGAAATAACCATCTCTTAATATATGTATGTCCATATTACCAAATTTCATTAACCTACCTCATTATACTCTCTTATCCTAAATTTTACCTTAAGTTCATCTTCTACTATCTTTCTACATTCTTCAATATTTATATCCGGAAGTCTAACAACTGTTGCTGTAACTTCTGGTATGTATCTTTTTGCTATCCTTATAAAATCTTTAACAGCATAATATGCCTTTTCCCCAAATTTTGGCCTGCATATTTTATTATATTTATCGGCACTTTCTGCATTTAAGCTTATAGATATGGAATCAATAATCCCTTTAAAATCTTTAAGTATATTTCTATTATAAAATAAATTGCCAAGCCCATCTGTATTAACTCTTATTCTGGCATTTCTTCTCTTAAGCTCCTTTGCTACTTTAATTAATAAGTCAAGTCTTAAGGTAGGCTCTCCATATCCACAAAAAACAGTCTCACTATATTTATCAGGATCATCTATAGATTTCATAACTTCTTCATAGGTTGGTTCATGCCTTAGTTTTAAATAATGTCCTTTAACCTTATATGAATCTCTTTTTGCACAGAATATACATGAGTTTGTACATCTATTAGTTATATTTAGATACAAGCTATCTCTTATAGGATATGCTATCTTTCCAATCCTTTCTGAATCATATATTCTTAAAATCTCCTTTGAGTTTTCCAATGTAATCCTTGCAACATCATCTATGCTTAATCCTTTTATCTCTGCAACTTTATTTGCTGTATGTATTATATATTCT
The DNA here is from genome assembly GCA_964501575.1 of uncultured Thermodesulfobacteriota bacterium. Taxonomy (GTDB): domain Bacteria; phylum Desulfobacterota; class CAZCTP01; order CAZCTP01; family CAZCTP01; genus CAZCTP01. The sequence goes on from CAZCTP010000027.1 coordinate 4,915, forward strand.
GGCTTATTCCCCTTCCCCCTGAATGGTTCTGGTGCAAGAAATGGGGAATCTGTTTCAATAACAACCTTTTCTATCGGGACTTTAGTCAAAGAATCTCTTAGATTCTGTGCCTTCTTAAATGTAATATTTCCTGCTATTGATATTAAAAACCCCATATCAATATATTCTTTTGCTAACCTATAATCACCAGAGAAACAGTGCATTATTCCTCCAACTTCATACGCCCTCTCATTTCTCAATATTTCTATAAGTTCGTTATGAGCGTTTCTACAATGTAGTATAATTGGTAGTTTAAATTCTTTAGCAATAGCTATCTGTTCTATAAATATTTCTCTTTGAGTATCCCTCGGAGAATAATCCCGATAAAAATCAAGTCCTATCTCTCCAATAGCAATAATCTTTTGGCTGTTTATAAACCTTTTTATGTATTCAGTATTCCTATCTTTTGCGTCATGTGGATGTATACCAATAGATGAATATATAGATTTATATTCATCTATAATAGATATAATCTTTTCAGAATAATTTATCCCTATATTAAGCATATACTTCACACCCTTATTAAAAGCTTCTTCAATTATTTTACGAGGATTATCAAACATATCAAGATGAGCATGCGTATCAAAGAGTATCATCTTTCTATCCTTGGGAATATTGGCGATGGTTTGAGTACGGTTAACCCATTTTTTAATACTCCCCATTCCTTCACATTATCAAGCTTTTCCTCACTAATATCATGTTTAAATCCTATATATCTCCACATATCTTCTGCTGTTTTTGGAATAAATGGATAAAGGAGAATTGTTATAATTCTTAAGGCTTCCATGGTATTGTAGAGTATAGTAGAGAGCCTATCTATCTTGTTTTTCTTCTTTGAAAGTGACCAAGGAGCGGTATTATCTATATACTTATTTGTACTTTTTATAATATCCCATATATATATGAGTATTCTGTTATATGCACATTCATCAATTATATCTATAATATTATTTACAGATGTTTTTGTCAGATTTATAAGATTTCCATCTATCCCTTCATAGTTATAAGGTTTTGGAATTACACCATTAAAATATTTCTTAACCATTGTAATGGTCCTACTTAAAAGATTACCTAAATCATTTGCAAGATCGCTATTTATCCTCTTTATAAATAGATTTATTGAAAAATCTCCATCCATTCCAAACGGAACTTCCCTCATGAGATAATATCTAAATGTATCAACTCCATATTTCTCAATAATTTCACTTGGATCTACAACATTGCCAAAGGATTTAGACATCTTCTGTCCATCTACTGTCCACCAGCCATGGGCAAATATCTTCTGGGGTAATGGAAGACCAGCAGAGATCAGAAGAGTTGGCCAGTATATTGCATGAAATCTTAGAATATCTTTGCCTATAAAGTGAACGTCAGCAGGCCAAAACTTATTAAATCTTTCTTCATCACTTCCGTAGCCTATTGCTGATAGATAGTTTGTCAAAGCATCAATCCATACATATATAACATGTTTTGGATCTATTGGTACCGGAATCCCCCATGAAAATGTTGTTCTGCTTATACTTAAATCTCTCAATCCTTCTTTTATAAAACTTATTACTTCATTCCTTCTAATGTCCGGTTTAATAAAATCGGGATTTGATTCAATATATTTCAATAACTCACTTTGATATTTTGACATTCTGAAAAAATAACTTTTTTCTTTAAGTCTTTCTGTTGGTCTATTACAATCAGGGCATCTACCATTTACCAACTGTTTGCTTGTCCAGAAAGTCTCACAGGGAATACAATACCAATCTTCATAATCTCCAAGATATATATCCCTACTTTCGTTAAGTTTATTAAAGAAATATATTACGCTATTTTTGTGCCTATCTTCGGTTGTTCTTATAAAATCATTATTGGATATGTATAGTTTCTTCCATAGATTCTGGAATCTTTTAACTACCCTATTAGCAAGTTCTATCGGGGTTTCATTGTTTTCCTTTGCACTTTTTTCTACCTTTTCTCCATGTTCATCTGTCCCCGTTAAGAAGAAAACCTCATATCCTTGAAGTCTTTTATATCTTGCCAAAACATCCGCGGCTACGGTTGTATAAGCATGACCTATATGAGGGGAATCATTAACATAATATATTGGAGTAGTAATATAGAATGTATTCTTCTTCTTCACTTTCTTAATTGCCTCCTTTGCTTTTGATTCAGAATATAATTCATGTTCAAATGTTAAACAACACATAAGCCTTCCACATATCCCTGAAAGCTTCTGAGGATTTATAGCAAGATTCTGATCCTTCGCCATCTTTACAGATACTGGTTCAAAACTCTTTAAAAAAGTAGCACAGCATACCTCTCTTCCACAACACCCGATACCTCCCAAAAGCTTTGCTTCATCCCTGACCCCGATCTGCTTCATCTCTATTCTTACATGAAATTTGTGGACTAAATCCCTTACAAGTTCTCTAAAGTCTATTCTTCTTTCAGAAGAGAAATAAAATATTAGCTTATTCTCCTCAGATATAGATTCTACCTTAATTATCTTTATAGGAAGATTTTTTTCTTTTATCTTTTCAAGAGAGTAATAAAGTGCCTCTTTTTCAATATCAGTCATAAATCTTCTGCCCCTTTCCTTCTCTGATGGATATAAATCTAATCATCATTCCATCTAGTGCTAACTCTATATTTGCATTTTTTTCTAAATCCATTTCAACGTTATCTATAACATGAATCATATTAAATAGAGAATTTATATCCATTACTTTTGAAAGATTTTTTATATCCTCAACTATATCAGCATTTATCAAACAATCTTCTTTTGAAAGCTCTTTAAATATTATTATATCTCTTATCCATAGTTTTAGCAGGTATAATATTTTATAGAGATCATCTCTCTCCTTACCAGATAAATAATGAATAAACTCAAATATATCTCTCATCTTATTTGATTTTCTACCATTTATTAAGGATACAATCTTTTTATATTCATCAATCAATCTATCATCAAACATAAATGCTCTATTTAAACTTCCTTGAGCAATCCTACTCATCAAAAAGGATATGTTACTATCCATATTTGATTTTTCTATAAGAAACTTTTCAATATTATTTCTCTCTATTGGACTGAAAGGAATCTTTTGACATCTTGATATAATAGTTGGTAGCATAAAGTCTATCTTTGATGTTATAAGTATAATAATGGTCTCAGATGGAGGTTCCTCAAGTATCTTTAATAAAGAGTTCGAAGCGAATATATTCATCTTTTCTGCCGAATCTACAATATAAATTTTTTTCTTTCCCTCAAATGGCCTAAAATATATCTCTCTTTTAATATTTCTTATCTGATCAATTTTTATATACCTTCCATCCGGCTCTATTAACTTGACATCCGGATGTATTCCTTTTTCTATCTTTATACATGATGAACATTTATCACATGAATCATATTCTATATATTTGCAATTTATAGCCTTTGCAAATGTTAAAGCAGTCAATCTTTTCCCTATACCATCTATTCCAGAAAAGATGTAAGCGTGGGATATTTTACCGCTTCTTAATGCATTCCTGAGTAAATTTATCTCTCTTTCATGGGATGTAATATCTTTAAAGGACATCTTTTATTTTAGTTTAAAGGATTTTCTACTTTTTAGCAAGGGATATATTCCCTGCCAGCAACTCTCGGTAAAAATTCACATGAATTCCTTATCTATGTGATCAGAGAATTCCTCCTATCGCTATAGGCAAGACATTACAGGGCTAAACTATAAAGAGTTCATAAGTTGGGCCAGAATCGCTACTTTAAATGGGAAACCTTGACATATTACTGAATCCTATTATATATTAAAGATATGGGTATATACTTAGATAATGCAGCAACATCCTATCCGAAGCCTGAAGAGGTCTATAAAGCTGTGGAAGAAGTGATGAGAAATATAGGAGGAAGCCCTGGAAGGGCTGGGCATAGAATGGCTCTGGAAGCAAACAGGATAATTTTTAAAACAAGGGAGATTATAGGGGAATTATTCAATATAGAAGATAGCTCAAACATTATATTTACTTCAAATGCTACTGAAGCCTTGAATATTGGTATAAAAGGGATATTAAGAGAAGGTGATCATGTAATTACATCTTCTATAGAACATAACTCTGTAACAAGACCTCTAAAATCTCTTGAGGTAACAGGTAAAATATATGTAACGAAGGTTATGGCATCAAAAGAAGGTTATATCAACCCAAAAGAGATTGAAAGTTCTATAAATAATAAAACAAAGATGATTATATTAACCCATGCATCAAATGTAATAGGTGGTATAAATCCTATTGAAGAGATAGGAGAAATAGCAAGACGGAAAAATATTATATTTATGATAGATGCTGCTCAGACAGCAGGTATATTACCTATATACATAAATAGATTAAATGTAGATCTTATTGCATGTCCAGGACACAAAAGTTTATATGGTCCCCAGGGTACCGGATTTCTATATATTAAGGAAGGATTAGATGTTAAGCCCCTAATCGAAGGTGGAACCGGGGGGAATTCAGAATCTGAGAGTCAACCTGAAGATCCGCCAGAAAGATATGAGAGTGGTACCATGAATACTCCGGGTATAGCTGGACTGATGGAGGGTATAAGATTTATATTGAAGGAGAGTGTGAACAGAATAAGAAAATATGAGGAAGAGCTTACTATCCGTTTTATAGAAGGCTTAAAAAGGATAAAAAATGTAACTATATATGGCCCGGATATTATAGAAGAAAGAGTTCCTTTGGTTTCCTTTAATATAAATGGATATGATCCCTCATTTATAGGGTATATTCTTGATACCAAATATGATATCTCGGTAAGAGCAGGGCTTCATTGTTCTCCTGATGCGCATAAAACAATAGGGAGTTTCCCTTACGGAACTGTTAGAGTTAGCTTTTCATATTTTAATAGATTGGAAGATGTAGAATATGCCCTTATGGCTTTGAGGGAGATTTCGACCTCTTAAATGATTATCTTAGGTATAGAGACCTCATGTGATGAAACCTCCGCATCAATTGTTAAAGATGATAAGATACTCTCAAATATAATATCATCTCAGATAGATATTCATAAAAAATATGGTGGTATTGTTCCGGAGATAGCGTCCAGGAAACATATAGAAGCTATACTCCCTGTTATTAAAAAGGCTTTAAAAATAGCAAATATCTCACTTAATGATGTAGAAGGAATAGCAGTTACTGAAGGACCAGGACTTGTAGGCTCTTTACTCGTGGGAATATCTGTAGCTAAGGGGATAGCCTATGCAAGAAACATTCCTTTCATAGGAATAAATCATCTTGAGGGTCATCTATTAGCTATATTCCTTGAAGATAGAGAGATTGATTTCCCATATATAGGTTTGGTTGTATCTGGGGGGCATACCAGCCTCTATCTGGTTAAAAATTTTGGTGATTATCAACTATTAGGAGACACAAGGGATGATGCAGCAGGTGAAGCCTTTGATAAGATAGCAAAGTTTTTAAACCTAGGATATCCTGGTGGTGTTATTATAGATAAATTATCAAAAGGTGGGGACTATAATAAAGTAAAATTCCCAAGAGCTATTATATCAAATGAATCATTTGAATTTAGTTTTAGTGGACTTAAAACTTCATTTATAGAATTTATGAGAAGGAATAAAGGTGAAGGAATTGAATTGAACGATATATTGGCAAGTTTTCAAGAAGCTATAGTAGATGTCTTGACATTAAAGACATTTAAAGCAGCCTCCAATTTTAGAATAAATAGGGTTGTCATCTGTGGGGGGGTAGCTTCAAATACGAGGCTTCGTGAAAATATGATCAATAAAGGTGAAGAGTTAGGTATAAATGTTCATATACCATCACCGATCCTTTGTACAGATAATGCAGCAATGATTGCATTTACTGGGTTGTATTATCTTAAAAGAGGGTTAACCTCGAACTATAATCTAAATGCAGAACCTCATGCAAAAATATGATTTCAGTAAAATCTGAATTAAGGAAACGTGCTTTACACCCTAAGAAGGGATTAGGACAAAATTTTCTTATAGATAATTCTATTGCTGAGAAAATAACAGAAATTGCAGAAGTAGATAAAGATGACTCTGTAATTGAGATAGGTGCTGGTTTAGGAGTATTAACCTCTATACTTTCAGATAGAGCAAGAGAAGTATTTGCCATAGAGTTAGATAGAGATATATTTGATATATTAAAGAAAAATTTATCTAATAAATCCAATGTATATCTGTTTAATGAGGATGCTTTATTATTCAATTATAGGGATCTTGTTCCCCATAAGATGAAGGTAGTAGCAAATCTACCTTACAGCATTGCTACAGAGATAATATTTAAATTATTAGGGAATAAAGAGCTATTTTCTCTTATGGTATTAATGATTCAGAAAGAAGTGGCTTTAAGATTTACAGCAAAGCCTAATTCTAAAGAGTATGGAACTATATCTATATTATCACAGCTTCAATCTGATATGGAAATAGCTATGACAGTATCTAATAAATCATTTTATCCTCCTCCGAAAGTAAGCTCAGCTATTTTAAAGATTAAGCCATTATCTGAAACAAGGATTCCAATAAAAGACTATGAATGGTTCAGTAAAGTGGTAAGAGGATCGTTTTTCAATAGAAGAAAGATGATTAAAAACTCTCTTTTCCAATCAAAGCTTATAGATTTATCCTCATCTGAGATATCCAAGATTTTACTCTCAACAGGAATAGATCCTAAGAGAAGGGGAGAATCATTAACAATTGAAGAATTTGCAAACCTCAGTACCCATCTATTACCCTATAAAAGATAGATAGGAGGGATAGTCTCCATTTAAGGGATTATCTTCTTCGATCAAAATTATTACATCTTCAGGATTCACAGATTGTCCAATAGATACATTTATATTTTTAATAAAACCTGAAGTAGGAGAAAATACAGGAATTTCTAACATCATACTCTCAACTAATATTAATACATCATTCTCTTCAACCCTCTCACCAATCTTAACATTTATATCTAATATTTTGCCAGCTATTGGGGTTATTACAGGAACATCCATAACTCTTTATTCCCTTTAATTATTAAAAAAGGTTAATTGGCTGGGGGACCAGGATTCGAACCTGGGTAGATAGATCCAGAGTCTATCGTCCTGCCACTAGACGATCCCCCATTCTCAAAGCATAGAATCTATTTTATAATATTTTATCAAAATGTCAATATAAGCTTACCTTTTGAAAGCATCCCTGATTACGTGATTGGAAAAAGATAGGCTTACTTATTATTCTAAAAGCTTCATCAATGTTTCAATATCGCTTGTCGGAAGCTTGCATTCATAATTCCTGCATATATAAGCTGTGGTCTTTCCTCCCATTGGAATCTGATTGTTTATAAAAGGGATAAGCTTAAAGAGTTCTTCTTTTTTGTGCTTTTCTGATGGGATAAGAATAAGTATTTTATTAGGAATAAACTGATGCTCTATGATCTCTATCATCTCTTCAGGTTTTGGTCCTTCCTTCCCCTGAGCGATCACTATCTCCTGGGATGGACCCAAGAGAAAATCAAAAGCTATAAGCATCTGTGTATAGAGATAGGGATGTCCTGATACCTTTTTCCCGAAAGCCTTAAGAAAATTATCTATCTTTCCTTTATATTCCTTATCCAGGGTATATTTGTAGAGGAGGATAATATCCAGAATAGCTACTGAATTACCGGAGGGGATGGCTCCATCATAGATTAACTTCTGTCTTCCTATAAGATCCTCTGAATCTTTGGAGGTAAGGAAAAATCCACCATTTTCTTCATCCCAGAATAGTTCAATCATTTTGTCTGTCAGGGTCTTTGCCTCTTTAAGATAATAGGGATTAAAGGTCGTCTGATAGAGCTCCAGCAATCCCAGGATAAAAAAGGCATAATCATCAAGCATACCATTAATAGCTCCTTCTCCATCTATATATCTGTGTAGAAGCTTTCCATCTTTACTCTTTAGCTCCCTGAGAATAAATCTGGCAGCTCTCTCTGCTCCTTTTTTATAGGATAGAATACCAAATACTCTAAAGGCAAAAGAGAAGGTTGCTATCATTAATCCATTCCAGTCAGTAAGGATCTTATCATCGAGAGGGGGTCTCGGTCTCTGATTGCGCCTTTTAAACAGTATCTTTTCCCCCTGTTTTATTATGGATTCAATATCCTCCGGGGTTTTACTAAAATGTTTTGCTGTATTATTTACATCATGGGAAATGTACAGAATATTTTTCCCTTTTAACTCTCCTGATGAATCAGAAGTTAAATTTCCACCCTCCTTTATCCCAAAATAATAGGAGAAGAGCTCTCCTTTCTCCTTACCAAGGAGTGAAAGAATTTCTGCCTTATCCCAGAGATAAAATTCTCCCTCTTTTTTCTTTGTTGGATCATCTATGGATGGTGAATCTGCATCCTCTGCAGTATAAAAACCTCCCTTTTTATCCTGCATATCCCTCAGCACATAATCCAGGGTTCCTTTGGCTATATCAGCATACTCCATATTACCCTTTAGTTGATAGGTTTCAAGATATATTCTCGAAATAAGAGCTTGATCATAGAGCATTTTTTCAAAGTGGGGAAGGAGCCAGCGCTTATCAGTGGAATAACGGTGGAATCCACCTCCTATATGGTCATAAATACCACCCTTAGCCATAGACTTCAGACTTTTCTCTACCATCTTAATAGCATTTTTATCCTTTATTCTATTATAGTAGCGCAGCAGAAATCCAAAGTTATGAGGAGTAGGGAATTTAGGAGCATCACCAAATCCTCCGTAGTTCTGGTCAAAGTTCTTTTTAAAGTATAGATATGTCTTACCAAATAATTTTCCCTCAAGTTTAAAGGGATAAGCCTTATTAACTTCCTTCCTTATTGCCTCCGTGATTGAACTCGCAGTAGAGAGAAGCCTTTCCCTGTTACGTTCCCAGTTATCCTTGATCAGGACGAGAATAGTCTTTAGCCCCGGCTTTCCCCACCTGTCCTCTGGAGGGAAATATGTTCCTCCAAAAAAGGGCTTCTTATCAGGTGTGAGGAAAATAGTTAATGGCCATCCTCCACTTCCTGTCATTGCTAATACCGCTTTCATATAAAGGCTATCTATATCAGGCCTTTCCTCACGATCAACCTTAATAGCCACAAAGTATTGATTCAGGAGAGCAGCGATTTCCTGGTTCAAAAAGGACTCTTCATGCATAACATGACACCAGTGACAGGTTGAGTAACCAATGGATAAAAAGATAGGTTTATCTTCTAATTTTGCCTTTTCAAAAGCCTCTCTGCCCCATGGATACCAGTCAACAGGATCATGGGCATGCTGGAGCAAATAGGGGCTTTTCTCGTGAACCAAATGATTAGCATAAGAATAGGCTCTATTCATTCCTAATACCTCCATTAAAATAATAAAAAGAAATAGATTAAATACTACATTAGAAATCCTTCCCTTATAAAACCACTTAATCATGAATTCTTTCAGATATTTTTCAATATCTAATCTTTCTTTATATGTTCATATCCTATAGGTTCAGGCCCCATCTGCTTTTTACCCCTTGCCTTGCCAAGATAGATACCACTGTTAATTATCCCTATATGACTGAATGCCTGGGGGAAGTTCCCTAACTGTTCTCCAGTATTAGGGTCAATCTCTTCCCCAATCAACCCTAATGGACTCAAGGTCTCCAAGAGACTTGTGAATATCTCTTCTATGCTGGGAGATTCTATATGTGGAAGGCAGCACCAGTCTATAGAACCATCTTTACCAATAAGAACGCAGGTATCTAAGTCTCCTATAATTCCATAATCTTCAAGCCTCTTATAATCCTTTAATATAATTAAGCTCTCCCGTTATATTTACTATTTTAATCCCAATAGATCCAGCATATCATAAACACCATTTTTTTGATTAACAATCCATTTTGCAGCCCTTATTGCTCCCCTTGCAAAATTATCTCTACTATGTGCCCTGTGGGCTATTTCTATCCTTTCCCCCATTCCACCAAATATAATGGTATGTTCACCAACCACATCACCTGCTCTAAGAGCCATTACCGCTATTTCTTTCTTATTTCTTTCTCCTATTATTCCTTTACGGCCATATATTCCGACCTCACTTATCTTTCTATTTAATTCTTTAGCTATAATCTCAGCTATTCTCATAGCCGTTCCACTGGGAGCATCTTTCTTGAACCTATGATGTGTTTCTAAAATCTCAATATCATATTCATCTCCCAGGATAGATGCAACATCCTTTACAATCTTAAATACTATATTTACGCCTATACTCATATTTGGAGATATCAGACACCTTGTTTTACTGCCTATCTCGCTTATAATTCTCTTCTGTTCTTCATTAAATCCGGTACTTCCAATAACTATAGCTTTATTTTTATCCGCTACTATTTTAAGATGATTTATTGACGCCTCTGCATTGGTAAAATCTATAACTACATCGGCCTTATCTATAATTCTGTTAAGGTCATCTTCGATTTTGACTCCTATACAGCCTGAGCCAAGGACTTCTCCTATGTCTTTACCTATTGATGGATGCTCCTTCCTTTCAATGCCCCCTGAAATCTCTATATCCTTTTCTTCCCTTATCAGAGAAGAAATCCTGCCTCCCATTCTTCCACATATTCCGGTAACTATGGCTTTAATCACTAAACTCCTCCTATTAATCCGTATTCTCTAAGAATATTTTTTAATTTATCAAGATTTGTTCCACTCATCGGTGATAGAGGAAGTCTTATTTCATTAGATATCATACCCATAAGTGCCAGTGCTGTTTTTACAGGAATAGGATTTGTTTCGAGAAAGAGCCCCTTTGTTAATGGAAGTAACTTATAATGAAGCTCTCTTGCTCTGTTAATATCTCCATCAACAAAAAAATCATATAACTCTGCCATATCCTTTGGAGCCACATTTGATACAACCGATATAACCCCCTTACCCCCGACAGAAAGTATAGGTAAAACTATAAAATCATCACCTGATAGTAAGCTTATCTTATTTCCACATAGGCGAATTATCTCACTTGCCTGCTGTAATGATCCAGAAGCCTCTTTTATTCCAACCACATTCTCTATTTCTGAGAGCCTTGCAACCGTTTCAGGAAGCATATTAATACCTGTCCTTGAAGGAACGTTATATAAAATCAATGGGATGGAGACACTCTCAGCTATCTTTCTAAAGTGAAGATATAACCCTTCCTGGGTTGGTTTGTTATAATATGGTGTTATTAATAGCGCAGCGTCTGCCTTAACCTTTTCAGCATATTTCGTAAGTTTGATAGCCTCTTCTGTATTGTTAGACCCCGTTCCTGCAATTACTGGAACCCTTCCATTAACAGCTTCAACCGCTATATCTATAACCCTCTCATGCTCTTCATAGGACAATGTTGCTGACTCTCCAGTTGTTCCACAGGGAACAATAGCATCTGTTCCACTCCCAATCTGAAATTCTATCAATTTTTTGAATGATTCCTCATCTATCTTATTATCCTTAAAAGGTGTAACTATTGCTACTATTGCTCCTTTAAACATATAATCCTCCTTTATATGCATCTTCTTTTATAATTCCTTCATATACAAGAGCTACTTTACCTTCAAGATATACATTATTATTGTTATCTATATACACCCTTAAAATTTCTCCACCCCTTGTATTAACATTAATAGGTGAAATCAAAAGTCCCTTTATATACCCAATAAAAGCAGATGCTACAACCCCTGTTCCACAGGATAAGGTTTCATCCTCAACGCCTCTTTCATACGTCCTTATAGATATAGTAGATCTCCCGGCTAATTTTACAAAATTTACATTGGTACCATCAGGCTTGAAAATTTCATGTAATCTTATTTTTCTACCTAAGGATAAAATATCGATATTATCAATGTCATTGAGAAACATAACTACATGGGGGACTCCGGTATTTACACTATTTATCATATATTCTTTATTATCTATAAGTATAGGATAATCACACTTTAAATCAAATGGCTTTGTTAATTGAATCTTTACCACATCTTCAGAGCTGTTAATCTCTCCTTCTATCAAACCAGCTTTAGTCTCAAAACATACTCTCTCCTTCGCTATTCCATTTAAATATGCGTATTTGACAACAGATCTTCCTCCATTTCCACACATCTCAGCCTCACTCCCATCAGGATTGAAGAATCTCCATTTAAAATCAGCTATCTCAGATTTCTCTATAAGGATAAGTCCATCAGCTCCTATAGAAAATCTCCTTCTACAAATATTTATAACAAAATTCCTTATATCAATCCCATCCATAATATTATCTCTATTATCTATTATTATAAAATCATTTCCACTGGCACAAGCCTTTGTAAATTTTATTTTATTCATCTTAAAAAATCTGGTATATCTTCTCCTCTTATGAGATCTTCGTAACTTTCTCTTCTTCTTATCAAAAAAGCTTCCTCTCCCTTTACAAGAACCTCAGCTGCCCTTGGCCTTGAATTATAATTTGACGACATGCTGAATCCATATGCCCCTGCACCCATTACTGCAATTAAATCTCCGTGCTTAAATAGAGGAAGTTTCCTATCTTTCCCGATAAAATCTGAAGATTCACATATGGGGCCTACAATATCAGCCAATATATTTGTATCATAGTTTGACCTGAATATTGGTATAATATCCTGAAATGCACCATAGAGGGCAGGCCTTATTATATCATTCATACCAGCATCAACTATTATAAAATTCTTATAGTCTCCTAATTTTCGGTATAAGACCTTTGTAACAAGTATGCCAGCATTACCAACGATTACCCTTCCTGGTTCAAATATAAGCTTAATATCTCTATCTCTTATTTCATCAATTATAGCCTTTGCATATTCATCAGGATGGGGTGGAGTTTCGTCATTATATCTGATCCCCAATCCACCACCTAAATCAAGATATTTTACATCTATACCTTCATTCTTTAAGTCATCAATTAATATCTTAAGCCTCTTTAAAGAATCTATAAATGGATCCAATTCGGTCAATTGTGAGCCAATATGACAATCAATCCCAACTATTTCAATATTTTTTAAATCTTTAGTCCTTTTATATTCATAAAAAGCCTTTGAAAAAGGTATCCCAAATTTATTCTTCTTAAGCCCTGTGGATATATATGGATGTGTCTTGGGGTCTATATCAGGATTTACCCTTAATGCTATCCTTCCCCTCTTATTAATCTCTTTCCCAATCCTGTTTATAGCATCAAGCTCTTCAGATGATTCTACATTGAACATCAATATATCTTTACTTAAAGCACTTGCAATTTCATCGTTCCTTTTCCCTACTCCTGAATACACAATCTTTTTGGGGTCAGCTCCTGCTTTAAGAGCTCTAAGTAGTTCACCCCGGGAGACAATATCCACTCCACCACCAAGATTTATAAATATTCTTAATATTGAGAGATTAGAATTAGCCTTTGCAGAATAACATATCAAATGTTTAATATCTGAAAAGGCAGAATCAAATACTTCAAAATGTCTCTTTAATGTTTTGTAACTATAGATATAAACAGGGGTATCAAACTTATCTACTATCCTTCTTATTGGAACTCCTTCGCAGTATAGCTCATCTTTTATATATTTAAAATAATGCATACTATCTCTTTACCCTTACCTCCTCTGATCTTTTGCTCTCATTCAAGGCCCTATCCACAGCTGTAACCGAGTAGTAGTATATCTCTCCTGTCTCTACTTCCGGGTCAAGATATACATTATCCTTTACTATCTCTTTATTTATCTTAGTAGATTTTTCTCCTTCTCCGCTTCTATATATATTGTATCCCTTTAAATCTGGTTCATTATTAGGATTCCATCTAAGACTTACACCCTTATCTTTTGGGAAAGCAGTAAGCCCTGATGGCTTAACAGGAGGGATAAGATCAACAGGAGTAGCCTCTATTTCCTTTGAAGATCTCCCTTCAATAAAATTACCCTCAAAATCTTTAATAGATCTTAAAACATAGTAATATTTTACATTATTTGAAAGCCCCACATCTTTAAAGGTATTATCTTTAATCGGTTCACTATTTATAGGATTTATTCCATATTCTTCATTTTCTTTCCTCCTGTATATATTATATCCATAAACTTCTCCAACCAGCTCCCAATATATCTCAGCATACCCATCTCCACCCAATATTTTTATAGTCTCCGGAGGGTTGGGAGGTAATGACCATAATATATTTACAATATTAGAATCATCACTGAGATAACCTTTACTATTATAAGATATAACCTTATAGCTATATCTAAAATTATCCTCTAAATTATTATCAGTCCATAATATTATATCACCCTTTTTAAGATCTCCTTCTTTAATCTCAATTTTATCAACTTCTTTAAAGTCTGTTGTCATAAGGGTTTTAATATTTTCATCCCTTCTTAATATCCTGAATCCTCTAAGATCCTCAAGCTTTGAGCCATCCTTATTCTCTTTAGGAATTGTAAACATTATATCTATATTACCATTCCGTGCAAATGCTTTAAGATCTACAATACGCTTCGGTGCAATCTCTTCGGGTGCAATCAGTGGTCCTTTTTTACCACATCCATAGATTATAATCGATAAAATTAATATTGCTATTACCTTTCTCATATCATCAACCTCTTTCTTATATTTTTTTCCATATCTAAAATATCATAGATATCATCTTTAAATGAGTTAGAGAATCTTTTTAACTCTTCAAGACTTAAATCTTCTATCTCTTTATTGTTGTCAATACAATATCTTACTATATTTCCTACTATCTCATGAGCATTTCTGAAAGGGATTCCCTTTCTTACAAGATAGTCTGCGAGATCTGTTGCAAGAGTGAATCCTTCTCTCGATGCCTTATTCATCCTTTCTCTATTAAACCTTATATCCCTTAACAATTTTTCAAAGACTGTAAGAGATTTAATAGCGGTATCAACACTATCAAAGAGCGGTTCTTTATCTTCTTGCATGTCCCTGTTATAAGCCATTGGAAGGGATTTTATAACTGTTAATATAGATATTAGATTTCCATAAACTCTTCCACACTTCCCCCTTATAAGTTCTAATACATCCGGGTTTTTCTTCTGGGGCATTATACTGCTTCCGGTACAGAATGAATCCGGGAGCTCAATAAAACCAAACTCTTTTGTAGACCATATTATTAAATCTTCAGAAAACCTGCTTAAATGCATCATCAAAATAGATGTATTAAATATGAATTCTATTACAAAATCCCTATCACTAACAGCGTCCATACTATTTCGGGCTATCTTTTTAAAACCTAACTCCTTTGCTACATACTTTCTATCTATAGGGAATGTTGTTCCTGCTAAAGCGCAGGCTCCAAGAGGCATCACATCAGCCCTCTTTAATGAGTCATCAAACCTCTCTATATCCCTATCAAACATCTCTATATATGCGGATAGATGTTGGGATAGGTATATAGGTTGAGCCCTTTGCAAATGGGTATATCCTGGCATTATTATATTTCCATCTTTATCAATTAATTTTGATAGAGTATCAATTAATTTCTTAATAAGTTCCTTTATATTGTCTATTTTGTCTTTTATATATAGTCTCATATCAAGTGCTATCTGATCATTTCTGCTCCTTGCAGTATGTAGTCTCCCACCAATCTCTCCAATCTTTTCTACAAGCCTTTTCTCAATATTCATATGAATATCTTCACATTCTTCCCTGAATACAAATTTCCTATTCTCTATCTCTTCCTCTATCTCCTTTAAAGCTTTTATTATCTTAATAGAATCATCGTTCTGAATGATACCCTGTTTAGCGAGCATTTTGCAATGTACAATACTTCCTAATATATCATATTTATATAGTCTTTTATCAAAGGAGATAGAAGAAGTAAACTCCTCTACAACCCTGTCTGTCTTCTCTTTAAACCTACCTCCCCATGGTTTCTTCATCTATTAATTCCTCTATTAATCATAAGTCTCAATGCATTTAACTTTATAAATCCCTCTGCATCTTTCTGATTAAATACTCTATCCTCTTCAAATGTAGCATATTCTGGATTGTATAAAGACTTATCAGATCTTCTACCAACAACATCACAATTTCCTTTATATAGCTTCAATCTGACTCTTCCGGTAACATTTCTCTGGCTTTCATCTATAGCCCTCTGTAAAAACTCTCTTTCAGGGGAAAACCAGTATCCATAATATATAAGCTCTGAATACCTTGGGATTAAGGAATCCCTTAAATGCATAACCTCTCTATCCATTGTTATTGACTCAATTGCTCTATGGGCTACATGGAGTATGGTCCCACCCGGAGTCTCATATACTCCCCTTGATTTTATTCCAACATATCTATTCTCTACCAGATCAACCCTACCTATACCATTTTCACCACCTATTTTATTTAAATAGGACAAAAGTTTTGCAGGAGACATCCTATCCCCATCTACTCCGACAGGATTCCCCTCTTCGTAATCTATATCAATGTATTCAGGTTTATCAGGGGCATCTTGCGGAGATTTAGATAGAACAAAAATATCCTCTGGGGGTTCTACCCAAGGGTCTTCAAGTATACCTCCTTCAAAGCTTATATGTAGTATATTTCTATCGCTACTGTATGGTTTGTCTACAGTTACGGGGATTGGAATATTATTCTCCTTTGCATAATCTATTAAAGACTTTCTTGAGTTTAAAGCCCATTCCCTCCAAGGAGCTATAACTTTAATAGATGGATTTAGGGAGTAATATGTAAGTTCAAACCTAACCTGATCATTCCCCTTACCAGTTGCTCCATGAGCAACAGCATCCGCATTCTCTATATTTGCTATTTCTATCTGCCTTTTAGCAATTAAAGGTCTTGCTATTGAAGTGCCAAGCAAATACCTCCCTTCATATATTGCATTCCCTCTTAACATTGGAAATATATAATCCTTTACAAATTCTTCCTTCAAATCCTCAACATATACCTTCTTTGCCCCGGTATTTAAAGCCTTTTCTTTAATAAAATCTGTATTCTCTTTCTGACCCAGATCTGCATAGAATGCTATAACCTCACATCCATACTGATTAATAAGCCATTTCAATATTACAGATGTATCAAGCCCTCCTGAATAGGCCAATACAACCTTTTTAATCCTATTCATAACACTTAGTTATACCTCCTTCTTTACCTCCTCTAAACCTTCCTTTGCAATAAAGCTGTTTTTATCAAGCTCCAGAGCTCTTTTAAATTCCCTTATTGCATTCTTAAATAGTTTTACAGATTTATATATCATACCGAGTGTAGTATGATACTCTGAGTTGTTAGGGTCAATATCTATTGCTTTTAAACAATAATCCTTTGCTTTATGATAATCCTTTGAATAAATTAGAAGCCATCTTGATAGAGTATGAAAGTATATCGAATTATTTGAATCAAGAGAAATAGCTTTTTCTAAATATTCTATTCCCTCTTTATATTCTCCAATATTTTCATTGAATACTCCAAGTTCGTAGAATTTCTTTGCCTCTTTTCTATTTTCAGAAATCTCGATCTTACTCAGGAAATCCTTATAATCCTTATTCCATGAATCAAAGGATATAGCAAGTCTTATATTATTCTTTGCTCCCTTTATATTTCCCTTATTAAACTCCTTAATGGCTATTTCGTAATATCTTTTACCCTTTGAGACTCTTTCTTCAATAAACCCTTTTAAAGATTTTGCTCTATCCGTTCCTCTATAATCTGCATTTCTCACAGAGGTATTATATTCTTTTATAGAATTATCATATTCCTCCCTTAAAGCCTCGTCACTTAATATATAATAAGCTTCTTTTATCCTATTAAATATCCTCTCCAATCTCTTTTTATAATCCCCAAGCGATCTTCTAAAAAATTTATCAGGATGGAATTC
Organism: uncultured Thermodesulfobacteriota bacterium; assembly: GCA_964501575.1. GTDB lineage: Bacteria > Desulfobacterota > CAZCTP01 > CAZCTP01 > CAZCTP01 > CAZCTP01. Next base: position 22,811 of record CAZCTP010000027.1, read on the forward strand.
TTTTGACAACTCAAAATATCTCCTCTTTATATCTTTTTTATCAGTAGATTTATTAACTCCCAATATCTCATAATAATTGGAATCCTCCATAAGTTTATAAAACATATCTATTCTTTCCCTCTCTTTATCAGTAAGATCTATATTCTTATCAGAATCTTTAAATATAATAGCTCCTTCCTCTTTCAATCTCGAGATTGACTCTCTTGTTTCCTTATAGCCAACTCCACTAATGATACAGAGTTCTTCAACAGATATCTTCCCATCTATCCTTGAAAGTATGAAAGCATCCTTTGGTGTTATAGAAAGACTATTTATATCTATTATTGGGTTTACAACAGGTATAACATTCCTATCCATTATATTTACCTATTAATAAGCAAATCCAAAATAGCCTTTTGGACTGGAAGACGATTTGCAGCCTGATCAAATATTATTGAATGCTTTCCTTCCATAACATCATCTGTTATCTCTTCACCTCTATGTGCAGGAAGACAGTGCATTATAAGAACATCTTCCTTGGCATACTTTATTAACTTCTTATTAACCTGGTAATTTTTAAATATTCTTATCCTTTCTTTATGTTCATTCTCCATACCCATACTTGTCCAGACATCCGTATTTATTACATCTGCATCTTTAACAGCTTCAACAGGATTCTCAAATATTTCTATCTTTGATATACCTTCTCTATAAGCCCTATCAACTATCTCTCTATCAGGTTTGTAACCCTTTGGCGAAGCTATTGAAAGGTTAAGATTGAGCCTTGTTGCAGCCTCAATCCAGGAGTTTGCAATATTATTTCCATCCCCTACATAAGCTATTTTAATACCTTTGTACCCCCCCCTCTTCTCTATTATAGTGAATATATCAGATAATATCTGACAGGGGTGTAAGAGATCAGAAAGTCCATTTATAACGGGAATGGAGGCATATCTTGCCATCTCCTTAATTTTCTCATGGGAATAGGTTCTCATCACAATAGCATCAACATATGATGATAAAACCCTTGCAAAATCTTTTATAGGTTCCCCCCTATCCAATTGAGTTTCCTTGGAACTTAAGAATAACGGATAACCTCCGAGTTGATAGATAGCTACCTCAAAGGAAACTCTTGTCCTTGTGGAATGTTTTTCGAAAATAAGAGCGACACTCCTGTTTTTTAAAGGAGTATACAGGATTCTCTTTTTGTCCTTATCCTTTATTTCAAATGTCCTTTCGTATATCCTGTTTATATCCTCTTTTGTGAGATCATATATACCTATTAGATCTTTATTCAAACCCTCTCCTTAAATATATCATCAAGAGTATCAGTTAAGAGATCAACCTCTTTCTCTCTTATAATTAATGGAGGAAGGAATCTTAATATATTACCCATTGTGCAGTTTATTATAAGCCCTCTTTCTAAACATTTATCCACTATATATGAAGCATTAAAATCAAGTTCCATTCCTATTATAAGTCCAATTCCTCTTATATCTTTAATAAATTTATACCTATCTTTTAATGAATTAAGTCTTTCAATGAAATATTTACCCACTCTTCTGCAATTCTCTAATATTTCACCCTTTAAGAGTATAGATAATGAGGCAATTCCTGCAGCTGTAGATAGGGGATTTCCACCGAATGTAGATGCGTGAGTCCCAGGAGAAAAGCTGTCAGCTATTTCATCCTTTGAAAGCATAGCTCCTATTGGAAGTCCACCTGCCAGAGATTTTGCTAGAGTCATTATATCAGGCTCAATTCCATAATTCTCATAGGCGAATAGTTTACCGGTTCTTCCACATCCTACTTGAACCTCATCAAATATAAGCAATATATCCTTATCGTTACATATTTCCCTAACCATATTTAAATAATTATCTTTTGGACAATTAACTCCTCCTTCTCCCTGAATAGGCTCAATCATAACAGCACATGTTCTATTAGATATACTTTCTTTTAGAGCATCTATATCATTAAACGGGATATATTTAAATCCATCAAGCATTGGCTCAAAGCCTTTGTGAAACTTTTCCTGAGCAGTTGCTGATATAGCTCCCATAGTCCTACCATGAAAGGAGTTATACATGGTTATTATTTCATACCTATTGGGCCCAAATCTATCTCTTGAATATTTTCTTGCAAGTTTTATAGCGGATTCAACAGCCTCTGCACCACTATTTGCAAAGAATACCTTATCAGCAAAGGAATTATCAACAAGCATCTTCGCTAATAATATCTGAGGTTCTATATAAAAATCATTTGTTACATGTATAAGCCTTTCTGCCTGTTCTTTAACAGCATTAACAATCTCAGGATGACAATGACCGAGGTTTGCAGTTCCTCTACTCCCCATGAAATCTATATACTCTTTCCCCTTATTATCCCATAATTTAAAGCCTTCTCCCTTAACTATAATGACCGGAAGTCTTGAATAAGTATTAAATATATATTTCTTAGATTCCTCAATTAACCTCTTCATCTCTATATATCTCAGTCCCTATACCCTTATCGGTAAATATTTCTAATAATATTGCATGTTTTATTCTTCCATCAATTATATGGACTTTCTTTACACCATTCTTAATCGCTTCAAGAGAACACATTATCTTTGGTATCATACCACCATGAATTATTCCATCATTAATATATTTAACCGCCATACTTTGAGAAATGCTTGATATAAGTCTATTATTTTTATCTAAAATGCCCTCTATGTCCGTCAATATTATCAATTTTTCGGCATTAAGAGAGGATGCTAGCCCCCCAGCAACAATATCTGCATTTATGTTATATGCTTCACCATTACTATCAACAGCTACTGGGGCTATAACAGGTATAAACTTTCCATTCTTTATTATTTCTATCGATGAAGGATCAATAGATTCAATCTCTCCAACCCTTCCCATTTCTTTATTTTTAACCCTTTTAGCAATGATCAATCCACCATCCTTACCGCTTAACCCTATAGCTCTTCCTCCCTCTTTATTTATTAGCGATACAACCTCTTTATTCACCTTTCCAACCAATACCATCTCTACAATCTCCATACTTTCATCATCGGTAATCCTCATACCATCAATAAATCGGGAATTCTTACCCATCCTTTTCATCATTTCATCAATCTGGGGTCCACCCCCATGAACAATAACAGGATTTATGCCTATATACTTCATGAGAACAACATCCATTGCAAATAGCTTCTTAAGATTCTCATTAATCATAGCTCTACCACCATATTTTATAACTATTGTCTTATTATAGAACCGCTTTATATATGGAAGAGCCTCAATTAATATATCTGCCTTTTCTATAAATTTCTCCATTTATAATATATATCTGCTTAGATCTTGATCCTCAATTATATCCGAGAGTTTTTCTCTAACATATTTTGCGTCTATAACAATCCTTTTGCCCTTTAACTCAGGTGCATTAAATGAGATTTCATCCAAAACCCTTTCCATTATTGTATGTAACCTTCTTGCACCAATATTCTCTGTCTTTTCATTTACAATAGTAGCGATTTCTGCAATCTCTTCAATAGCTTCATCGATAACTTCAAGGTCTATACCCTCTGTACCCATCAATGCAATATACTGTTTTGTCAAAGCATTTTGAGGTTCCTTTAATATTCTTATAAAGTCCTCCTTTGATAAGGAATCAAGTTCAACTCTTATCGGGAACCTTCCTTGGAGTTCCGGTATAAGGTCGGATGGTTTGGATACATGAAATGCTCCAGCAGCAATAAATAATATATGATCTGTTCTTACAAATCCATATTTTGTATTTACTGATGTTCCCTCAATAATTGGTAGTAAGTCTCTCTGGACCCCCTCTCTTGAAACATCGGGTCCGTAATGACTCTCTCTTCCTGCTATCTTGTCTATTTCATCTATAAATATAATGCCAGATTGTTCAACCCTCTCTACTGCAAGTTTTATAACCCTATCCATATCTATAAGCCTTTGAGTTTCTTCCTGGATGAGTATATTTAATGCCTCTTCTACCTTAACCTTTTTTCTTTTTGTTTTTTTGGGAAAGAAATTACTTAGCATATCTCTAATATTCATATCCATGTCTTCGAGTCCAGGTGCAGAAAATACCTCAATTATTGGTATACTTCTCTCACTTGTTTCAATCTCTACATATTTGTCATTTAACCTGCCTTCCTTAAGAAATTTTCTAAACTTCTCTCTTGTATTAACACTCGACTTTGCATCAGGTGATATATACTCTATGTTCTTCTGAGAATAACCTTCTTCAATCTCTCTTTTGGTTGGTAATAATATATCAAGAAGCTTTTCTTCAGCTATAATCCTTGCTTTTTCTCTAACTCTCACAGCTTCATCTTCCTTTATCATCTTAACAGCAAGGTCTGTTAAATCTCTTATCATTGATTCTACATCCCTTCCTACATAACCAACCTCAGTAAATTTCGATGCCTCTACCTTAAGAAAGGGAGATTGTGTGAGCTTTGCCAATCTTCTTGCGATCTCTGTCTTTCCAACCCCGGTTGGACCTATCATTATTATATTCTTAGGGGCTATTTCATCCCTTAATTCCTTTGGAACCTGTTGCCTTCTCCATCTGTTTCTTAAGGCTATAGCAGCATATCTCTTTGCATTATCCTGTCCTATAATATACTTGTCTAACTCTTCAACAATCTCCTTGGGAGTTAAAAAATTCATATTACTATTGTTATAATTCTTCAATTATGATCTCCTTATTTGTATATATACATATCTCAGAAGCAATTTTCATTGATTCTTCAACTATTTCTCTTGCATTTAGATCTGTATGTCTTATAAGAGCCCTTGCAGCTGATAGCGCATACGCTCCCCCCGACCCTATAGCACATACATAATCATCCGGTTCTATAACATCACCGCTGCCAGATATAATAAAAGAATTTTCTTTATCAGCAGCAATCAATAATGCTTCAAGCCTTCTTAATATTTTATCTGTCCTCCAATCCTTTGCCAGTTCAACAGCAGCCCTTCTTAAATTTCCTCTATATTCTTCCAATTTATTCTCTAACTTCTCAAAGAGGGTAAAGGCATCAGCAGTGGCTCCAGCAAATCCGGTAAGTATTCTACCATTATATATTTTCCTTACCTTCTTTGCTGTATGCTTCATTACAGTATTTCCTAAGGTTACCTGACCATCTCCTCCCATCACAGCTTTACCATTATATCTTAAAGATAGAATTGTTGTTCCTATAATCTTCAATTTCTTTTACTCCTTGGGTGACTTTTATCATATACTTCCATAAGTCTATCAATGCTAACATGGGTATATCTTTGAGTAGTTGAGAGACTTGAGTGTCCTAATAACTCCTGAATACTTCTCAGGTCTGCACCAGCATCCAATAAATGGGTTGCAAAGCTATGTCTTATAGAGTGAGGAGTCAATCTCTTTGTTATAGCAGACTCCAATATATATCTATTTAACATCCTTCTAACACTCCTTGATGTTAGTCTTCCACCTCTATAATTTAAAAACAACCATCCTATATCTTCATTATTTTTTAAAAGAGTATTCCTTAATGATAGATATACTTTAAGCGAATTCCTTGCCTTTGACCCTATAGGGATAATCCTCTCCTTTCTTCCTTTACCATAAACCTTTACAATCATTGAGTTTAGGTCTACATTTCCAATCTTGAGGTTTGTAAGCTCACTAACCCTCATCCCGGTGGCATATAGAAGCTCTAATATAGCCTTATTCCTTGCACCTAATGGATTATTATCATCAGGGATGCTTAAAAGTCTAAATATTTCATCTACAGAAGCAAATTTTGCAAGCCTATTTTCCTTTTTAGGTGATGATACTAAAACGGCTGGATTCTTATTTATATAACCTTTATTAACAAGAAATCTAAAAAATGACCTTATAGATGAAAGTCTTCTTAGGATTGTACTCTTCTTATTTTTCCTTTTATAAAGGACTCCTAAATAGCCTCTTATATAAATATTGTCAATCCTATTTATATCTACAGAACCAATAAATTCTCTAAAATCAATAAGGTCTTTTCTATAGTTTCTCAAAGTATGATGAGACGCTCCCTTTTCAATATCAAGATACTCTATATATTTGTCTATCAACTCTTCCATAGGCTTTATACTATAACATAAATAAAGTTCCTTTACAAACTTTATATTAAATTATATCATAAAAAGAATAGGATATGAAAAAGCTGATAGAAGAGCTGATAAAAAAAATTGGTGAGGATCCAGAAAGGGAGGGATTGATAAAAACTCCTGAAAGAGTGGGAAAGAGTCTTAAACTGTTAACAAGCGGTTATTCTATTGATCCCAGAAAAATATTAAGAGAGTCTATATTTATTGAAAAATATGATGAAATGGTAATTCTTAAGGATATAGATATATTTAGTTTATGTGAACATCATCTTCTCCCATTTTTTGGTAGATGTCATATTGGGTATGTTCCTAATAAGAGAATTGTTGGTTTAAGTAAATTGGCAAAGGTCGTAGATGCATTTAGCAAAAGGCTACAGGTTCAGGAAAGGTTGACATTTGAGATTGCTCAGGCAATAAGGGATGAATTAACACCTCTGGGTGTTGGGGTTGTCATCGAAGCTACTCATCTATGTATGATTATGAGAGGAATTGGAGGAAGCAATTCAGTGGCTATTACAAGTGCTATGTTTGGGGTATTTAAAAATAGAAACGAGACAAGGATGGAGTTCATGAATCTGATAAAGAAAGATAGGTAGATCTTTTAATCGGGGAATATCTGAAAAAGGGATAGGGGTCAGATACTGTGGTCAAAGTCAAGCCCAAAACTCTCCTCTATTAACTT
>CAZCTP010000028.1:0-29263 GCA_964501575.1 uncultured Thermodesulfobacteriota bacterium
GCTATGTTTTTATCATTGAGAGAAGCCCAAAAATCTCTATTTCGGAATTTGGGTTGGTTAATTGTATTGACAAAAAATTATCAACCAAATAAGATATTGAGATAAAGGTATGTATAAGAAACCTAAAATTGTGAGTGCTAAGGATGCTATTAAAAATATAAAATCTGGTGATTTGGTTGTCTTTTCCCCTGCATGTGGTGAGCCAACCACTATTATAAATGCTTTGCTTGAAGAAAAGGATAGATTTAAAGATGTTAAATTATTTAGCACTTTACTCTTAAGTAATTATTCATTCGCCAAAAAGGAATATGAAGGACATTTTAGATTTATCACATCTCACGCTACATCTACTATAAAGGAGGCTATAGCTGATGGAAGGGTTGATTTTCTTCCTATAAGATATTCAGAAATTCCTATTGTATTTTCACCGAATGGTCCGTATCCTGTAAATGTTGCAATAATCCATACATCACCACCAGATAACTTTGGTTATATGAGTTTAGGAGTCTCTGTTAGTTTTGCTTTACCTATAGCTTTTAATGCAGATGTTGTTATTGCAGAGGTTAATAGGAATATGCCAAGAACTCTTGGGAATAGTTTTATACATATATCAGATATAGATTATATAGTTGAAACAGATTCTCCTCTTATTGAATATCCTTCAGTATATATAGGAGAAAGGGAAAAAAAGATAGCAGAATTTGTTTCTCCTTTTATCAAGGATGGGACAACCCTTCAGATAGGTATAGGGTCCATACCCGAGGCAATACTTAAATATCTTGATGACAAAAAGGACATAGGACTTCATACTGGTATGATGTTAGATGGTATGATACCGCTTATTGAAAAAGGAGTAATAAATAATAAAAAGAAATCTATTAATAAAGGAAAGATAGTTGTTGGTGAAGTGATGGGGACTAAAGGTCTTTTTGAATTTGTACATAATAATCCTCTTATTCATATGGAAACAACAGGATATTTCCACAACTTAAAGGTTATAGAAAATATAGAGAATTTAGTATCTATTAATTCAGCTCTTGAAGTAGATATAACCGGACAAATAAATGCTGAGTCTATTGGCACTACGCAGGTAAGTGGCGTTGGTGGTCTTTTTGATTTTATAGAGGGTGCCTATTATTCCAAGGATAGCACCTTTATTATTGCTATAACATCGACTGATAGTTCTTTATCGCGCTCAAAAATAGTAAGTAGATTTAAACCTGGAACAGTTACCACTATACCAAGATATTTCACACAATATATAATAACCGAATATGGTGTTGCAGACTTAAGATACAAAAGTATAAAAGAGCGGGTAGAAGCGCTTATAAATATTGCACATCCTAATTTTAGAAATAAACTATGGGAGGAATTTAAGGAGATGATAGGATGAAATCTATAGGTATAGTTGGCGAAAATAATTCCGAGCTTAAAGAATTATTTATTAACAAAGGGTTTAATGTAATTTTAAAGGATGAAGATGACAATTTTCAAGAACTTATTGATGTAGATATAGCTATAGAGAATGCAGTGGAGAAACTTGATAGAAAACAGGAATTAATTAAGAAGTTAGATATGGTAATTCCAAAGGAGAAAATAATAGCAAGCAATTCTTCTTTTTTTAACATAACAGCTCTTGCAAGGTATGCTAACCATAAAGACAGGTGTATAGGTTTACATTTTGAAAATCCTTTAGAGGATGGAGGTCTTGTGGAGATAGTAATTGGAGAAGCAATATCAAAATCTGTTTATGAAAGGATTAAAGAATTTATTGATTCGATTGGCAAAAAAGCTGTCAATATTAATGATTCTCCAGGGCTTATATTAAATAGAGTACTTGTATCTATGATAAATGAAGCATCTTATCTGCTTATGTACGGAATTGCTTCTATGGAGGATATAGATAATATGATGAAGCTTGGAGCAAATTTCCCAAAAGGCCCATTTGAATGGGCTGATGAGATAGGTCTTGATAATATTCTTGCAAGTTTAGAATTTCTATATAAAGATCTTGGGGAAGAGTATAGGCCATGTCCTCTTATAAAGAAAAAGGTTTACACAGGATATCTTGGTAAAAAGAGGGGGCACGGATTTTATGAATATTGATCATATAAAAGTAATAGCCGTCATAGGTGCTGGGACAATGGGACATGGTATTGCCCAGGTTGCAGCTCAATCAGGTTATAAGGTTTTACTTGTTGATGTAGAGCAATCTATTGTTGAAAAAGGATTAGAAAAGATAAAAAAATCTATTGAAAAACTGGTTGAGAAAGGGAAGATAAAGAACGAAGATATAAATAATATAATTCTAAGAATAGAAGGTTGTACTAATATTGAAGAGGCTGGAAAAGCAGACTTTGTAATTGAGGCAATAGTTGAGAATAAAGATATAAAAAGGGATATATTTAGTATACTTGATAGAGTATGTAAAGATAGAGTTATATTTGCATCTAATACTTCATATTTGAGTATAACAGAGATGGCATCCTATACAAATAGACCCGATAGATTTATTGGCATGCATTGGTTTAATCCTCCACAGCTCATGAAGCTTATTGAGATAGCAAGGGGTGCTAACACTTCAGATGAGACCGTTGAGGTGGTTAGGTCTCTTGCTAAAAGGATGGGTAAAACACCCTTTGTATGTAAAGATTCTCCAGGGTTTGTTGTTAATAGGATACTTCAACCCTGGTATAATGAAGGAATGCGTATGGTAGATGAAGGAGTGGCATCTATTGAAGATATAGATAAGGCGATTAAGATTGGTGGAAAGTTTAGGATGGGGCCTCTTGAACTTAGAGATTTTGTTGGACTTGATATGGCATTAAAGGGAACAAAGGCTATATATGAGCAGTTAAGAAGTAATAAATTTAAACCTCCCAGATGTCTTGTTGAGCTTGTAAAGGCTGGAAGATATGGGAGGAAAACAGGGAAAGGATTTTATGACTATACAAAGGGGGATAAAAAGTGAAAGAAGTAGTCGTTGCTTCAGCTGTAAGGACACCAATAGGGAATTTTGGTGGTATATTTAGCAAATTAAGGGCTGTTGATCTGGGTATAATTGTTACAAAGGAATCAATGAGGCGTGCAAATATTGAACCGTATATGGTAGATGAAGTAATATTTGGCAATGCGAGACCTGCTGGAAATGGACCAAACATAGCAAGACAGATACTTGTTCGTTCTGGTATACCTGTTGAAAAACCTGCGTTTACGATAAATAAGGCATGTGCTTCTGGAATTAAAACTGTGGCTCTTGGGGCACAGGCAATACTTCTTGAAGATGCAGAGGTTGTAATTGCAGGTGGTACCGAAAGCATGAGTACGGTCCCATACCTTTTAGACAGAGCCAGATGGGGATATAGGCTTGGAGGTGGAGAGCTAATAGATAGTATGTATAGAGATGGGTATTTATGCCCACTTGCCGAGATGGTTATGGGGGAAACGGTAGAACTCCTTGCTCAGAAATATAATATATCGAGAGAAGAGCAGGATATTTACGCCTTTGAGAGTCATAAAAAAGCTGTTGATGCTATAAATAATGAGTGCTTCAAGGAAGAAATAATCCCTGTGGAAGTAAAGAAGAAAAAAGAGATAAAAATAGTTACAAGGGATGAACATCCTCGTGAAGATACAAATATTGAGAAATTATCAAAGTTACCGCCGGTATTCAGAAAGGATGGAACTATAACAGCAGGTAATTCTTCTGCTATAACAGATGCTGCTTCTGCTGTTGTCTTAATGACCGTGGAAAAGGCAAAGGAGCTTGGGATAAGTCCTTTAGCAAAGATTGGAGCTTTTGTATCTGTGGGAGTTGATCCAAAAGAGATGGGATTGGGCCCGGTTCCAGCTGTGAATAGACTATTAAATAAGGTAGATATGAAAATTGAGGATATAGATGTGATAGAGTTAAATGAAGCCTTTGCAGCCCAAGTTTTAGCTGTTGAGAGAGAACTTAAATATGATAGATCAAAAAGGAATATTAATGGAGGAGCTATTGCACTCGGTCATCCAACAGCAGCCACTGGAACGAGAATTATTACTACTCTTCTTTATACAATGAAAAGATTAAATGCGAAATTTGGGCTTGCTACACTATGTGTAAGTGGTGGGCTTGGAATGGCTATGCTTTTTGAGAGGGAGGTAGATTAAATGAATTTTGATTTCACTCCAGAACATGAAATGCTTAAAGAATCTGCAAGAGAGTTTGCAAGAAGAGAGATGTTACCCTTAGTAGATGAATATGAAGAAAAAGAAGAATTTCCAGTACATTTAATGAAAAAGGCAGGGGAGAATGGTTTTATAGGAATAAGGTATCCTGAGGAATATGGTGGTGCGGGTTTAGATAAGATAGCTGAATGTATATTTCTTGAAGAGATAAATAAAGTATGTGCAGGGATGGCAGCATCTATAATGGTACAGATGTCTCTTGCAACATACCCTATATTTGCAAGAGGAACAGAAGAACAGAAGAAAAAATATTTAACCCCAGCCCTTGCAGGTAAGAAGATAGGTGCATTTGCTCTTAGTGAACCGAATGCGGGTTCAGATATCTCTGCTATTCAAACAAGAGCAATAAAGGATAGGAATGATTATATAATAAATGGAAGTAAGCTTTACATAACAAATGGAAATATTGGAGATTACATAATCGTTGCTGCTTATACAGATAAATCTCTTAAGACAAAAGGGATAAGCCTTTTTATAGTGGATGCTGACACACCAGGTATAACAAGGAGGAAGTTAAAGAAACTTGGAAATAAATCTGCAGATACAGCAGAGATATTTTTTGAAGATTGTAGAGTCCCTAAGGAGACTTTATTGGGAAGTAGAGAGGGTGGAATAGATGTAATATTAGGGAATCTTCAGAGTGGACGCATAGGATATGGTGCAAGATCTGTTGGAGTTGCTCAGGCAGCCTTTGATGCAACAGTAAGTTATGCAAAGGAGAGGATACAGTTTGGGACATCTCTATCCAAATTTCAAACAATAAGGTTTAAGCTTGCAAAGATGGCTATGGATATCGATACTGCAAGAATATATACATTTTATGCTGCTTGGCTTTATGATCAAAAAAGACCATGTATGAAGGAGGCATCTATTGCAAAATTATATTCTAGTGAAATGGTTCAGAGGGTTACCTCAGAAGCTATGCAGATATTTGCCGGAGCAGGGTATATGATGGAGTATCCGATCCAGAGATATTTCAGAGATGCAAGACTTTTTACAATAACAGAAGGAACATCAGAGATACAACATATTGTTATAGCTAAAGAGCTTGATCTTTAGGAGGAATGAATGGCTGATAAGTACAAAGAAAGAAAAGAAAATTTTGAAACTTTATCATGGATACCGTTAAAAAGGGTTTACAACCCGGATGATATAGTTGATATTGACTATGAAAGAGATATTGGAGAACCTGGAGAGTATCCTTTTACCAGAGGGATACATCCTACAATGTATAGGGGAAGATTTTGGGTAATAAGGCAGATAGCAGGTTTTGGATCACCGGAGGCAACAAATGAAAGATATAAATATTTAATAAAGGCGGGGCAGACCGGCATAAACTATATAGAAGATCAAGCAACAAAGATGGGTGTTGATTCTGATGATTCAAAGGCTAAAGGAGAAATTGGAAGAGAAGGGATCCCTGTTGATTCACTTGAAGATATGGATATAGCCTTTAATGGTATCCCAAAGAATATAAGCGTAACACTTGTTACAAATCATCTATCTATATTTGCTATGTATCTTGTAGCGAGGGAGAAGCAGGGGATAGATATAAAAGATCTTAGAGGTACAATAAGAAATGACCCCTTTACTGTATTTAATGGAACAAAATTACATATATATCCTCCAGAACCTTCTGTTAAGATGGCTGTTGATATAGTTGAATTCTGTGTAAGACATCTGCCATTATATAATGCAACAAGCATAACAGGTCAACATTTTAGGGAAGCTGGATCTACTGCTGTTCAAGAAATGGCATTTGCTATAGCTGACGCTATGGCTTTAACAGAGGCTGTATTACAAAAGGGTATAGATATAGATACATTTGCCCCAATGATAAGTTTCTATTTCGATATAATGTACGATTTTTTTGAAGAAATAGCAAAGTTTAGGGCTGGAAGAAATGTATGGGCAAGGGTTATGAAAGAGAAATTTAAGGCAAGGAATCCAGAGTCGTGGAAGGCTCGATTTGCAGCTCAAACAGCGGGGAGTGCATTAACATCTCAGCAACCACTTAATAACATAGCAAGAGTGGGCTTCCAAGCATTATCAGGGGTATTGGGTGGTATTCAATCAATGCATACAACCTCCTTTGATGAGGTTTATGCTCTTCCAACTGAAAAGGCTGCCAAAATAGCTGTAAGGACTCAACAGATACTTCAACATGAAATAGGTGTAGCTGATGTGGTTGATCCTTTAGGTGGTTCATACTTTGTGGAACGACTTACAAAGGATATGGAAGAAATGATATGGGAAGAAATAAAAAAACTTGAGGATATGGGAGGGGGAAGTATCCTCCAAGGTGTGCTTAAGGCTACAGAAGATGGTTATTTTCAGGCTGAATTTACAAGATCATCGGTAAAATATCAAAAAGAGGTAGAGAGTGGCAAAAGAGTAATAGTTGGTGTAAACAAGTTTGTAGATGAAGAGGATCCGGGAATAGAAATACTTAAGGTGCCTTTAACCTTTCAAGAGGAAAAGATAAAGAGATTAAGGGCACTTAAAGCCTCAAGGGATAAAGAAAAAGTTAGAGCAGCTCTTGATAAAATAAAGGAGACAGCAATAAGGGGTGATAATCTTATGTACCCTATACTTGATGCAGTAAAACTTTATGTGACCGAAGGAGAAATAACAGATGCATTAAAGGAGGTCTATGGAGAATATAGAGAAAAGCCAATCTTCTAAAAGAAAAATAAGGGTATTATTGGCAAAACCAGGACTTGATGGTCACGATAGGGGTATAAGGGTTGTAGCTGTAGCATTAAGGGATGCAGGAATGGAGGTAATTTATACCGGTCTCTACAGGACTCCAGAAGAGATTGTAAATATGGCTGTCCAGGAGTATGTGGATGTTATAGGTATAAGCCTCCTATCAGGTTCTCATGACGCTGTTGTTCCAGAAGTTATGAAATTGCTTAAAAAGAAGAAGTCGGATAACATAATGGTAATTGTTGGGGGAATTATTCCACCTGTAGATATTCCATTTCTTAAGGAGTGTGGTGTTAAAGAGGTATTTACATCCGGCACACCAACTTCAAAGATAGTTGAGTTTATAAAAGAGCATCTGAATACTTAAGAAATAATTGGCGGAAGTGGATGGGAATCGAACCCACCACGGGCGTCATAATGCCCGCCTCTGGATTTGAAGTCCAGGAGATCCACCAGGACCTTTCCACTTCCATTTATCTAATTATTTAAAGTTACAATAAATATTATCTATGTGGTTCAATTATTACTTTAATAGATTCCTTTGCTTCAGAAACAATTTTAAAACCCAACCCTGTTTCTTCAAGTCCCAATCTATGGGTAATCATTCTCTTTAAAGATATATTATGAGTACGAATCATCTCTATAGCCATGATTATATCAAGTGGACTGCCTCCATAGGAAGGTATTAATTTTATACCATTGCGCCAAAAATCATTAATCGGAATAGATATATTAATACCAGGCTCTGTTGGAGCAAAGAATAATACCGTTCCCCCTCTGTCTACAGATTTAAATGCCTGATCAAAGGCAGAAGCAGCTCCGGTACAGATGATAACAACATCTGCATGTCTGTTCTCATTGAATTCCATTAAACGAGAAGGAACATCTTCCTTAGCATATATTACTGCATCTGCTCCAAACTCTTCTGCTTTATTCATTCGATATTCATTGATATCTGTTGCAATTATTCTGCTTGCCCCAAATGCACGAGCTACTACTATATGCAGCAACCCAGAGATACCGCTTCCAATAATAAGTACACTATGTCCTATTTGGATATTTGACAATCTTTGTGCGCGAATTACACAGGCTAATGGTTCAATAAATACCCCTTCTTCAAAGGATATTTCATCAGGTAATAGGAATATTCCACGGTCTACATTAATTTGAGGTACCCGTATATATTCAGCAAAGCCTCCGGGATCGAAATTGGTGTTATGTAAAGTTTCACATACGGTATGATATCCATTTAGACAATAACGGCATGTATTACAAGGAACATGATGTGAAACAAAAACTCTATTCCCTACTTTATAATTTTTTATATCCTTTCCTACAGCAACGATTTCTCCTGTAATTTCATGCCCAAGTACTCGAGGTGCCTTTCTAATTCTATACCATTCCATTACATCACTACCACAAATACCACTTGCCAATACTTTTACCAATAACTCTCCAGAACCAATCTCAGGGATTGGCATTTCTTCTAATCTTATATCTTTATTGTTATAATACATTGCTACACGCATAACGTTCTTTAACAATTAAGATTTGCTATTTTTGATTTCATTAAATAACTCATAGGCTTCTTTCGCATTAGCATTTTCATGAATAATAGCACGTAAAGCCTTAATCATAGCCACAGGATGTTCGTTCTGCCAGACATTCCTTCCCAGATTTACACCTATAGCTCCCTTTTGCATGCCATCATAGACAAACTCAAACACTTCAAGTTCAGTATCACATCTGGGTCCTCCTGCCATGACTACCGGGACTGGGCATCCATTCACCACTTTTTCAAATCCTTCACACCAGTAAGTTTTTACTATCTTTGCTCCCAATTCAGCAGCAATCCTACAACTTAAAGCAAGGTAGCGGGAGTCACGTTTCCCTAATTCTTTACCTACAGCAGTAACAGCCATTACCGGAATACCATACTCTTCTCCTTCATCAACAAGTTTAGCTAAATTTAATAATGATTCATGTTCATAATTACTACCTACAAAGATAGAAATGCCAACAGCAGCTACATTAAGACGAGTAGCATCCTTTATAGAAGTTGTTATTCCTTCATTAGCTAAATCCTTACCGATTATACTGGTACCACCAGATACTCTAAGAATGATTGGTTTGCTATTTACAGGATCTACCGATGAACGTAATACCCCTCTTGTAACAAAAAGGGCATCACAATAAGGAAGAATGGGTTTAATAGTTTCACCCGGCTTTTCTAATTTAGTAGTAGGTCCTTGAAAGTATCCATGATCTATAGGTAGAAATAAACAATGGCCGTCGGATTGAATTAATTTTGATATACGGTTTTTCATTCCCCAATCCATTTTAGGAATCCCTCCTTTACAAATATTATAGAAATTTTTTAATAATATAGCATCTTTAAAAAGAAGAAACAACTACCTAAAAGTAGTAGAAAATTTAATAGAAATCACGTTCATTTCTATTTCTCAGTATCTCTGAGATGGGAATTTTTAAAAGAAAAATAATCTTTTTGGATATTTATAAAAAAATTTTTTTAAAGAGACATTTCCAAATTTCTTAAAATTTATTATTGACAAATAAATTATTTATACATAAAATATTCATTATTAAAGTTATTTGGGGGCAAATATGGATAAAATAATAAAGATTTTAATTTTAATATTTATATCTATTCCTGTAAATTCATTAGCGATTGTTGATAAATTTGGGGTAGACCTTGGAAAACTGAGAAAGTTATCTCCACCCATTCGGACAAAAGTTGATGTGAACCCTGGTGATATAATCGATTCAAGTAACTGGAAGAAGATAGAGGGCATGTGTTCTCCATATATATTAGAAAGGATTAAAAATGGAACTTATAAGATGAAAATCGGGGAAACAAAGCCACTTCCTGTTCCTCCTCAATTCACTGAGGCCACGAAGAGATATTATAAGAGGGTTAAGCTCGGCCCTAGGGGAGAACTTATAAACTATGTGGCAGGTATTCCCTTTCCAGATGTTGATCCATCCGATCCTCAAGCAGGATTAAAAATAATGTGGAATTTCTACTGGAGATGGAGAGGAGATGATTATATTATGGGATCAGAGGATGGTAGCAGACCCACAAAGAGATATGTCATTGATAGATATGGTAACGAAATAGAAGCAGAGGTGTTACAATACTATCTTAAACCTATAGGAAGGATTACATTAAAACCAAAACCGTTCTTTAAAGGTAAAGAACATATTGAAGAGTATGAGTTATGGATAAGCTATTATCCAAGGGATGTATCCGGAACAACAGTATTATGGACAAGGGTAACAGATCCTGATAAATGGGATGATATGTGGATATATCTACCGAGTATAAGAAGGATAAGAAGATTCCCCACCTCTCAGAGATGCGCTACAAGAGCTCCTACAGATTACACATGGGATGATTCATGGGGATTTCAGGGTAAGATAACAAGATTCAACTATAAGCTTATTGGCGAAGGGAAGATTTTAACTCTGGCTCACCAAAGGAGGATTCCATATAAAAGGAATAGAGGTGACCTTCTCCCTATTGATGAAGAGTATGAGATTAGAGACTGTTGGATTGTAGAACAGATTTCAAAAGACCCGCGCTATTGTTATGGGAAAAGAGTCAATTATATTGATAAAAAAGTCTGGCAAGTAGATTATATAGTTCTTTATGATAGAAAGATGGATTTATGGAAGGATGCAGGACTATTTGCACTTTCTCCATCTCCATACTATAAGAGAAAGTACGGAATCGATGTATATGCTGTTACCGGAGGATATTTTATGAATTATCAAACAGCCCATACAACAATAACACAGATTCCGGTCCTTGCTATGGATGTGGGTTTAAGACCAGAGCTTTTCTCATTATCAACATTGCAGCAATTACAAAGAGGGGGGATCGTATCTGTTAGGAAATAATTATTATATTAATTTTTTAGAATATCGATAACAGATTCTACAATATATTCCATTTCATTACTCTTTAAATCAGGATATATTGGCAATCTTATTAGGGTTCTGCTAACCATTTCTGTAATTGGTAAATCTTCCTCTTTATAACCCAATTTTTTACCATAGGGTGATGAGTGTAAAGGAATAAAATGAAAGGAGGCTCCTATTCCCCTTTCTCTTAATTCTTTTAAACATCTATCCCTTTCTTTTTCATCCCTTACTCTGAAAGCAAATAAATGATAGTTTTGCTCACAAAAATCTGGAATCTTTTGAAAATACACCTTCTCTTCTTCAGATAACTCAATAAAGGATTTCTTATAAAATTCATATATAATTCTTCTTTTCTCCATTATTTCATCTATTTTTTTAAATTGTTCATAAAGAACTGCTCCTAATATATCAGAGTTTATATAGCTACTTCCTCTATCAATCCATCTATATTTATCCACCTCTCCCCTAAAGAATGCTGCCCTGTTTGTTCCTTTCTCCCTCATTATTTCTCCTTTTTTCCATATATCTTCACTATCTGTCACAAGTGCTCCACCTTCACCACAGGTTATATTCTTTGTCTCGTGAAAGCTATAACATCCTATATTCCCTATTGTACCCAGATATTTTCCCTTATACTTAGAACCAATAGCCTGGGCTGCGTCTTCTATAATGTATATATCCTTTTTCTTTGCAATCTCTACAATTTCATCCATTCTACATGCAACCCCTCCATAATGAACCGGCATAATAACCTTTGTTCTGTCTGTAATTACCCTATTTATATCATCTGGATTTATATTAAATGTATCAGGATCGATCTCTGCAAAAACAGGTTTTGCTCCCTGGAGTATAACCGCATTTGCACATGATACAAATGTGAAGCTTGGAAGAATAACCTCATCACCTGTCCCGATATTAAGGGTCATTAACGCAAGTTCCAACGCATGAGTGCAGGATGTTGTGAATAGAGAATATTTTGAACCACAAAGCTTTTTTATCTCAGATTCAACCATCTTTCCAAATTTTCCATCTCCACATATCCTCCCGTTTTTTAATACATTAGATACAGATTCTATCTCCTCTCTTCCAATATACGGCTTTATTAATGGAATATTCATCTATGTCCACTCTCTTTTATCTCTTCAAAGTATCTATTAAGACTCTCTCCTACTTCTTTTGATCTTACCATTATGGAGACCTCATGATTATTGGTTAAAGAGTAATAAGTCCAGTTCGTGCTACCAATTATACTTATTTCTCCATCTATTATTACAACCTTTGCATGCGTTGTAACAAAGGAAGGATCATATACAACATTTACTCCTTCTTTTGCAAGAAATTCTCCTGTTTTCTTATTTTCTTTACTATTCTTATCATTATTATCTCTATATTCAAGAATAATCTCTACCTTGATCCCTCTCTTTTTAGCAGATATAAGGTCTCTTATTAATATATTGCTGGGTGTATTTGGATATCTATCATAATATTTAGCACTGAACATTATTACCTTTATCGATTTTTTTGCATTTGTAAAAAGTCTGTGGACAGTCTGAAAATATCTTCTATCTGTTATAATTTTAAAATCCCCTGAAAAAGAATATTGAAATGAAAGTAGTAAAATTATAGAGATAAATATTATTCTTTTCTTCATTAATCTTAATTTATAAAGGGAGGTAAACTAAATTAATATAAATCTCCCTTTTAATATTTATTTAAAGAGATAACCATCCACCATCTATAAAGAATGTCTGTCCTGTTACATAGCTTGAACTCTCAGAGGCAAGGAATAGTGCTATTCCTACCATTTCTTCTGGTTCACCAAATCTTTTAAAAAGGATATTATTAATTCTATCTTGATAAAGCTTTTCATTCTGCCGTATGGGTGCACTCAAAGCAGTATTTACCCATCCAGGGCCAATGGCATTAACATGTATGTTATGTCTTGCCCAGTCAACTGCTAAGGCTTGTGTAAGTCCAATTACAGCCCCTTTGGTAGCAGCATAAGGTGCCAATCCAACCCGAGCAGTTTTTCCCATAATAGATGCAATATTAATAATCTTTCCACTCTTCTGTTTAATCATAACTTTCCCAACTGCTTGAGAACAAAGAAACACCCCTTTTAAATTAACACTAATAATATAGTCCCATTCCTCTTCAGTATAATTTTCTGCTTTCTTGGAGATATTAGTACCAGCATTATTTACCAAAATATCAATCTTGCCAAATTTTTCCATACTTTTTTCTACCATTCTTCCCACATCCTCTTTCTTACTAACATCAACCTGAAGAGGTAAACTTTTCCTTCCCAATTGTTCTATCTCCTTTGCAGTTACTTCTACTTCGGAGAAATGACGACTGAGAACTACTACATCTGCTCCTGCCTTTGCAAAGCCTAAAGCTATAGCTTTTCCTATACCACGCGAGCTCCCAGTAACAATAGCTACTTTATTTGTTAAAACAAATTTCTCAAATGCCTCCATTTATATAATTACTCCTTTCTTTATTAGAGTTAAAATTTAAAGGTGAAAAAATTATAACAAATTGAATTTTTAAGTCAAGGATATTTTAATATGAATAGCGGAAATACTCAAGCGCCTGTCTGCCAACATGCAGGCAAGATATTCCTTTAAAGAGGATAGCATCTATTTTTGATAATATATACAGAAATAAATAGAGATATAAAGGTCAGGACATAAATCCGATGTTGACTTTTCACTGGAATCTGAGAAAATATTATAATATATTAAAGGAGAAATTTATGAGAGAGTTGAGAAGGGATCAGATCCATCAGAGATGGGTTGTAATATCCACAGAAAATATTAAAGAGCCGTCAGATTTTAATATAGAAGAAGAAATTATAAGAGATAAGGATAGATGTCCATTCTGTCCCGGAAAAGAAAATGAAGATCTGCCGGAGATATATTCTGTTAAGAAAGAGAATAAATGGTTAGTCAGGGTAATTCCTGATAAGTCTCCTATATTCATTGAAGGAAAACTGGATAGAAGGGCAGCAGGAATATATGATAAGATGAATGGGGTAGGAGCGCATGAATTGGTTATAGAAGATCCATCCCATATAGACTGGACAATAATGGATAGGGAACAGATAAAGAGGGTAATAAAGGTTTATAAAAAAAGGCATTTAGACTTGAGAAAGGATATAAGAATAAGACAGATAGTAGTTGTTAAGAATTATGGAGAAGCATCAAGTATCCTTCTTCATCCACATTCTCATATAGTGGCCCTTCCAGTGATACCTAAAGGTGTTGAAGAAGAGATTCAAGGGGCTGTTTCTTATTTTAATTATAAAGAGAGATGCGTATTCTGTGATATCGTTAAAGAAGAAATAAAAGTGGAGAAAAGAATAATATATGAAAATGAAGGCTTTATAACATTTTCTCCATTTGCTTCAAGGTTTCCATTTGAGGCATGGATAATGCAGAAGAGGCATCTTGCAGACTTTGGTAATATAGATGATGAAAATATAGATGCTCTTGCAGAATCCCTTAAGATCTATATGACAAAGATCAAGAAGGTTTTAGATGACCCATCATTCAGCCTGATACTTCATACAGCTCCGATATGGAAAAATAGAATAGATGGTGACTATAATATGGAGTATCACTGGCATATAGAGGTAATTCCAAAATTGATGAAGATAGCCGGTTTTGAATGGGGGACAGGATTTTTTACAAATCCAACTCCTCCAGAGCTTGCTACGAAGTTTTTGAGAGAGGCGTGAGTAAAGTATCTGTTGTTATTCCTATATTAAACGAAGAGGATAATATAAATATTCTCTATAAAGAGCTCAAGAGGGCATTAGAGGGTATAGAGTACGAGATTATATTTATTGATGATGGTAGTATAGATAGAAGTTTTACTATACTTTTAGAGTTAAAGAAAACTGATAATAGGATAAAGGTTATAAAATTTAGAAGAAATTTTGGGCAGACAGCAGCTCTTTCCGCAGGTTTTGACCATGCAAAAGGGGATATAATAGTTACAATGGATGGTGACCTTCAGAATGACCCTATGGATATACCTAAGTTAATACAGAAAATTGATAAGGGTTATGATATTGTATGTGGATGGAGGAAAAGGAGAAAAGATCCATTTTTAAAGAGGAGACTTCCATCAATATTAGCAAATAGATTAATTTCTCTTGTCACAAAGGTAAAACTTCATGATTATGGGTGTACGCTAAAGGCTTTTAAAAAGGATATTGTTAAAAATATAAAATTATACGGAGAGATGCATAGATTCATTCCTGCTATTGTGAGCTGGATGGGTGTTAAGATAACAGAGGTAGAAGTTAATCACAGAGCCAGAAAATACGGAAGATCAAAATATGGATTGTCAAGAACAGTAAGGGTTATATTAGATCTAATTACGGTAAAATTTCTTCTCAGTTATTCAACCCGGCCCATTCAATTCTTTGGATTAATAGGATTTTTGTTTTCTATAATAGGTATAGGTATATGGATATATCTTTCATTTATAAGATTTATTCTTCTCGTTCCAATAGGTGGCCGTCCGATGTTATTCTTCTCCCTTCTTTTAACATTTATGGGAATTCAATTTATAACAATAGGACTTTTGGCTGAGATTCAGATAAGGAATTATCATGAATCTCTTAATAAGCCAATATATGCTATTGAAAGAATCATTGAATAAAAAACGTATATGCGTGGTTACATCCAAAGACCCCTTTGTTTATGGTGGTAATGAGATACTTGCAGAAAACCTTACAAAAAAACTATTAGAATATGGATACGAATCTGATCTTATGTATACACCTAAGAATAGATTTGGTAGATATATCAGGGGATATTTAGCTAATAGACTGATTGATATGAGCATTGGTGGAGATGGGAAAAAAATAGATCAGATAATATCACTAAAGTTTCCAAGCTATGCAATAAAACATCCAATTCATATATTATGGCTCACACATAGAATAAGGGAATATTATGACCTCTGGGATATTATGTATAGAAATCTTTCTAATTATAAAGATAGATTAAAAGAGAGTATAAGAAGGGTAATATATCATTCCATAGATGGTTACCTTATCAAGAATAATATCAAAAAAGTATATTCTATATCCAATAATGTTGCTAATAGACTGAAAAAGTGGGGTAATATAGATTCAGAGATTTTATATCCACCTCCAAGGGATGAACTTAATTATATATGCAGGGGATATGAAGATTACATATTCTCAACCTCCAGGCTGACAAGGCTTAAAAGGTATGACCTCTTAATTAGAGCCTTTAAGTTTGTTAAAAATAAGGATGCAAAATGTTATATATCAGGTGAGGGGGAAGATAGAGATTATCTTAACTCAATCATTGAAAAAGAAGGATTAAAAGACAGAGTCTTTTTATTGGGGTATCTGGATAATAATAAATTATCTGAATATTATTCCAGATGCAGAGGTGTATTTTTTGGACCATATAATGAAGATTATGGATTTATAACTATAGAGGGAATGAAATTTAAAAAACCTGTTATAACACTTAAGGATAGTGGAGCTCCCCTTGAGTTTGTAAAACACGGAATAAATGGCTTCATTTCTGAACCCGATCCTGTATCAATTGCAGAAAACTTAAATATCTTATTTGACAATGATAAACTTGTATATAGTATGGGTGAATATGCTTATAATTCTATCAAAGATATAACATGGGATAGGGTGTTAGAAAGATTGGTGATGGTATGAAAATAGGTATAGATGGATCGCCTATCTTAAAAGAGAAAACAGGGGTTGGAAACTATGTATATAATCTTATTAAATGGCTCGGGAATATAGACTCCGTGAATGAATACAGTATATTTTTGAATTCATTTAAAGGTTCATTTAATGCCAATATTAAATACCAAAATTTTAAAATCAAAAGATTCAGAATTCCTGGAAAGATCTTAATGCTGTCATGGGGCTATTTAAAATTTCCTCCTATTGACCTATTGACCGGAAAATTTGATATCTTTCACTCTACAAATTTTATAATTCCTCCTAAAAAAGAAGGCAAGATTATAATAACTATACACGACCTATATTTCATGAAGTACCCAGAAAATACAGAACTTTTTGGAGGCAGATATTTTAAAAGATTTCTCCCATCTAATATAAATAAGGTTGATAAGATAATAGCGGTATCAAGAAGCACAAAAAGAGATATCATAAATATCCTTGGTGTCAATGAAGATAAGATAGAAGTCATATATGAAGGAGTTGACAATATATTTAAACCAATTAATGACAGAGTAAAGGTGTTAAAAATAAAAGATAGATATAGTCTACCTGATAAGTTTATACTTTTTGTTGGTTCTATTGAACCAAGAAAAAATATATTATCCCTGATCAAATCCTTTTCTCTTATAAGGAGTAAAATAGAACACAAACTTGTTGTTGTTGGTAGTAAAGGATGGGGATATAAGAATATATTTGATGCTATAGATAGTCTAAATCTCAGGAAAAGTGTAATGTTTACAGGATATGTACCAGAATATGATCTTCCTTATATATATAATGCTTCAGACTTATTTGTATTCCCTTCTTTTTATGAAGGATTTGGATTGCCAGTGTTGGAAGCAATGGCATGTGGTATCCCTGTAATTGCATCCAACAGGTCATCAATTCCTGAGATAATAGGTGATAGTGGAATAGTCATTGATCCTGATAATATTCATGAGCTTAAGGACGCAATGCTAAATCTTTTAAATAATGATGAATTAAAAAAAAGATTGATAGATAAGGGTATAAAAAGAGCATCCATGTTCTCATGGGAGAAAACAGCGTATAATACTCTTGATCTATATAAGAGTGTCATAAATGAGAATAGCTATTGATGCAAGGGCTATAAATGAATTTGGGACAGGAATATCAGCGTATACATATAATCTTATAAAAAATCTTATAGAGGTTGATAAAAAAAATGAATATCTTATATTTGTTTGTAATGATATAGCTTTAGAAGCTATTCCTGAAAATTTTTCAATTAGAAGGGTATCGGTATCTATTGAAAATCACCCGATTGGAGATATATGGGAGAATCTGTATTTACCAATAAAATTAATCAGAGAGAATATAGATATATTCCATGCTCCTGCATTTCTCATACCATATATTAAATTAGGATTTAAGAATATAGTAACTATACATGACCTTATAGCCTTTAAATATCCTTCTATGTTCCCATCAAAATTTGGATATTATATAAGATTATTAATGAAGATTGCTGTTAAAAGAGGTGATATGATTATATCACCTTCAATAAACACAAAGAAGGATATTATGGAGATATTTGACATCCCGGCTGAAAGGATAGCCGTTATTTATGATGGGGTTGATAATAGATTTTTACCTATAAGAGACATTGACTTAATCAATAATTTTAAAAATAGATATAATCTACCAGAGAAATTTATATTGTACGTTGGCACTATAGAACCAAGAAAGAATCTTGTGAGTCTTATAAAAGCTTTTGATATATTAAAAAAGAAAATAGATCATAAGCTAGTTATAGCTGGTAAATTAGGGTGGCTTTATAAAAACATATTTAAAATAATTGATGATTTGAGGCTTAACAATGATATAATATTTACAGGATATGTGTCAAAAGATGAGTTTCCATTATTGTATAATTCAGGGGATATATTTGTATATCCATCACTATACGAAGGATTTGGACTCCCAGTAGTTGAGGCTATGGCATCAGGGATCCCCGTGGTTGCATCTAATAGATCTTCAATACCAGAAATAACAGGAAATGGAGCTTTACTCTTTGATCCTGAGGATATAGATGATATTGCATCTTCTATATTAAAGGTAATAGAGAATGTGGGACTGAAGGAAGAATTAAAAGAAAGGGGATTAAAAAGAG
Organism: uncultured Thermodesulfobacteriota bacterium; assembly: GCA_964501575.1. Taxonomy (GTDB): domain Bacteria; phylum Desulfobacterota; class CAZCTP01; order CAZCTP01; family CAZCTP01; genus CAZCTP01. The sequence goes on from CAZCTP010000028.1 coordinate 18,771, forward strand.
CGGAACTATTTAACTGGAAAGAATCAACAAAGGAAACAATCTCTTTATATGAAAGATTATTAATATGAGAATAGGGATTGATGTAAGGAAGATAAGAGACTCTGGAATAGGGACATACATATATAATTTATTAAAAAATATATTAGAAATAGATAGAGAGAATGAATACTTTTTATTCTTTGCTGAAGATGACCATAGGGATTTTGAATTTAACAATGAAAATGTGAATAAGATTGTAGAACATTCAGATAAGTATTCTATAATGGAACACATCAATCTATCTATAAAATCTTATAAATTGAAACTCAATCTGTTTCATACTCCCCATTATGTATTGCCTCTCTCTATTCAATGTGATTCTATTGTTACAGTGCATGACATTATACACTTATTATTTCCAAAGAGCATATTTCATTTCTATTATGCAAAATATATGATTTCTAATGCCTGTAGAAGGGCTAAAAAGATTATTACAGTTTCTAATAACACTAAAATGGACCTTATAAGACATTTTTACATAAATGATAATAAGATAAAGGTTATATATAATGGTGTTGATAATGATTTTCATCCAATAGAAGAAAAGAAGATTATTAACAAATTCTTAATGGACAAGGGATTGCCATCTAAATATCTATTATGTGTCACAGGACCAAAACTTCATAAGAACGTTATATCCCTTATAAAAGCCTTTTCTTTGATTAAGGACAAAATAGATTGTTCTCTTATAATATGTGGAGACGATTCAGAAAATACAAGGAAAGCTATAAAGGGAATGAGAGATAGGATATTTCTAATAAAATATCTTAAAAAAGAGGAACTTATTATTCTATATAATGGAGCAATAGCCCTTATATTTCCATCATTATACGAAGGATTTGGGTTTCCTCCATTGGAAGCAATGGCATGTGGTATCCCAGTATTGTCTTCCATTAATTCTTCCCTTCCAGAGGTTTTGGGTGACGCTGGATTGTATTTTGATCCATATAATATAGACCAAATAGCAGAAAATATAATTAATATATTGGGGAATAGAGGGTTATATGAAGATCTTAAAGAAAAAGGGAGAAAAAGAGCGAAAATTTTTTCGTGGGAGAAGACAGCGGAGGAAACATTAATGGTTTATAGGGAGGTATTAAATATTTGAGAGTTGCTATAATACATGACTGGTTGACAGGAATGAGAGGGGGAGAGAAATGCCTTGAGATATTCTGTGAACTATTCCCAGATGCTGATATATATACACTCTTTTACATAAAGGGGAAACTATCAGAAAAGATTGAAAGCATGAATATAAAGAGTTCATTTCTTCAAAAATTTCCCTTTATTGAAAATTTTTATAGATATTATCTTCCATTATTCCCAACTGCTATTGAGCAATTTGATCTAAGAGATTATAATTTAATTATAAGTAGCAGTCACTGTGTAGCAAAGGGTGTTATACCCCCAAAGTATGCTCTTCATATATGTTATTGTTATACCCCTATGAGGTATATATGGGATATGTATTATACATATTTCCCAAGTAACTTAAATCCATTATCAAGAATATTGATCCCTATATTCTCCAATTATCTGAGAATATGGGATATAATATCTGCTAATAGAGTTAATAAATTTATAGGAATTTCCAAGAATGTGGCTGAAAGAATAAAGAGAATATACAATAGGAAAGCAGAGGTAATATATCCTCCTGTAGACTGTTCATTTTTCAAACCAGGTAATAATTCATCAGATTATTATCTAATAGTATCTGCGTTATCTCCCTATAAGAGGTTAGATATAGCAATAGAAGCTTTTAATAGGCTCGAATATCCCTTAAAAATTATAGGGGAAGGACCAGAAAAAAAAAGATTGAAATTTATTGCAAAATCTAATATAGAATTTTTAGGATGGGTGGATGATTATGAATTACTTAATTATTATAGAGGGTGTAAAGGATTGATATTCCCGGGAGAAGAAGATTTCGGAATAGTCTTGCTTGAAGCTCAAGCAGTAGGGAAACCTGTTATTGCTTATGGGAAAGGAGGAGCTTTAGAGAATGTGAGGGGTATATACCCTCCCTATATAAGTATGAAGGATTATTCTTCATATAGTGGCATATTCTTTAATGAGGATACCTCTGACTCTCTTATTAAGGCAATAGAATATTTTGAATCTATATCAGAATGTTTTAATAAAGAAGATATAAGAAATAATGCATTAAGATTTGATAAGACTATATTTAAAAATAGGATTAAAGAGTTTATCGAGGTAGAATATGGTAAAAAAATATAACCAGATATTTGAGAATTTACTACTTATATTGGATCTCGTAGTAATCTCCATATCCTGGATTTTATCATATTATTTAAGATTTTATGTTCCTATTATTCCTGTTTGGAAGGGTATTCCTCCATTTAATGAATATTTGTTCTTACTTATATATGTAGTGATAATATGGGGAATTGTTTTTAAATATCTTGGTCTTTATAAATTAAATCAAATATCATCAAGATTAAGAGAGATATTTCTTTTATTTGAAGCTTCTGCATTAGCAATTCTTATATTTATATCGGTAACATATTTTACAAAGGAATATAAATATTCTCGTATTGTGTTTATGTACTTCTGGGGGATTAGTATATTACTTTTAACCCTATCCAGAATAGCTTTTAGACAATTGTTGCAATATATTAGAGAAAAGGGTTACAATCTTAAACATGTATTGGTGGTTGGAGCTGGTAGATTAGGTCAAGAAGCTGTGAGAAAGATAAAAGAACATCCTGGATTGGGACTTAAGCTCGTTGGATTCTTGGCAAAAGATTCTAAAAAAGTTAATACAACAATAGAAGGAATTAAAGTAATAGGAGTCTATGAAGATATACAAAATATAATTAGAAGGGAAAAGGTTAATATAGTGCTTATTGCTTTGCCACTTTATGCCCATGAAAGATTGGAAAGGATATTACAATATATAAACGATGAACTGGTAGATATAAAATTTATCCCTGATATAACCCAGTATATTACATTAAGAGGAGGGGTTGAAGAACTTGACGGATTACCTATTGTAACCTTAAGAGATTCCCCGCTCTATGGATGGAATACTATAATGAAGAGAGCTTTGGATATTACGATATCAGTTATTGCAATTATTATATTTTTTCCAATAATGCTACTTATTGCAATAATAATAAAGTTGACATCTAAAGGGCCTATTCTGTATAAACAAGAGAGAATGGGACTTGATGGAAGGACATTTAATATACTTAAATTCCGGTCCATGAAAGTGGATGCAGAAGATAAAACAGGAGCTACATGGGCTTCTATAGATGATCCAAGAAGAACTAAATTTGGAAAGTTTTTAAGAAGGACAAGCCTTGATGAACTTCCTCAACTATTCAATGTTTTAAAAGGAGAAATGAGTCTTGTTGGGCCAAGGCCAGAAAGACCTGTACTTATTGAAGAATTCAAGAAATCTATACCTAAATATATGCTGAGACATAAGGTGAAGGCTGGAATGACTGGATGGGCTCAGGTTAATGGATATAGGGGTAATACATCTTTAGAAAAAAGGATAGAACATGATATCTACTACATAGAAAATTGGTCAATATATTTTGATATAAAGATACTTTTCCTTACATTATGGAAGGGGATCTTAAGTAAAAATGCCTATTAGGAGGATAAAAATTATGAAAAAAATATACAAAACAACTGTTATTTCGTTTATAACATTTATTACTGGTATTATTATCGGAGGCATATTAATTCACCAGGTATCTGCTCTATCAGAAAGCAACTCTTACGAAAGTCTTAAGATATTTAGTGATGCTCTGACAATAATAGAAAAAAACTATGTTGAACCTGTTGATACTAAAGAGCTTATATATGGTGGGGTAAAAGGGATGGTTGAAACCCTTGATCCTCATTCCTCATTTATGACTCCTGATCTCTTTAAAGAGATGGAAATTGAAACAAAGGGAGAGTTTGGGGGAGTAGGTATTGAAATAACTATAAAAGATGGTCTACTAACTGTTATATCTCCTATAGAAGGGACCCCAGCTTTTAATGCAGGGATAAAAGCCGGTGATAAGATAATAGCTATTGATGGAAAATCGGCAAGAAATATAAGTATAACAGAGGCAGTTAAGAAGATAAGAGGGCCTAAAGGTACAAAGGTAACTTTAACCATAATTAGAAAGGGATTAAAAGAGCCAAAGGATTTTGTTATAACAAGAGCAATAATTAAAATAAAGAGTGTTAAGTATAAGTTGTTAGATAATAACTATGCCTATATTAAAATAATTCAATTTCAGGAGAATACAGCAGACCTATTGGATGAGGCTATTAATAAGCTTAGGAAGAATAGTAAAGAATTAAAAGGGATTATACTTGATTTAAGAAACGATCCTGGAGGATTATTAGATCAGGCAATTAAGGTAACAGATAGATTTATAGACTCTGGTTTAATAGTATATACTGATGGTAGGAAGGAGAATCAAAAAATGAAGTTTTATGCCCATAAAGGCGGATTGAAAATATTGGATATTCCTATGATTGTTTTAGTAAATTCTGGAAGCGCAAGCGCATCAGAGATTGTAGCAGGAGCACTTCAAGATTATGGAAGGGGAGTAATCCTTGGGACTCCAACCTTTGGTAAAGGCTCAGTACAGACAATAATTCCCTTATCAGATGGATCGGGACTAAGACTTACTACAGCTAAATATTATACTCCATCCGGAAGATCTATACATGGGAAGGGAATAATCCCTGATATTATAGTAAAGAACGACTCTATAGAAGAAAGAATGGCATTAAGAGAAAAAGATTTAGAGAGTCATGTAGATATAATGTTAAAAAGAAGAAAAGAAGAGGTAAAAGAGAAAGAGAGCAAAAGGATAGAAGAGGGTAAAGATATCCAACTTGAGAGAGCTCTGGAATTATTAAAAAGCTGGAATATATTTAGAAAATCTACTAAAAAATAGCTCAGGATGAGGGTAAAAATATGGGTATCTATCTTTGTTGCTCTCTTTATTATTCTATCCTTTTCTATGAATATAGAAGATTACCAATCTCCTGGAAGAGAGGATGTTAAAGATAGAGCTATTAAAAAAATATATAAAGGGAGGCTAGCAATAATAATAGACGATATAGGATTCAACAATAAAAAGGAAGTAAAAGAGATTATTGATATGGATGTTCCTATAACTTTATCCATTCTTCCCTTCCAGCCATTTTCCTTAAAAGTAGCAAAAGAGGCTCATGCCGGTAACAAAGAGATAATTCTCCATCTTCCTATGGAACCTTATGATTATCCAAAGAAGAATCCTGGAAATGGTATCCTTACTATTGATATGGATGAAAAAGAGCTTATAGAACAGACAGAGAAAAATCTATCTGCTATTCCATATATTATAGGTGTGAATAACCATATGGGTTCTAAATTTACAGAGAATTATGAGAGGATGAAGATAGTAATAAATATCTTAAAACACAGGGGATTGTTCTTTATTGATAGCTTGACATCTAAAAAGAGTGTAGGATATAAGATAGCTCGAGAATTAGGACTTCCTGTTGAAAGAAGAGATATATTCTTAGATAATAATAGAAATATAGAGGCGATAAAGAATGAACTTGAGAAATTGTGTAATATTTCATTAAAGAAAGGGAAAGCTATAGGTATAGGACATCCCTATCCAAATACTGTTAAGGCTCTTAAAGAAATGATACCTAAGTTTAGAGAAAAGGGGATCAAAATTGTAAAACTTTCATCAATTGTAAAAAATTAATTAAATTAAATTTTATGATGTTATAATATAAATATATTATAAGGAGTGAATAAGTGGACCCAAGAATTTTAAGTAGAGAATTAAAAATAGAAAAGAAGAGATTCTTTTTTGACTTAATGGAAAATCCACAGGGTAGATATCTCAGGATCACAGAGCTAAGTAATGGGAGGTCCTCTGTAATAATTCCAGAGGATGGGCTTAAGCTTTTTAAGGCTGTTTTAGATGAATTTATAAAATCAGATTGATCCTTCTAATTTAAGTAGTTCAGCTTTTAGATTTATTCCTTGGGAATATCCTCCAAGTTTCCCATCCTTTCTTACTACTCTGTGGCAGGGTATAATGATAGGGATAGGATTTGAAGCTAATGCCTTACCTACAGCTCTAAATCCATTTTCTATACCCATTCTCAAAGAAACCCATTTATATGTCCTTACCTCTCCATAAGGGATAGACTTAGTTATTTCCCACACTCTCCTCTGGAATTGTGTGGCTTTCTCAATATCTAAAGGGATGTCAAAGGTTATTCTTTCACCATTAAAATATTTCTCTATAATCTCCTGGTATTCTATTAACTCAGAATATAGTGAATAGGGATATTCCGATTTAATAGAATATATGAGAGATTTTTGGGATCTCTTACCCAGTATTACTCTTAATAACCCTCTATTGCTTGAAACCAATCCACAAAATCCGAATGGGGTATCAAATATAGAATATATTATAAACTCCCTTGAGGTAATTTCTTTCATTATATTATATTATCTTTTCTGTATTATTATATCTAAATTATCTTGTAACAATCCCTCCATCAATAATAGAAACCTTCCTACTACCAAAACACTAAATCCTGCTTTAGTAAGTTATTCCCCTCTAAAATCATTATATTCTCCCTTTTCATTATTATACCATAATTCTTAATTTTATACTCTTTAAATTTTCTATATTTAGCGCATCCTTCTTATAATCTTTCTCAATACAAAATCTTCGGGGCTCATGTTTGGATCATCCATCTTCTGATTGGTTAGAATAGCGGCAGTATAATGTCCTGTTTGATGATCTATTATCATTGTATATCTTGCTACAAATCTACGTGCCCATGTAATAATATAGGATCTCCAGAGTCTTCCTCTCTGATCATACATATCTTCATAATTTGCTCTAAAATCCCCAATTTCACCATCAAAATATATAACCCTTCTACTATACATATAAGATGTATCCTTCATATCTACCTGTAGAACCCAATCTTTTCTTTTAACCCATTCAGTCTGAAGAGCTCCTCCTCTTTTACCCTTTTCATACTCATTTTTAGCAACTGAGTTGCTATCAGGGTATACTGGCATAAGAAATTCTTTTCTCCCCAATAACTTAAACTCCATTATCTTAGGGTTAAGCTTCTGAGACCATGTATTAAGATCATCATTTGTCTGGTCTGTTCCCATTATCGGATCCTGTAGATCAGCTCCTGTAAACCTTCTTATTCTCCTTATGGTTGGAATATAAGCCCATGCATCATCATCCTTACTAACATTCATATACCTTGTTCTTACAATCATAAAATCCTTTGCATCAAAGGGAAAGGTAATTCTCAGGTTTTGCTTAACCCATATCTGATTTTCTGGAGGTAAGTCCGGATATATCTGGGGTATTGGTGGAAGTGCCATCCTTCCAGAAAACACCATAACCCATACATGACTTCCTATGGTTCTTTCTAATGAACCATTTTTATTATAGAGGTCAAAGTTATAGTCAAATTGTGTCTGTTCATAGTACTGGTTTAGCTGATAATCCCATGCGAGTTCAATTCCCTGTTTGGGTCCCGGGAAGGGAGGACCAGCAACCCAGTTTAATAGTTTACCACCGGGCCCCAATTTACAAATTCCTTCATTCTTTTTAGCCCAATCTGTAATCCCACTTTTGGGGATAGGCTTCTTAGGAGATATCACAGGCATACTTATCCAGCCATTTTTGAGCTGTTTTATAGTAAGTTTAAAAAGAGAAGATGGCATAAGTTCTTCTAATTCTTTTATATAATTCTTGTAATTATCCTTTGTTATCACAATACCAGGCTTTATCTCTTTTGCATATGAGATATTAAAACATAGATATATAATGAAGAATATTAATAACACCCTTTTCATATTTACCTCCCTAATATCTTTATTTAATATATAATTTATTCTATTATTTCTATTTTATAAATTATTATATGATATTATTTTTTAAAGTCAAATAATTTTTTATTATATATACGAAGAGTATTATAAAATTTAGAGTAATCCGAGAGAAAATATATTATTATATTTATTTTTTAACACATTTTTATACTACTTCTTCAGAAGAGAAGCAGGATTTCGATACCCTAAAGTATAAGAAATACACTCTTAATCTCAGTTCATTCTGATTATATCAAAAGATTAAAAAACTACTTATTATAATCTTAACGGACATAAAAGAATTCTTTAACTCTCTATCTATATTCCATCACCATATTTAGATACTCGTCTACTGTAACCTTCCTATCTTTTGGAATCACAATGGTTGTATCATACCCTTCTATTATTGCAATCCCTTCTATTATATTACCAACATTAAGTTTATCCATCTCATATATTTTTGTATTTACCCATCTTCCATCAAAATATACTTCCCTTTCTCCCTTTATAGAATCTTTTGGTGGAATTTTGCTTACAAACTCTTTCTTTGTCAATATAGGCTTAATCTTCTCTGCTCTTGCTTCTACAATGATAGATACTATTTCTATACCTCCTCTTGGAGACATAGCTTCCTTTGTATACATTCTGAAATATTCTTCTTCAAATGCCTTTATAATCTTCCTTAAATCTTCAATATCCTTTATCTTATTAACAGGTATTGCACATCTTAACTCCCAGAGCTGCCCTCCATATCTTGCTAACATTTCATACCTTTTAGTTACATTCTCTTTGCCAAAACCTTCGTCCATCATATCTTTATCCGCTCTTCTCTCAAGTTCCTCATACATATTATTAAATCTTTCTGGAACCCAAGATGGGATATTATCGAGTGATTTCAATTCGTCAAGTTTATATCTTAACGTTACAGGATCATAGGGGATATTTGGTATAAGAATAAATGGGGATGCTTCATACCTATGTAAAATATCAGCAGTTGCTGCACCGAATGCAGAAAAGGTAGCAGCATAGGGTGGTATAATAACCTTTGGAAATCCTAAGTTTGAAGTATAACCTGCACAATGAGCACCACCAGCTCCTCCAAATGCGAACATTATAAAATTATGAGGGTCTATCCCCTTCGTGGCAACTGTTGTTTTTAAAATAGCCTGCATATTTCCATCTATTATCTTGCATATTCCCTCCGCGGCATCCATTACATCCATTCCTAAAGGTTCTGCTATCTTCTCCTTTATAGCTTTTACTGCACTCTCTCTATCCAATTTTATTTTACCACCTAAAAAGTAATCAGGATCTATTCGGTTCATAACAACATCTGCATCAGTAACTGTTGGCTCTGTTCCACCAAGACCATAACATACAGGTCCTGGAGAGGCTCCTGCACTTTTAGGACCAACCATTAATAATTTTGTAGCTTTATCAACATATGCTACTGTTCCTCCTCCAGCACCTATAGTTATTATCTCACACATAGGATTACATATTTCGAATCTTCCAACTATAGGTTCTCTTAACATCTCAACTCCTGTTTCCGGAGATATTGTAATATCAAAGCTTGTTCCTCCAACATCACTACCCATTGCATTCTTATAACCATATAGCTTTTTCAGAAAATCAACTCCTGTCAATCCACCAACAGGGCCTGAATGTAGTGTTGTAACCGGCTTTACAACCTCAGCCCTTGCCAATCCTCCAGCAGCTTGCATTACAAGCAGAGGGTTATTATAGCCATTAGCACTAAGCCCCTCCTTAATGTCTTCCAAAAGTTCTCTTAATGCTTTTCCAATATATAGATCTATTATAGTACTCATATACCTTGGATATTCCCTTATAACAGGAGCAACATCTGAAGATATAGAGACAGGAATATCCGGAGCTATTTCCTTAATTATCTCTTTAACCCTTCTTTCATGAATTGGATTTATAACAGACCATAGAAAACCAACTGCTATACCTTCTACTCCTTCTTCAAGCAGTTCTTTTACAGCTGATCTTGCCTCTTCTTCAATCAATGGTATTACTACTTCACCAAAAGAGTCAACCCGTTCTGTTACCCCTCTAATCAACCTCTTTGGAATAAGAGGCTTTGGTTTGTCAGCAGTTGCCTGGTGAAAGGATTCTACTCGGTTTAACCCTGCTGCCCTTAATCTCATTATTAATGTTCTATCCTCGCTACCTTTTGTAGTTATGAATCCTAACTTAGGCCCCCCTATTCCACTTACTACTATATTTGTTCCTTCAGTTGTTCCATAGCCCACAACTGCTGTTTTAGAAAGAACCTCCTTTAAAGATAAACCCATCTTTTCAGCAGCAGCCTCTATACATTTAAAGAAGCATTCCTGAAGGCGGCCAGGTGTTGTAGGAGATTTTCCTCTTACATAGTTCCCATCAGGCTTCACAATTACAGAATCTGAAAATGTGCCACCAGTATCAATATATATTATATATCTCTCATCCATATTAATCTCCTTTCAAAATAGATTTAACCTATAATTATTCAATATCGGTGTACCTGGAGGGGTCACCTCAACCTCAATCTGCCTAC
>CAZCTP010000029.1:0-28669 GCA_964501575.1 uncultured Thermodesulfobacteriota bacterium
TTATTTTAAGGTGAGCCATCCTTTTTTCCATCACGAAATTGGAGATGCTTCCTTCCAATAATTACATAAGACTGATTGTAAAAAAAAATCTTTTTGGCAGTTAATATTTACTAAATATTCTGGATTAAAAATATTATATTTAGACTATACTTCGGATAATTGTAGCAAAAAACTTAATAAATTCAATTACTTAATAATTATTTTTAATATAATACTTTAATCAGTTTTATGCTCCAGCAAAACATTAGATTTAAAGGTTTTTATATAGTTAACTAAATTCCATCTATCTTCTTCCTTTAAATCTTTAAAAGAAGGCATTGCTGTATTCTCAACACCATTAGTAATTACCATGAAAATCTCTCCATCGCTTTCTCCATGCTTCCACACGGAATCAGTAAAATCCGCAGGATGTGGCGTTAAAGAATTTGATAGAGGTCCATCACCCTTACCCTCTATCCCATACACCTTGACTCATAAACTTCTTTTCCCTTTGCAATAGATTTTTTATCTGCCTTAACAGGATTTTTTATCTTACTATATTTTGTATGTCTATGCATACCTTTTGTATACCCTTCTTCATGGGCAACTGTACTAATAACATATGTTACTATGATGAATGAACCGATAATTAGTAATAAAAATATAAATCTTTTGATAAATTCCTCCTTCTATTTCTTAAAGAGTCCTGGTGTATAGTCTTAAATAACAGAAAATTCAATATATGTATCCATCTGGCCTATTTCCCTCCTTTAATAAAATAATCGTAATTACAGAAATAGTTATCTTTTTTATTCATTTGGACATCAGTTTATTAGTAATCTCATAAACCTTCATAAATATAGAAGATTTATTCTTTTTTAAACTTTTTCAATATCTCACAAATGACAATTCTTACATGAAGTCTCTCCCCACTTTATATCTCCCTGTGAATGAGGGGAAGTATGACAGCTTATATTACTACAGGTTCCTCCTGCGGTATCAAATGTATAACTGAATGATACTCCGGCTCCAGCATCTGCATTATATGCCTTATTAACATGATATGAGGTGCTACTTATAGAACTTCCATCAGATGTTGTATTAACATGGCAGTAGTTGCATGTATATCCAGAATGTTCTAAATGACTATTAGCCTTTGGTGATCCATTTGTATAACCCGGTGGATATCCATGACAGGAATCACAGGCTAATGATCCTGAACCCCAGTCTGGAGATGTATTAGCAGGTATTGTCCCGGTTGATACAGATGTCCCATTACTATGGCAGTAAGTATTTGAACAATTACTATAACCGTCTCCTGGTTCTGGTGTCCCATTGTAAGTAGCATTACTGCCAAAATATGGATCAAATATAACATCCACTTGATAATTAGCATGTTTTTGATATTCTGCGGTGTGACACTGACTACAGTCATTAAATGGGGCACTGCTATTCCACTTGTGACATATAGTACATTTTGTTGTATTACCAGCATTAAATGAATAAGAAAGATGCTTTGTATGGCTTCCAGTATCTATAGGCTGTCCACCATGGACAGCATGAGTGCTTTCTTTATGGCATCCCTGACAGACTGTATAAGTACCCCATATGGGGTTTCCATACGATGTAGGTCCTCCTACACCCCCATCAGGCTGTACATTTGAATGACAGTATATATTATTGCAATATCCATATGCACGGGGTGTACTCCCATCTGATGGCATCTCTGTTCCAGAAGGAATGCTATAAACTGAGGAAGTTGATAACCTTGGATCGCCTGTATCAAACTTCCAGTCAACATATCCATTTACATGCTTGCTCTTATCCACTATTGTATAACTATCAGGACCATTCCCCCCAGCTATATCCTTATGACAGAGTGTACATGGAAAATTAAACCTGCTTGAAAGTGCATGCTCTGAATGAGTTCCACTTGCCGGAACAGTTGTATTGGAAGCATTATGACAGGATCCACATGGAGCAGAACCTGTCTCAAATTTAGGGAATGCATTATTCCCGCTCCCGGGATAATTGCCATGACAATATATATCTGAACATGTTCCATCACTGTAATTAAATGTCCAGCCTGTACCAGGATCATCAACTGAATTTGTGGCTGGTGTATATGTTGATGAACCAGTCTTAGGATCCTGAATCGCAATTCCTGCAAAAATAACCTCCACTGTATGTGGATTATTTGACTGATCTCCAGTATTTTTATGTGTTCCACTGTGGCAAATTCCACAGGAAAATCTGTATTCACTCTGAGTCGATTGGATAACAGTATCTCCATATCCTGCACTTCCATTACCAAAATGAAGGAAGTGTTTGCCAGTGGTAGGGGGTGAATTATGACATGCATCACAACTTGGCTTAAACCCTTCTGAATGGAGATGGCATTCTGAACATTCCTTTGCATTATTATGATCAAGACCTCCGGTATTATTTGCAGTATCATAGTTGTGATACTTATTTTGAGTATGGCATACCTCACATATCTTGGTTGATGTTGAATGCCCACCAGTATCATCTCCCATAGCATAGGATGATGAACCAGGGGTACCTGACTTATATCTAAAGTCAACATTAACTTCAGAAGTGCCAGAAGATTCCCAGTTTGAACCATCAGGGGTTGTAATGGTTTCTCTTATTAAATATATATTCTTTGTATTATGGAGAATATGACATGTTTTACACTGGAACTGTCCATACTTACCTCCTGAGATTCCCCATGATCCATTCCATTTACTTGATCCTGTATTTGTGCTATTATGAACCTTGAGATTATGGCAGGCAGAATTGGGACCCCCGCATGTCTCATCTGTATTGGTTCTTCTTAAGAGCATTCCATCTCCTGTACCAAAGGATAAGCGGATGAATAATAGAATGGTTAGTAAGATGAGGGCCGTTATTAATGATAATTTTTTCATATTACCCCCCTTTATCTATTAAGAGTTCCTGTATAAATATTACGCAAGAAACATGCCAATTTATATATATTTAATAATATATTTTGTCAATACTGTTTTTTAGAACAAGAGAAAATGCCAGATGGTAATCTCATGCATAGAATATGATCACAGGAAATTATAGATTAATCCAGTTTTTAAGTTTTTGATAATCTTTTAATATACTCTATTCTTTCAATTATGGGAAGATGGGAATAGTAAAATTTAACATATAAGGGATGAGGGCAAAGATTGGAAAGATTATCCTTTGAAAGCTTTACAAGAGCTCCTACCATGCTTCTGGCATCTCCTGTTAATTCATAGGCGAAACGATCAGCCTCTATTTCCTGCCTTCTTGAAAAATAATTGAAGACAGGGCTAAATGGAAAGGATATAATATATCCTAAGAATCCTAAGACGATAATTTTGGCAAAAAACGTACTATCTTTAATATCGAATAGATTAATCAAGAAATCGGTCTGCAATATTCTAAAAGATATATAAATGGCTATTAATGTGATAGATTCAGTAACAATAATGCGCTTTAGAATATGTTTTTTCTTCCAGTGACCAATTTCATGGGCTAAGACAGATAAAATTTCGCTATTTTCCATTTTTTCAAGGAGGGTATCAAAAAGAACTATCCTTTTTACCTTTCCGATCCCGGTAAAATAAGCATTAGTATGTTTGGTCCTCTTTGATGCATCCATTTTTAAAACTTTACTTACTTTTATTCCAACCTTTTGCATCAGGTTTCTCACTCCATCTTCAAGTCCACTATTACCAAGAGATGTAAATTTGTTAAAGAGCGGCTCTATTACATAAGGAGATATGTACATGATAAAGATACCAAAGAGAAGGAAGAAACACCATATCCAAAACCACCAGAAATTTGGGCTTTTTTGAATTATCCAAAGTCCTACTGAGATGGTCAAGCTTATGAGGATAGTGGATATGAATAGAGATTTTACTAAATCCATCATCCATAATTTAAAGGTTATGGTATTAAACCCGTATTTTTTCTCTATCTTGAATGTATGGTACAGGTTAAAGGGAAGTGTTAAAATAATCTCAATATAAAATAGAAACAAGAAGAATACTAATCCAGAAAGAATAAAAGATAAATTTATCGAAACAACCCATGAATTATAGATATTTAAAATGCCACCAAATAGAAAAAATAAGAGAAGTATATTATTAAAAATAGAAAAAATGAACTCAAATTGAGTATTTTCAATAGTATAGTTCATTACTTTATTTAACAATGCTTGGTCTATCTGCCCTTCAAATTCTGAAGGTATAAGAGAACCAAACTTCTTTAAGTGAGAAATATTTAGATACTCAATCCAATAGTTAAAAGCTACTACAATAATATAAATTATAAAGATGAAAATAATATATTCCTTCATAAAATAGGCATTTATTCAAAACTATTAAGAGTAAAATCAAAGGTCAAAAACTTGATACCTAATTTTTATTTATTGAAATAACTAAGCCCACAATAAATATAATTCAAGACTACAGGATTATTTTAAACAAAAACCAGTAATGACACAAATAATAAAAATAGCAGTGGGGCAGAGAAACTGGCCTACTGCTATTTAACAATCTCCAGTCTATTAAAAAAATATCCAATCTCAAATTCTGCTGACTCTTTGCTGTCTGAGCCATGAACAATATTTCTCTCTATATTATCTGCATACTCCCTTCTTATACTTCCTAATTCAGCGCGCTTTGGATCTGTCTCTCCCATTATCTTTCTTATTCTATTTATAGCATCATCACCTTCCAATACCATAACTACAATAGGTCCTGAAGACATAAAATCTGTTAAACTCTCAAAAAATTCTTTATCTTTATGAACATAATAGAATTCTTGAGCCTCCTTTTTTGAAAGTTTAACCATCTTAAGAGCAATAATTTTAAGCTTCTCTTTTTCAAATCTTCTTATAACTTCTCCTATAACTCCTTTTGAAACCCCATCAGGTTTTATTATAGATAACGACTTTTCCATTATACTATTTTCTTAGCCTCCTCAATTCCTATTTCTAAAGCCTTTTTATTTAACTCCTCTGTCCCCTTAGGAACCCTGTTTAATAAAGCATTCTTGACAGCATCAAGGGATACAGCTTTAGTAATTTCTACCATAGCCCCAAGAGCAACTACATTCATAACAAATAATTTACCTATCTTTTCTTTTGCAATCTCAGTAAAGGGAATTTTATATACTTTTAAGTTTCTTTTTGGTAATTCTCCTTTTACTCTATATGAATCTACAATCAGAATCCCGTTCTCCTTAAGATCAGAAGAATATTTATGATATGCCTCTTCTGTCAAAGCTAATAACGTATCTATATTGGTTGCTTTTGGATAATCTATATCACCATCACTTATAACAACATCGCATTTACTAGCCCCTCCTCTGGCTTCAGGACCATAGGATTGACTCTGAACAGCATTTTTATTATCATATAATACCGCAGCTTCTGCAAGGATAACACCCGCAAGTATTATACCTTGACCACCTTCTCCACTTAATCTTATTTCATATCTCATAGTCATTGCTCCTTCATTGCTTTTTCTATTATTTTTTTATATATTTCACAATATTCCGGTCTTTCTTTATTTACTAGTACACCGGTTATAATCTTTTGTGAAAGTTCCTCCTCACTTAACCTATCAGCAGATTTTACAGAAATAGTTACATCTTTTTGCCATTTAAGCATATCTACTGGTGATTTAAATTTATTTCTTCTTCCATAACCTATATGACAGTTTGTTATAACCTCAACAACTGAAAACCCTTTATGTTTTATAGCATCTGAAATAAATCTCTCAAGTTGAGTTGCATGGTATGCGGTCCCCCTTGCAACAAATGTAGCTCCCGCAGCCTCTGCTACTTTTGAAACATCAAATCCATTCTCTGGGTTTCCATAGGGAGTTGTAGTTGCATAGGCACCCTTTGGTGTAGTTGGAGAAAATTGTCCCCCTGTCATTCCATATATATAGTTATTGAATATTATAAGGCTTATATCTATATTTCTTCTACATGCATGGATAAAATGATTTCCTCCTATTGCTAAAGCATCACCATCTCCTGATACCACAATTACTGTAAGCTCAGGCTTAGCCATCTTGATACCGGTTGCAAATGCAAGAGCTCTCCCATGGGTTGTATGTAAGGTATTAAAATCTAAATATCCTGGAAGTCTTGAAGCACATCCTATTCCAGATACCACTACAATATTATCCTTTTCAATGCCCAATGAGTCTATAGATCTTAATAAAGCTTTCGTTATTATTCCATCTCCGCAACCAGGACACCATATATGTGGAAGAGTGTTTTGTCTTATATATTTTAAATAATCAAATGCCATTAAATTACCTCCTTAACCTTTTCAATAATCTGGGCAGGGGTTATAGGATCTGAATCAACCCTGTTGATTCCATATACTTTACATTTACCTCTGCTTGCTCTTAAAACTTCATTTATAATCTGTCCGAGATTCATCTCTGGAACTATAATAGCACTCACTCTTTCCGCCAGTTTCTCTACAGCTTTATCAGGAAAGGGCCATATAGTAATGGGCCTTAACATCCCAACTTTCATCCTCTCTTTTCTTAACAAATTCACAGCATTTCTTCCCGATCTTGAAATAGACCCGAAGGCAAGTATCCCTATTTCAGCATCATTTAATAAATACTCTTCATATTTTAAGATATCATTTAGATTATTTGTTATCTTTTTTAATAATCTATCTTCTTCACTTTGGACAATCTCTGGCTTACTTGTTGGGAAACCTGTTTCACTATGATTAAGTCCTGTAACATGAAATCTGTATCCTTCACCAAATACTGCCATAGGAGGTATATCACCTTTTGATGAATCATAGGGCTTATATTCAGACGGAGAGCATGTAGGCTTTACTCTGTTTATTATCTCTACCTCATCCGGTTCTGGTAACACCATCCGTTCTCTCATATGAGCTATTATTTCATCTGCTGCAAGTATAACCGGTGTTCTATATTTCTCTGATAGATTAAATGCCCTTATTGTTTCATAAAATATTTCTTCTACAGAGGAAGGTGTAATACATATAGTTGGATGATCACCATGTGTTCCCCACCTTGCCTGCATTATATCAGCCTGTCCAGGTCCAGTTGGCATCCCGGTACTCGGTCCTCCTCTCATCACATTAATTACAACACATGGAACCTCTGCCATACATGCAAATCCAATATTCTCCTGTTTTAATGAAAATCCAGGACCACTTGTTGCAGTCATTGACTTTGAACCTGCAAGCGATGCTCCGATCACTGCGGCTATTGAGGCTATTTCGTCCTCCATCTGCATAAATACCCCACCTACCTTTGGTAGATTTAGAGCAAGATATTCTGCAATTTCACTTGAAGGAGTTATTGGGTAACCAGCAAAGAATCTACAGCCAGCGTATAATGCCCCTTCAGCACAAGCTTCATTCCCCTGCATTAATTTGACTTTCTTACTCACTTTTCCCTCCTTTTTCCACAGTTATTGCAAAGTCTGGACATCTAATTTCACATAACATACATGCTGTACATGCCTCTAAATCTTTAACAACAGCCACTCCCATATCCATTTCAAGAACTTTCTTAGGACAGAACTCAACACATATTTCACATCCTTTACATAATCGTGCATTTATCTTTATCACAGGCAGAGTAGCCTGTGGTTTTACTTTATTTACACTCATTTGATCCCCCTCTCTTTTAATGCTTTCTCCATAGTAATGCCTATCTCAGTTGGATTCTCTGCGACTTTAATACCAGCATCCATAAAGGCTTTTATCTTTGCATCAGCAGTCCCTTTTCCACCAGATATAATAGCTCCTGCATGTCCCATCCTTTTACCCTTAGGAGCTGTCCTGCCCGCAATAAATCCAACAACAGGTTTTGTCATCTTCTCCTTCACAAACTTTGCAGCTTCTTCTTCTGCTGTTCCACCAATTTCACCTATTATTACAACTCCATCAGTATCTTTATCTTTTTCAAATAGTTCTAAAACGTCTAAAAAAGTTGTCCCAACTATTGGATCCCCTCCAATGCCTATACATGTAGATTGTCCTATCCCAAGATCTGTAAGCTGCTTCACTGCTTCGTAGGTTAGTGTTCCACTCCTTGAAATAACCCCTACTCTTCCCTTTTTGTGAATATATCCTGGCATTATACCTATTTTACACTCTTCAGGGGTAATTACCCCAGGGCAATTTGGACCTATTAACCTACTATTCTTCCCCTGAAGGTATTTCTTTACCCTTATCATATCTATAGTAGGAATGCCTTCGGTTATACATACTATTGTTTCTATATCAGCATCAATAGCTTCCATAATAGCATCTGCAGCAAAGGGAGCGGGGACATATATTACTGAGGCATTTGCCCCTGTTCTCTTCTTTGCTTCGTATACTGTGTCGAAAACAGGTATTTTATCTACATATGTTCCACCTTTATTTGGAGTAACTCCAGCTACCATATTTGTCCCATATTTTACGGCCTCTCTTGTATGAAAGAGCCCCGTATTACCAGTAATACCCTGACATATTACCATTGTATCTCTATTTACAAGAATACTCATCTTACCTCCTCCTTAATTGCAGCAACTACCTTTGCTGCAGCATCACTCATACTATCAGCAGATATTATATTCAATCCTGACTCTCTAAGTAATCTCTTACCAATATCAACATTAGTACCTTCCAGTCTTACAACCAGAGGAAGCTGTATATTTACTTCCTTTGCTGCTTCAATTATACCTTGAGCAATAACATCACATTTCATTATACCACCAAATATATTTATGAGTATACCCTTAACCTTCTTATCAGATATAAGAATCTTAAAAGCCTCTGTTACCTGTTCTCTTGAAGCCCCTCCACCAACATCTAAAAAATTTGCTGGTTCCGCACCATACAGCTTTATAATATCCATAGTTGCCATTGCAAGACCTGCACCATTAACCATACATCCTATATTTCCATCTAAGCTTATATAACTAAGTTTATGCCTTGATGCTTCATATTCCTTTGGGTCCTCTTCCTCTATATCCCTTAACTCTTCTATCTCCTTATGTTTGAATAAAGCATTATCATCAAAATTCATCTTTGCATCAAGAGCTAATATCTCATCATTCTCTGTTATTACCAAAGGATTTATCTCAGCTAATGAACAGTCATTCTTTATAAAGGCATTATATAAACCTGTAAAGAATTTCACAGCATTATTTACCAACTTCTTATTCAATTTTAATCCAAATGCCAACTTTCTTGCCTGAAATGGCAATAAACCTAATGTCGGATCTATTTTTTCTACTATTATCTTCTCAGGTGATCTTGATGCCACCTCTTCAATCTCTACTCCCCCTTCTTCACTTGCCATCATAACAACCGTTTCAGATGTCCTATCAATCACAACTCCAATATACATCTCTTTTTTTATATTACATCCTTCTTCAACCAGTACTTTCCTCACAATTCTACCATCCACTCCTGTCTGATGGGTAATGAGCCTCATTCCTATCATTTCATCAGCTATGGCTTTCGCTTTTTCAGGGCTTTCAGCTATCCTCACTCCTCCAGCCTTCCCTCTTCCACCTGCATGGATTTGAGCCTTAATAACACATAGACCCCCAATATCTTCTGCAATTTTCTTAGCTTCCTCACCACTAAATGCAACTCTTCCTGTTGGAACAATTACACCATATTTACTTAAAATTTGCTTTGCTTGATATTCGTGCACATTCATATTCAATCTCCTCTATAATTTTGTTGTATTAAGAGCTACTTTCAATTTTGATATACATTGAGTAATATTTATATCCTTTGGACATGCCTCATTACAGTTAAATATCGTATGGCATCTGAATACCCCATGTTTATCATTTACTATTTTCAATCTTTCTTCAGCAGCCTTATCCCTTGAATCAAAAATAAATCTATAGGCTTTAAGAAGAGCCGCAGGACCAAGATAATTGTCATCAGCCCAGAAAGATGGACATGAAGATGTACAGGAGCCACACATAATACATTGCGTAGACTCATCTATCAAGAGTTGTTCTTCTGGAGCCTGGAGCCTCTCTTTATCTGATACCGGCTCATCATTTATAAGATACGGCTTTATCTTAGCGAATTTTTCATAAAATCTCCCAAAATCAACCACTAAGTCTTTTATAACGGGAAATGATGGCAGTGGTTTAACAACAACATATTCTCCGACATCCTTAAGAAGTGTATGACACGCTAACTCATTCTTGTTGTTTATATTCATTGCACATGAACCACACATTGCGTGACCACATGATCTTCTAAATGCCAGAGTCTCATCCTGATGCCATTTTATATCATTAAGGCAATCAAGTATAGATGAAAATGGCTCCTTATCCAATTTATACTCTTTATAATAATCAACATTCTTTTCAGAGTCATATCTTTGTATCTTTAAAGTAACCTTCATTTTTAGTATCTCCTTTCTTCTGGTTGATGTCGTGTAATGGAAACTTCCCTTTGGGTTAATTTTGGCATATCTCCTTCAACCCTGAAAACTAATGTATGCTTCAAGAAATTTTTATCATCTCTATCTGGATAGTCAATCCTTGAATGTGCTCCTCTGCTTTCTTTACGGAATAAAGCTGATGCAACAGTAGCTTCTGCATATTCAAGCATATTACCAAGTTCAATAGCCTCTTTTAACTCAATATTAAAAGTAGAACCTTTATCTGTAAGGGATATATTTCTATATCTATCCTTAAGCTCTTTTAAGCCCTCAAGTCCTTCTCTTAAAGTTTTCTCATCACGAAAAACAGAACATTTATTCCACATTAATTCCTGCATCTCTTCCCTTAACTGACTTACCCTTTCCTTTCCATCAGAAGAAAGTAATTTATTTATTATCTCAAGGCTCTTTTTACCATCCTCATTTTTAGGTTCTACCTTTGGTATCTCTTGTATATACTCAAACATATGTTTCCCAGACTTCCTCCCAAATACCACTGTATCAATTAGAGAATTACAACCGAGTCTATTAGCACCATGAACAGATTCACATGCAGCTTCACCTGCAGCATAAAGCCCTGCTATAGTTTTTCCTTTTTCATCTGCTATTACTCTACCATCTTCATAGTTTGTAGGAATACCACCCATATAATAATGCATAGTAGGCATCACTGGTATAGGTTCTTTTGTACAATCAACTCCTACATAGGTCAAAGAAAATTTATATATCTCTGGTAATTTCTTAAGTATTGCATCTCTACCTATATGATGTATCTGAAGATTTACATGATCCTTTTTAGGACCCACACCTCTACCCTCTTGAATTTCTGTATATATAGCCCTAGAAACTATATCCCTTGGTGCAAGATCTTTAAAATCTGGAGCATATTTCTCCATGAACCTCTCACCTTTGCTATTTAGAAGCATTCCACCTTCACCTCTTACTGCTTCTGTGATAAGTATACCGAGAGGATATAGCCCTGTTGGATGAAATTGTGGAAACTCCATATCCTGCAAAGGAAGACCCGATTTATATATCAATCCGAACCCATCACCTGTTGACTCATGTGCATTAGATGTAATCTTATAGATCCTTCCTCCACCCCCGGTTGCTAAAAGGACTGCTTTAGAACTAAATACATGAACATCACCACCTCTTAGATCATACGCCACAACCCCCCTGCACACATCGTTATCTATCATAAGCTCTGTAACAACAAACTCACTATAATAATAAACCCTCTGTTTTATACTGTGTTCATAAAGGGTATGAAGCATCACATGGCCAGTTCTATCTGCTGAATAGCATGCCCTTGGTCTTGAATGACCTCCAAAGGGTCTTTGAGCAATCTTTCCCTCCGGTGTTCTGCTAAAGGGACAACCCATATGCTCAATCTCTATTACTGATTTTGGAGCTTCCTTACACATATACTCTATAGCATTTTGATCACCAAGGTAATCACTCCCCTTCACTGTATCAAACATATGAAGTTCCCATGAATCCTCTCCCTGAGATTTATTATTACTAAGTGCTGCTGCTGCTCCCCCTTGGGCTGTTGTTGAATGTGAACGCGTTGGGAAAACCTTAGTAATAACAGCTACATCCGCTATTTGTGCTACCTCAATAGCAGCTCTTGTTCCTGCAAGTCCAGCCCCTACAATAATTACATCATGATAATGAAATTCTATATTATTCATAATCTCTCTCCTTACATTTTTGGTGTAAATGTTATTATAGTCAATCCACCAAGTATTAATAATAACGCACCAATCAAAGCTATTATTGAATATATCAATGTCCTCAAACCATCTTTATGGATATAATCATCTATAACTACCCATAAACCAGCCATCCCATGATAAAGTGCGAATACAAGGAAAGCAAGATCAAATACTTTCCAATAGGGTGACGCAAGTCTTGGTGCAATAGTCTCATAATTGATCTCACCTGTTCCTATAAAATGCATGATCGCAAAATGAACTGTTAAAAGTATAACCAGAAATACCCCGGTCATTCTTTGATAAAACCATCTTTTTATTCCGGAATCACCTGAAACAAGCTTTATCTCCATGTTAACCTCCTATTGTTATAATATGTGATATAAATGGAATTGCACCCATAACAAATAGGATTACACAAACTACTATAGTCCCCCAGAATAGCTCCTTCTGAATTCGAGAACCGCCTAAGAAGTCAACTATAATGATACGCAATCCATTTATAGTATGATAAATAATAACAGCCCATAACCCCAATTCAAGAAATTTAAAGATAGGAGTATTTAGAAACTTCATCATTATATCAAAACTTTCTTGACTATTAAGGTTATGTATAACCCAGATATGTAATATAAGGTAAAGTATCAACGCAATACCTGACAACCTATGTAATATCCAGGCTACTGTACCTGTATGATATCTATAACTAAATTCATAAATTCTCTTTTTAGCCATCTATATAACCTCCTATAATCTTCTATATTTCTCTACACCACTTATATATAGATCATTCCCATATATATCATTTACAACAATTGCCGGGAAATTCTTAACCTCCAAACGCCTTATTGCTTCAGGACCTAAATCTTCATATGCAACGACTTCAGCACTAATTATAGATTTTGCAATTAACGCTGCTGCACCTCCTGTTGCAGCAAAATATATACATTTATATTTCACACATGCATCCTTTACCTCTTTTGATCGAGCACCCTTACCTATCATTCCTTTTAATCCTTTAGCTATAAGCTTTGGAGAATAAGCATCCATTCTATAGCTTGTTGTAGGACCTGCAGATCCTATAATCCTTCCAGGTGGTGGAGGTGAAGGCCCAACAAAATATATTATCTGGCCTCCAACATCTATAGGAAGCTCCTCTCCTCTATCTATTAACTCACATAATCTTTTATGGGCAGCATCTCTACCTGTATACATAGTCCCGGATATCAAAACCTTATCTCCTGCTTTCAATCTCTCTAAAACCTCATCTTCAAGAGGAGCTTTTATTTCTATTATTCCCTCCATTTTCCCCTCCATTATCTATAATATAATTTCTTTATGTCTTGATGCATGGCATTGAATATTTATTGCCACAGGAAGACTTGCAATATGACAGGGATATGTTTCAATATGGACCCCTAATGCTGTAATTCTTCCACCAAGACCCTGAGGCCCTATACCTAGATTGTTTATTTTTCCAAGCAATTCCTTTTCAAGATCAGCGTAAAATGGATCTGGATTTGAACTTCCAAGTGGTCTTAAAAGAGCTTTTTTTGAAATAATTGCCGCCTTTTCAAAAGTTCCACCAATCCCAATTCCAACAATTATTGGGGGACAAGGATTTGAACCTGCTTCTCTAACTCTATCTATAACAAATTTTTTTATCCCCTCAACACCCTCTGATGGTGCAAGCATCTTTATCCCGCTCATATTCTCACTCCCACCACCCTTAGGAGCAATAATTATTTTTAGTTTATCTCCAGGAACTACATTGAAGTGTATAACAGCTGGGGTATTATCATTAGTATTAATCCTTTTTAATGGATCAGAAAGAATAGACTTTCTTAGATACCCCTCTCTATACCCCTGCCTTACCCCTTCATTTATAGCTTCAACAATATTACCTCCCTTTATTATAACTTCATCACCTATATCTATAAAGAATACTGCAAAACCTGTATCCTGACATATTGGAAGTTTTTCTTCTCTTGCAATTTTTGCATTTTCTTTTAATTCTTTTATAATTTCTTTGCCTAAAGGCGACTCCTCTTTCTTTTCTGCTTCATTAAGTGCATTTAAAATATCTTCTCCTAAATTATAATTTGCATCCATACAAAGAGTTTTTACAGATTTTATAACATCTTCAACTTTAATCTCTTTCATAATTTTCCTCTACTACAGATTAATAAGTTTTTTAATAATTCAATATTCTTCTTAACACCCTCAGCAGACTTATTTAGAGCAGTATTTTCTTCCTCATTAAGGTCTATCTCTATTACCCTTTCTACTCCATTTCCACCAAGAATTACCGGAACACCAAAATATATATCATTCAATCCATATTCTCCCTCAAGATAAGCAGCACATGGAAGTATTCTTTTCTTATCTTTTAATATAGCTTCTACCATCTTAATTGTAGCAGCTCCTGGAGAATAATATGCACTTCCAGTCTTTAACAGATTTACAATCTCTCCCCCTGCTTTCCTTGTCCTCTCTACAATTGCATCTAACCTATCTTTTGGTATTAGCTTCTCAACTGGCACCCCTCCAACATAAGTATATCTTGTAAGAGGAACCATAGAATCTCCATGTCCACCCAGAACAAATGTGCTTACATCCTCAACAGAAACATTTAATTCCATGGCAATAAATGCTCTCATTCTTGCTGAATCAAGAACTCCTGCTTGGCCAATAACTCTATTCTTAGAGAACTTACTAATCTCTTTAGCAAGATATGTCATAACATCTAACGGATTTGCTACCATTATTATAAATGCATTTGGAGAGTATTTCACTGATTGTTCAGTAACAGACTTCACAATCTCTGCATTCTTCTGAAGCAAATCTTCTCTTGACATACCCGGTTTTCTTGGAAATCCTGATGTGATTATAATTATATCGGACCCCTTAGTTTCCTCGTATGAATTCGTCCCTATTATTTTACAGTCAAATCCCTCTATTGGACCAGCTTCTAAAAGGTCTAATCCCTTACCCTGAGGAACTCCCTCTATAATATCCACTAAAACAATATCTCCTAATTCCTTTGATGCAGCCCAATGTGCAGCTGTAGCCCCCACATTTCCTGCACCAATAATAGTTATCTTATTTCTCTTTTTCATAATTATCCTCCTAAATTTTTTGTATAATTCAATAATCCTCCTGCAAGTATGATATCTATCTGACGTGGTGTAAGGTTATGCTTAACTGCAAATTCTTTACCCTTTGTTATATTTTTAACCTTAAGAGAATCAATTTTTATATCTTCATGTACATTCTTTATTTCTATCTTATCTCCTTGTTCCATATCATCCCAATTATTTTCATTTTCAAACACTAATGGAATTATTCCAAAATTTATAAGATTAGCTTTATGAATCCTTGCAAAGGACTTAGCTATTACAGCCTTCAAGCCTAGATACATTGGAGCGAGAGCTGCGTGCTCTCTACTTGATCCCTGGCCATAGTTATGACCACCTACAACAAACCCTCCATCTTTCTCTTTAGCTCTTTCAGAAAAAGCTGGATCAATAACCTCAAAAACATACCTAGATATAGCTGGTATATTTGATCTTAAAGGTAATATTCTTGCTCCTGCAGGCATTATATGGTCAGTGGTTATATTATCACTAACTTTAAGTAATATTTCTCCTGATATTAAATCTGGAAGGGGTTCTTTCTTAGGAAGGGGTTTTATATTTGGTCCCCTTTTCACAACTACCTTTTCAGGTTCTTTAGACGGTGGTATAATCATACTATCATCTATAAGAAACTTCTTTGGTATATCTATATTTAAGGGTTCACCCAAACTTCTCGGATCTGTTATAACACCGGTTAACGCACTTGCTGCAGCTGTGGCAGGACTAACAAGATAAACTTTTGCATCCTTTGTTCCACTTCTGCCTTCGAAATTCCTATTAAAAGTCCTTAAAGATACGGCACCAGATGGAGGAGCCTGTCCCATCCCTATACATGGACCACAGGCAGTTTCAAGAATCCTCGCTCCAGCGCTTATAATATCTCCTAAACCACCACTCCTTGTGAGCATTTCTAATACCTGCCTTGATCCTGGCGATATAACAAGACTAACCTCAGGATGAATCTTCTTACCTTTAAGTATGGAAGCCACAGTCATCATGTCTTTATAAGATGAATTTGTACAACTACCTATAGCAACTTGATCTACCTTTGTTCCTTCTATATCTTTCACCCTACATACATTATCTGGACTGTGAGGCTGTGCAATTAATGGCTCTAAACTCGAAAGATCAATATCTATTATCTCATCATATTTAGCATTGGAATCTGCTTCAAGAGAACTCCATACATCTTCCCTATTTTGAGCTATTAAAAATTCTCTTGTAACTTCATCAGAAGGGAATATAGATGTTGTTGCACCAAGTTCTGCTCCCATGTTGGTTATAGTAGCCCTTTCATAAATAGAAAGGTTCTTTACACCGTCACCACCATATTCAAATATTTTACCAACCCCTCCTTTTACCGTAAGACGCCTAAGTAGTTCTAATATTATATCCTTTGCAGAAACCCATGGTTTAAGAGCTCCCGAAAGCCTTACCAGTATCACTTTGGGCGTATTAAGATAAAATGCCCCACCTCCCATAGCGACTGCAACATCAAGTCCACCTGCTCCAATTGCTATCATTCCTATTCCACCAGCTGTTGGAGTATGACTGTCTGAACCAAGAAGAGTTTCTCCTGGTACACCAAATCTTTCTAAGTGTACTTGATGACATATTCCATTTCCAGGTCTTGAGAAATATATCCCATATTTTGCAGCAACTGTTTGAAGAAATCTATGATCATCTGCGTTTTCAAAACCGCTCTGTAATGTATTATGATCAACATAACTCACAGATAGTTTTGTCTTAACTCTTGGTATTCCCATAGCTTCAAATTGGAGATATGCCATGGTTCCGGTAGCATCTTGGGTTAATGTTTGATCAATTCTTATCCCTATTTCTTCTCCTTGAATAAGCTCTCCCGAAATAAGATGCTTTTTCAATATCTTACCAACTAATGTTCCTTCCATAAAACACGTCCTCCCTTTTTAGAAGATAAAATTGGAAATTTCCTACAATATTCTGAATTATCCTTTCTTAATATTACTTAATAACCATATCTTTTATCATTTTTGTTGTAATTGACTTTGGGCGTTCTATTGGAAGCCCAAGGCCACGAGCCCACACAAGCTGAGCAGTTATTCCCATTGTTCGAGAAACCCCAAATAAAACTGTATAAAAATCAAATTCCCTAACCCCATAGTGACACTGTAGTGCTCCTGAATGAGCATCCACATTAGGCCAAGGATTCTTTGCCTTCCCATGCTTTTTCAAAACTTCAGGCACTACCTCAAATACTATACTTACTGTTCTGAAAATAGGATCATCAGGCATATACTTTAATGCAAATTCTCTCTGAGCAATATAGCGAGGATCAACATTTCTCAAAACTGCATGTCCATATCCAGGAATAACCTTACCACTATTTAAAGTATCCCATGCATATTTTTCCACCTGTTCCTTTGTCGGAACGCCATTAAATTCTTTCATGAGATCAAGTATCCATTTAAGACATTCCTGATTAGCAAGCCCATGAAGAGGTCCTGCAAGTCCATTCAAAGCTGCAGAAATTGAGTAATATACATCTGAAAGAGCAGAATTCACAAGAAAACCAGTATGAGCACTAACATTTCCTCCTTCATGATCACTATGGAGAATAAGATAAAGACGTATAAGATTATAATAATCAGGATCATCTATACCCATCATATGGGCAAAATTTGCGCCCCAGTCAAGAGAGCTCTCAGGATCAATAAATGTATCTCCTCTGTAAATCCTTCTATAAATATATGAAGCAATAACAGGCATCCTGGCAAGAAGTGTAAGAGAATCTTCAAAAGTAGCTTTCCAATATTCTTCCCTTTTCATACCCTCATTATATCTTTTAGCAAATATAGATTCTCTCTGCATTGAAAGTACACCTATTGAAAGTTGTGTCATTGGATGAGTATCTACAGGCAGAGAACGAATAGCATCAAATACATATTGAGGAACCTGCATTCTATCTTTAAACTCTTCTTCCAATTCTTCAACCTCGTCTTTAGTAGGAATTTCTCCGGTAAGTAATAGGTACCAAAGTCCTGTTGGATAAGCTTCATCCTCGGGTGTGGGTTTAGGTAATTTTTCCTTAACCTCAGGAATTGTATAGCCGCGGAATCTAATCCCCTCCATAGGATCAAGATATGATGTATCACATACTAACCCCTTAATTCCTCTCATTCCCCCAATAACTGCTTCAATAGGCACATCACCGAGGGAAATTTTCCCATATTCTTTTGAAAGAGTTCTAATCTCTTCTCTCCATGTAGGAATTAATTCTGATAATCGATCTTTAACTTTTAATATTTCACTTTTATTGTTCATGATAAATAATCTCCTTTCTAAAGGAATAAACTATATAAATATCTATATGTATACAGTATACAATAATACTCGTTAATGTCAAGAGAATTTATTGAAATTGCCTGGGAAAGTATCATTAATATTCCTCAAAAATTATAACCGGATTTATAATCTTTTGCCATGATTATCAATATATATTTGTTAGACTATTTTTTGATTGATTTTTTAAACCTAAGTAGTAGAATAAAAAACTTGTGAAGAAAAAAGTAATAATATTTACAATAATTTCTACAATATTCTTGATTTATATAGGAAAGAGATATTTTTTATTGAAAAAAGAAAGAAGTGGAATATTCGCATCCGGGATAGTAGAAGCCACAGAAGTAGATCTAAGGTCAAAATTAATAGGAGATATAATAGAGCTAAAAGTTGATGAAGGAGATGAGGTAAAAAAGGGAGATTTACTTTTAGTTATTGATCATGTAAAACTCGATCTTCAACTAAAAGAGGCCCAATCAAAATTAAGGGAAGCAAAAGAAATCTTGATATTATTGAGAAAAGGGGCCCGAGAAGAAGAGATATTAAGTGCAAAGGAATTATCCCAATCTGCTGCAGCTGATTTAGCGCTCGCAAGGAAAAATCTTAAGAGGATCATTGAATTATATAAGGATGAGGTTGTCTCCAAGCATCAATTAGATGAAGCTAAAAGCTGGTATGATAGTAGTTACGCAAATTATAAATCGGCATTTAACAACTATATAGTTATAAAAAAGGGATCAAGGGATGAAGAAATAAGGGCCCAAGAAGCAAAAGTAAAAAGCTTAATAGCCACATGTAACATTATCAAAGAAAAGATAGATGATGCCTTTGTACGGGCTCCAATAGATGGTGTTATAACAGAAAAGTATGTAGAAATGGGGGAAACCGTCGGTAAAGGATCGTTCCTTTTAACTATTGCAGATCTTAAAAGACCATATGTAAATTTATATGTAAATGAAGATGTGCTTGGTAGAATAAAACTTGGAGATATAGTAAAGATAAAGGTAGATTCGTTACCCAATAGATACTTTAAGGGTAAGGTTGTTTTAATAGGTTCTAAAGCTGAATTTACACCAAAGAATGTACAGACTCAAAATGAGAGGGTAAAATTGGTATATAAGATAAAAGTGGATGTAGAAAATCCAGAACTTCTATTAAAGATTGGAATGCCTGCTGATGGATGGATAATAAGTAGTATAGATTGATATAATATATTACTTTAAATTTTGTCAATAAACTTTTGCTCATAAAAGTAAATTTATTCTCAAAAATATGGATTTTTTAAAATTAGAATCTGTTTATAAAAGCTTTGAAAATAAAGCAGTATTGAATGGAATAACCATGGAGTTAAAAGAAGGAGAGATATTTGGTATATTAGGAGCAGACGGATCCGGAAAGAGCACAATCCTTAAAATAATAGCAGGATTTATTCCTGCTGATAAGGGAAATATTCAAATAGAAGGCGAAATAAATTTTGTCCAGGAAAATTTCTCACTATATAATGATCTAACAGTTTATGAAAATATTAAATTCTTTGTAGATCTATATGGAAAAGGGAAGGATAAAATAGAAGAGTTTTTAGATATATTTAAACTATCAAAATTTAAAGAAAGGCTTGCAGCTGATCTATCCGGGGGAATGAAGCAAAAATTATATATTGCCTGCACTATGATAGTAGAGCCCAAAATACTTATACTCGATGAGCCTACAAGGGGGGTAGATCCGAGATTAAGACATGAAATATGGGATCTATTTAGAAATTATGTGTCAAATGGGGATAAGTCTATAATTCTTGCTACCTCAAATATATCAGAATCAAAATATTGTAATAGAGTAGGACTGCTATATAAAGGAGAATTTAAGAGAATTGGTTCGCCAATAGAGATGATTAATAATTTTGATAAGACATTAATCGAAGTTGATACTAAAAGCCTTATTGAATCTTATAAATCACTTGAAGATAAAGTCCTATTTGCCCAGCCATTCGGGAATAGACTTCATATCTTACTGAATCACATAGATGAAATGAAGAATATAAATGAGATGATAGATGGAGAATGGAGAGAAATAGAACCAACTATAGAGGATATATTCCTTTATGAAATAAAAAATGAATAATGCAATAATAGCTCAAAACCTTACTAAATATTTTGACGGATTCCCAGCAGTCAATGGAATAAGTTTCAATGTTAATAAAGGGAAGATATATGGTCTATTGGGAGAAAACGGAGCTGGAAAAACCACCACAATAAGAATGCTCTGCGGACTTATACCACCTACTCAGGGCAGTATAACTGTTGCTCAAATAAATGTAATAAAAGAAAGAGAGAAAGTAAAAGAGAAAATTGGCTATATGTCCCAAAAGCTTTCATTATATGAAGACCTCAAATTATGGGAAAACATGGAACTATATGCAGGAATATATGGAGTTAATAGAATTAAGGACAGGATTAAAGAAGTTATGGATATGATGGAGCTAAAATCACTAAAAGAGAATTATGTAAAGGAATTACCAATGGGGATAAGACAGAGACTTGCTCTTGCATGTTCAATTCTTCATAAGCCTGAGATTCTATTTTTAGACGAACCAACTGCTGGTGTAGACCCTCTATCTCGAGTAGATTTCTGGAAATATCTTACCCAATTTATTCAGGAAGGGATGACTGTTTTATTAACAACCCATCTACTTGATGAAGCTGAAAGGGCTCATGAGATAATATTTATGCATAGAGGGAAAATAATATTTAGCGGAGATCCTCAGAGAGCTAAAGAAAAATTTAATCTGAAAAGTCTGGAAGAACTATTTGTAGAACTTATAAAAAGGGATGAAGAGAATAATTATAATAAGTAAGAAAGAGGTTTTTCATATAATAAGGGATAAAAGAACCCTTATTATATCCTTTCTCATGCCGGTATTTATGCTTATTCTTTACGGATATGCTATTACCTTAGATGTTAAGAATATTGACTTTTCTATTTATGATGAAGAGAAGAGTTTATTAAGTAGAGAATTTTTGAGAGAATTTGAAATAAGTAACTATTTCACATGCAAAAAAGTATTATCATCCATGAAAGAAGTAGAACCTATTCTTAATAAAGGGAAAGTAAAGATGGTTATTTTAGTGGGCAAAGATTTTACATATAAACTAAAGGGAGAAAGTGATATAGATGCAGAAATTTTAATAAATGGAATCGATTCAAACACAGCTCAAATTACATTGGGATATATAAAGGGCATATTAAACCATTTTTTGACTAAGAAAGGGATATATAAAGAGAATATAGGAATAAGAGAAAAGGTCCTTTATAACCCGGAGTTAAAAAGCAATCTCTTTATCGCACCGGGTGTTATTCCTATTATACTTATGATGCTCGCTACAATTTTAACATCTACCACAATAATAAGGGAAAAACAGGATGGAACTCTCTATCAGATATTTTTATCAAGGCTATATTCAGGGGAGTTTATTATAGGGAAAATCCTTCCATATTCTATATTAGGATTGATAGATATTGTGGTAGTAACATTAGTTGCTCATATAATTTTTGATGTTCCTATAAAAGGAAATATCTTCCTTCTTTTTATATTTTCATTCTTATTTCTATTTTCTGCATTCGGGATAGGACTGTTTATATCAACAGTAGCAGGAACCCAGGAGATAGCTATATTATTAAGTATGCTGTGGGGGGTACTTCCTTCTATTATACTATCTGGATTTGTATTCCCAATAAAGAATATGCCAGGATGGTTACAAATTTTTACAAATATAGTCCCTGCAAGACACTTTCTGGTAATAATAAGGGGGATATTACTAAAGGGTGTAACAACTCCATATCTTATACACTCATTATTAGCCCTTACTATACTCAGTACAATTTTTTTATATATAAGCTCTATAAGGATTAGCAAGATTATACCTAAATGAAAAAGATATATTATCTTTTAAAAAAGGAGTTTAGAGAGATATTTAGAGATAAAAGAATGGTAGGAGTTCTTATAGTGGTTCCATTTATGCAGATAATATTCTTTGGATACGCTGTTAATCTTGATATTAAGAATGTGGACACCGCAGTGATAGATTATGACAAAAGTTCATTGAGTAGAGAATTGATTGAAAAGATTATGGCTAATCCATATTTTCACTTGAGGTATATAACAATAGATGAGAATTTTGTTACCGAGCTATTTAAAAAAAATAAAATATCAGCAGCAATTAGAATCCCCTTGGGATTCAAAAGAGATATAATGGAAGGGAAAGTCAGGAAGATTCAGATAATAGCAGATGGAACAGATGCAAATACAGCCACTGTTGCCCTCTCATATATGAGAGGTATAATATCTTCCTTAGAAGGATATGAACCTAAGATCAAGTTAAGGATATGGTACAATCAGGATTTAAACAGCACAGATTATATACTCCCTGGAATTGTAGGAATGATAGTATTTGTTATAACCACAGGGCTAACAGCTCTATCTATTGTTAAGGAAAAAGAAAAGGGAACATTCGAAAGTTTGATAGTTACACCTCTAAAGAAGATAGAAATTATAATGGCTAAAATTATACCATTTGCTGTTATAGGATATATGGAAGTAGCATTGGTTCTTGCTGTTTCACTCTTGTGGTTTAAAATTCCATTTAAAGGGAATATATTTATCCTTATTATTATGATAGCTTTATTTCTTACAAATACACTGGGACTCGGCTTATTGATATCTGTGATATCTTATACCGAAAGGCAAGCAATATTAACAGCCTTATTAATAATACTTCCATCAGTACTTCTATCAGGACTTATGTTCCCCATAGATTTTATGCCTGAACCATTTAAAAGTATTACATATATTATACCTTTAAGATATTTCATTGAAATTGTAAGAAGCATATTTCTCCAGGGAGAAGGTTTTATATTTATTAAATGGGAAATAATCCCTCTTTTAATAGGGGGAATAACATTTATTTCTATTGGAATAGTAAAATTTAGAAAAGAGATATAAAAAGTTTAGAGAAAAACTAATCCATATTTTTCATATTCCTGAAGAAATTTACGCAATTTTCAAATTCTTCAGGATACTCCATCCTAAATTGCTCTCTCTTCTCTCCAAAAGAAGTGGAGTATTGTTTATAAACTTCACATAATATACACATCTTCTCTTTTTTAGCGAATGTCCCCTGAATTTCTCCTTTACAGAAGGTTCCAGCAACTATCCAGCATGAATGACCATGATCGGGATAGGCAGGACAAGTACCTAAGCTTTTTACATTCTTTCCCCCTTTTTCTCTACCACATTTTTTTATCTCCCAGCAGTTTGGCAACATAAAAACCCCCTTATCTCTGACTTAATTAATTAATTATATAATATATTAATTGATATATAAATAGGATTATGATAAATTTTTAAAAGATGCCGATGTAGCTCAGGGGTAGAGCAACTGATTCGTAATCAGTAGGTCGGGGGTTCGAATCCCCCCATCGGCTTTGTTGATTTTCAATGATTTAGAGGAATTTGACATTATTTATTAACTCCTAAGATGTGCATGAGGTTATGGTGAGCATGGTGACTACATACTTGTACTTCGGGCTGCTTCTCTTCTATTTTTTCTTGACCATATTCCCTTCAATTCCTATAATATATTATAATGTTGAATAAATTTAAAAAAGAATGTTCCCGCCGTTGGCGGCGGGAATGTGTGAATTGAGCTACTGACTCTCATGACTTGTCGGTGCTAAATGCGAATGTAAGCATTCGCCCCTAAGAGCACCTACTGCGGTTGCAGCTTAATTCCCTCATTAGCTGTACAGACCAAAACCTAAAACAAAAGGAGAGCAAAGATGAACAGTAAAAACAAAAACTCTCTAGTGGACGGACCTGACCAACCTACTAAAGGCAATGGCCCGTCGAAGCAAAACTGGGTGTGGAAGCGGGTGAATCTGAAGATTCTCCACCAGAACTCGCCCCTTTGCAATCCGATGGACGAGGATTTCAACTACGCTAAAGAGTTTGAGAGTCTTGATTTGGAGACTGTGAAGAAGGATCTTAGGGAACTGATGACTAATTCTCAGGGTTGGTGGCCTGGAGACTTTGGTCACTATGGACCACTGTTTATCCGCATGGCCTGGCATAGCGCCGGCACATACCGCATTGTCGATGGCCGCGGAGGTGCCAACGCCGGTCAGCAGCGATTTGCACCTTTAAACAGTTGGCCCGACAATGTTAACCTAGATAAGGCACGAAGGCTTCTCTGGCCCATCAAGAAAAAATACGGTAAAAAGATCTCCTGGGCTGACCTTCTTGTTCTTGCCGGCAATGTTGCGCTTGAATCAATGGGCTTTAAGACCCAGGGATTCGCAGGAGGTCGGGTGGACTGGTGGGAACCAGACGAGAGTGTTTACTGGGGCCCGGAGGAGGAGTGGTTAGAGGACAAGCGTCGTACCCAAGAGGGTAAACTTGAGGGTCCACTTGCTGCCACACAGATGGGACTCATCTATGTCAATCCCGAAGGCCCGAACGGCAACCCAGACCCAATCGCTGCGGCCAAGGACATTCGCGAGGCATTCAGCCGCATGGGTATGAATGACGAAGAAACCGTCGCGCTGATCGCAGGCGGACATTCCTTTGGCAAGTGTCACGGTGCTGGTCCGGCTTCCTATTTGGGGCCTGAGCCCGAGCTCGCTCCCATCGAAGAGCAAGGCTTGGGCTGGAAGAGCACTTTTGGAAGGGATAAAGGTGCTGACACTATCACCAGCGGTCTGGAAGTCATCTGGACCAGCTCGCCGACGCAGTGGAGTAACAACTTCTTGTGGAACCTGTTCAGCTACGAGTGGAAACTTACCAATAGTCCTGCAGGCGCCTATCAATGGGTAGCAAAGGGAGCACCTGCGATCATTCCCGATGCCCATGACCCGAGCAAGAAGCATCCACCGACCATGTTGACCACGGACCTTTCGCTACGCTTCGACTCTGTCTATGAAAAGATTGCGCGTCGCTTTTTGGAAAAACCGAATGAGTTCGCCGATGCCTTTGCTCGAGCCTGGTTCAAGCTTATCCACCGCGACCTGGGTCCGCGCTCACGCTATCTCGGCCCAGATGTACCCTCGGAGGAGTTTACCTGGCAAGACCCACTTCCTGCAGTTGACCATCCTCTGATTGAAAAGGAGGAAATCGCTGAATTCAAAGCTAAGATTCTTACCTCCGGTCTTTCCATCTCACAGCTCGTATATACCGCATGGTCAGCTGCCGCTACCTTCCGTGGCTCAGACAAACGTGGCGGAGCCAATGGCTCACGTATCCGACTGGCTCCGCAGAAGGATTGGGAGGTCAATATGCCTGAGCAACTTGCCAGGGTACTCAGCTTCCTCGAAGGCACTCAGCGTGAATTCAATGCTTCTCACGCTCAGACCGATAGCAAAAAGGTATCGCTCGCCGATCTGATCGCCCTGGCTGGTTGTGCCGCTATAGAACAGGCTGCCAAAAAAGCAGGTTATGAGGTTACGGTTCCTTTCACGCCTGGACGTGTGGACGCCTCGCAGGAACAGACGGATGTCGAAACCCATAGGTATTTAGAACCGGTCTATGACGGCTTCCGCAATTACCTCAAGACCAAGTTCGGTGTTCCGGCCGAGCAGTTGTTGACCGATAGGGCGGAGTTGCTGACTTTGACCGCACCTGAAATGACTGTACTCGTGGGTGGTATGCGAGTATTAAATGCCAACTTCAAACAGTCTCAGCACGGGGTCTTCACCAGGCGCCCTGAGACACTGACCAACGATTTCTTTGTAAACCTGCTCGACATGAGCACGGAATGGAAGCCGGTCTCGGAAGATGAATACGTGTTCGAAGGCCGTGACCGCAAAACTGGCGAGCTCAGGTGGACTGCCACACGTGTCGATCTGATATTTGGTCATCACTCCCAGCTCCGGGCAATAGCGGAAGTCTATGCCTGTGATGATGCAAATGAGAAGTTCGTACACGACTTTATAGCGGCATGGACTAAAGTTATGAACCTTGATCGTTTCGACATTCACTGGTGGTAGCCTAAACATCGTTGCTGTCTTTTGGCAGGCTATAAAAAAGGATCAGCTAACAATCGGTTGCAGCGGACGGGGCTAGCGCGCCGCCGCTGAACCGGAACTACTTGCTAAAAGTCAAGCAAAAAGTTGGTTCTTAATGGTTTTTTTCTTGACCATATTCCCTTCAATTCCTATAATATATCATTAATGTTGAATAAATTTAAAAATAATGTTAGAAGATAAGAAACAGAACAATTACTCGTGAGTTATTACTTGTCCCTTGCAACCTGATTATCCTGCTAAAAGATATGGTATAATTATAAATGCCAACGGTTCTGAAACTTAAATCTTATAGATTTTTCTTTTATTCAAGTAATAAGGACGAATCACCTCATGTTCATGTTGAAAGTGGTGATAAAGTGGCTAAATTCTGATTTGAACCAGTAATACTACAATCAAGTCGGCGGCTTTAATAGAGCAGAAATTAATAAAATTCATAAAATAATATTAAAACATCAAGAAAAATTACTGGAGGCATGGAATGAGTACTTTGGTAATTGATATAGAAATTCCAAGGGCAGTAGATGTAAAAGTAACCAAAGACACATTAACTGTTGAATTAAGCGATGGGAGGACAATCTCTGTTCCATTGCAGTGGTATCGTTTGGTATACACAACACCAGATGAGAGAAAGAACTGGAAATTAATTGGCAATGGAGAGGGAATTCATTGGGAAGATTTAGACGAAGATATTAATGTGGAGGGATTAATAACAGGAAGGCCATCAGGAGAGAGTCAAGAGTCATTCAAGAAATGGCTTGAAAAAAGAAAGAAAAAGCATTTCTAACGAATCTCTCCAGCGGACGGGAGATAAACTGCTGGCACTGAGTTTGTGCTATAATATAACTATAGTAAAGAAAATAAGTATATTTTTGGAAAAAAGGAGATAGAAATATGGAATTTGAATATCTTACTGATAAAAAAGGACAATTAAAAGGAATAGTCATTCCCATTGAAGTCTGGGAAAAGATATTTCCTGGAATGCCAAAGTTATTGGATGATTTTATAGAGACAATAGAGGATTATTGTTTAAACAAAGCTATGGATGAAGCCAAGAAGACCCCCTTATTATCAAAGGAGGAGGCTTTACAATTTCTGGAAGAATAGTTATAGATGGAAGTTAAGTATAGAAAACAATTTTTGAAAGAGCTTAAGAATCTAAAAAATCAGGAAATCTATCATAAAATCTATGAAATCGTTTTTGAGGTAATGCCAAAAGCATAAGATATAAGAAAAATCGGGAATATGAAACCAATGAAAGGGTATGCTAACAGATATAGAATTCGTATAGGAGACTATCGTATAGGGATAGAGGTTGAAGGTAAAAAAGTAGAGGTAATGAGAGTTATGCATCGTAAAGAATTTTATAGATATTTTCCTTAAATAAAATTTCTAACAACCCTTTCCTACGGACGGCAGAAGCCACCGCGGAAATCATCGTTCTCTGATATCTCTTTTCCCTTTTCCTGATACTTCTTAAATTTCATTTCCTTAAGACCTTCTCTTTATTTTTTATAAAGTATGATTAATCTCGGGGGCTCAGGGGATAATCGTCATTTTGTCTATATAACCCAAATTCCGAAATAGAGAAGGTACCATTTTGTTATTATAATAATAACCATTCTTTAGCCTTTGATTATTTTCATCTCCTGTTATATAATTATGGTAGATTTTTTATGTATTTTTAATATAAAAATTGATAGTAATCCAATTGAAGTAAATAAAAATATAGGAATTTAAATAAATGGATGCCAAAATATTTTTTGAGAATGAAAGGTTGAAAATTATTAATGACGATATACTTACCACAAAAGAAGTACAGGAAGATAGTATAGACTTGATTGTTACGTCTCCACCTTATAATGTAGATATAAAATATAATTCCCATGACGATAAACTTTCCTATAAAGAATACTTATCATTTAGTGAAAAATGGCTATCAAGATGTTTTGAATGGTTAAAAACTGAT
>CAZCTP010000030.1:0-28446 GCA_964501575.1 uncultured Thermodesulfobacteriota bacterium
ATTATTTTAAGGTGAGCCATCCTTTTTTCCATCACGAAATTGGAGATGCTTCCTGGAATAGATTCTGCTGGAAAGTTATTTGCAGGGTTAGCCTCCATACATCTATTTCTTAAGATTAGGGCTCCCATGTCTCGCATATTGATCGGAGGACTTTCAATTAGACTGGCGAATGAATACAGATAAAGAGAAGGGTGAAAGTAAATCCTTTCAAGATATACAGTGATAAATTATTAGATTAAACCTCCATTTTGTCACCCATATGAGGATAACATTTTAGCGGATTTAAGAGATTTTTAGCAATATCAAAAATTTTTTCTTGACAGATAATAATTGATGTATATAATATGTATATATAAAATTTTTAACATTAAAATAATTTAAAGGAGGTTTTTATGACAAAAGTTACAAAGCTTATTTCTCTATTAATTTTATTGTTTTTTATTATAATTCAAACCTCTTGGGCTATTGATAAGCCAAAATGGTTAATAAATTTAGAAAAATTTGCAAAAGAAGAAGGAGATTCAGATTTATTAGAAAAGGTTAAACTCTTCTCAGACCCTGAGGCTATTAAGCTTCAGAAAGATTGGAAGAATTTCTTAAGTTTTGATGCTCCATCAATTATTGATAAAGCAAAGGATAAATATTCTGATATTAAACCAGGAATTGTAATAGATGGGGATAACTATAAACAATTTCCAAGTTTAAAGAAGCTTCTACCTGAGTCAATATACAGAAGATTAGAAAAGGGAGCATATGCTCAGATTGGAAGGATAAGGGTTGTTCCAACATCTTCATATTATTTATATAGAGAGGTTCTTGATGCTACAAAGAGAAATCTTAACAAGCCAAAGATAGGTTCTAATAATGAACTTAAAAATTGGAGGGGAGGTGTTCCCTTCCCATTTCCTGAGAATGGGGCTCAAGTTTATCATGATAGGGATAGATTTGACCTGGTAGGAGATTCCATATATCTTAATCCAGGAGAATTCACAATGTTTGATAGAAAGGGTAAAAAGGAGAGGTTTGAAAGGGGTCTCCTTTATTGGATGTATTACAAAGGAAGGACTAAACTTTCACCAAAGCCAAATATTCCTGGTTATGATAATATTTTAGAAAAGGGTTCATTGAGGATGACATACCCATATGATTTAAATGGATTTGCAGTTGTAAGGACAAAGTTTATTGAGAATTTAAAGAAACCGGATGATTTTATCTCATATATTCCCGCTTTAAGAAGAATAAGGAGGCTTGCTGGAACAGATACAATGGACCCAATTATAGGGACAGATATTGCCTGGGAGGATTGGAGGGGATGGTGGCAAAATATAATTACATGGCCCACAGAATTTAAGCTTATTGGTGAAGGTATTGCTCTTCTTCCATCGATGCCTCATAGGTCTTTCTATAAAATGGATGAAAGAGGAAAATTTTATGAAAATTGGGAGTTAAGGCCGTGCTTTATTATTGAAGCTTATGTGAAGAAGGGAGGGTATTTTTATAGTAAAAGGAGAGTATGGGTCGATAAGGAGTGTTTCATAGGGACATATTTTGAGATGTATGATGCAAAGGGAAATCTATGGAAGAGTCTTTTACCCATAAAGAGAATAAATCCAAATGGTGAAATTCACTGGTTATTTGCTGATTGTATTGACTATATTAATAAACATAGAACCCTCATGAGAATGCAATCTGTTGTAAATGACCCAAATATAACAAACGATTATTTTGAACTTAAATATCTTATTAAGATAGCTCACTAATATATATTATTATGAAAATAAGAGTATTATCTCCACATTGAAGATGCAAAGTGAACGCATCCCCTGCCCCTCGGGGCAGGGGATGCGAGCAAATATAAAACGTAAAATACCTTACATTTCGAAAATTACCTTTAGCTTGCTGGAGGAAGCTTCCCAAGTTAAATAAAAAAATCTCTATCTTTTCCATCATCATCTTTAATGGTAGACTATATATAAATTGTATGGGGAAAAAGAATGCTAACAGATTGATATTTTTACTTTTAATTATATTTATATTAAGAGGATTAATATTCTCGCAAATCACCCCTTTTTCCCGGATACCAGGTGAAAGGGAATGTTTTAACAGGATAAAATATATAGAGGGTAGGATTAAAGAGGTAGATAAGCCATTAAATAAAGATAGCGTTAAAAACTTTTTAGAGATATCTGATAGAAATGGAGGTTCTATATATTATCTTATAACCTATCTATGGATGGGACTATTCAGACCATATAATGATAATTCAAAGCTACATATGCTGAGACTTTTGTCTATTATACTACATACGGGTATAATATTGATATCATTTATTATAATCAGGGAGTTATTCCCAGAGAATCAGTCTTTAATATATACTCTTCCAGCAATTATAACATTCAATCCTCAATATACAGCATTAAGTGTGGGGGTTAATAGTAATATATTAGGAGAGGTAATCCTTTCTTCTATGCTTTTTTTATATATCAGAACATTTAAATACGGATTGAGTATAAATAGAATAATATTGATGCTAACATTTCTAATAGCTTCATTATACTCTACTAATAGTGTTTTCCACTTATTGTTTCTTTTAACAACTATTTTTATAATTACCTATTTTGGGAAAGATATTAAAAATATAATATTTAAAAGCCTTCTGTTAACATTTATACTTATTATAATAGGAATGATATACTTTTATATAATAGCTCCAGGCAATAGATTTATAGATAATATATCAATTCTTAAGTATTTTGATATCATTAAAATAGAAAGATATGAATTTCTAATTAAGAATCTTCTTATATATTATGGAGATATCAGATTAAAATTCCACTATATATGGTATCTTATAATATTTATACTCTCTTTAATCTCTCTTACTGGCATTATTCTATTATTTAAGAAGGAAAAGAATGTATTTATAAAGAAGAGTATATTCATACTTAGTGGAGCAACTCTGTTGAGTTTTTTGTTTCTCTTGCCACCTATTATTCCGGTATCATTTCTATTTACAATAGGTATATCAAACATATATAATAGGGCATTACCACTTATTATAATCTTTTTTATTATATTTGATCTTATAGGAATTACCGAATATATTATCCCAAACTTTTATAATGTATCATTTTAGATGTTTAAGAAGATTTTGAGAAATACAATTTATGTGATATTTTTTCTTCCTTTTGGTTATATATTCATACATTATATATTTATTGGAAGCGGATTTGAGATAGGAGGAAGGCAGGAAAGGATAGACTGTCATTCTGAAGAGATTATTAATGGAATTACAATAGGGAGAAGTTTCATATCCAGAAGGAATAACTTAAGCAGGATTGATATATTATTCAACTCATTATCTATGATAAATAATTGTAGAATAACATTTCACTTGATGGAGATTAAAAGTCTATATGATGGGGGCGAGGATATAATAACCCTCAGAAAGGCTATATATAATATATCTAATAATGCATTTGTAAGATTTGAATTCCCTCCAATCAGAGATTCTAAGGATAAAATATATTATTTTTATATAGAATCAAATGCAAGAAGACAAGGGGAAGGGGTATCGGTATGGCTTTCTAATAGAAGATATAATGAAGGAACACTTATAATAAATGGAATTCCAACAGAGGGGGATATGGTGTATAGAATATATTATAGAAAGAATAAAATAGAGCTTTTAGCTACTCTTATAACGGATATTACAAAGAATAAAACCGCTATATTTAATATATATATAAATATATTGATATTTCTGGGATACTTTATTTTGCTTTTTACACTTTTTATGATATTATTTAAAAAGATTTTCTTTGGAGAGGATTAAAAAAGGAAAAGGGTTCCATTTTTAATCTTGTCTTTTTTTAATCTATTATATATCTTTACAATAATTACTAAAGGCAAAAATATAAGAATTTCAAAGAGTATTGTGTATAAATTATGGAGGGAGAAAAATATATCAAAGTCATAAATAATGTAATCAAAGGACGGGAAGAATGCAAAAGGAGCCATATAGAAATTATTATTAAAAGGCCATAATAACATTATCCCATAAGGGAAGGTTGGGTCTTTAATAAGATAATCAAGAAGTATATGAGAAAGATATATGGAAAAGAGCAGGAAACCCCTTGAAGGTAATATAGCCTCTGTTGTTATTCCAAAGATAATAGCCATAAAAAAGCTGTGAATGGGGCCGTGATGAAATCCTTTAATAAATATATTACCCAAGAAATCTATATCAGGGAGATTAGCTACTAACAGAGATAGTATTAAAGTCTTATTATCTCTCTTTCTACTAAGACTATATATTGTATACCCCATTAATGAATGGCCTAAAGGAGAGGGCATATTTATCTTTTATATACGGAAATTATTAGAATATCAACCTAAATTTCTGAGTGTTTAACAGGCTATGTTAAATTTTAAATGCATCCATATTAACAATTTTAATTATCACTAAGAGCTTTTAAGCTTCTAATACTTTTCTATCTTAATGAGCCTTCCTTATCAAAAATTTAAGATCAAAGTAATCCAGGGTTATATTTGGATCATCTACTATCATATTAAATCTCATAACCGTTCTGTGCCTGTTTACATAATCTATAACATCAGCAAAATTCCAGCTTAATACCCCATTTGGGTAATGATATCTTATCGGCAATAGAGACTTCCATAGATTTCCTCTCACATCATACATCTCATAATGGACACTCATAAAATATTCTTTATCAACCCATATCCTTCTCTTACTATAAAAATATAGTTTACTCCTTGTTCTACCTTCCAATATCCAGCATGGTCTTATTTCCCAATTTGTATACAATTTACCTTTTTCTACCTTCTGATAGCGGAGCTTATGGACTAAGGAAGGGACAAGCACTTCGCCTTCTCCTATAAGCTTAAAATCCGTAGGCCACGTTATTAAATTTTGCCACCAACCTCTCCAGTCCTCCCATGATATATCGGTTCCTACAATTGGATCCATTGTATCTGTTCCTGCAAGTTTTCTCGTCCTCCTTAAAGCAGGTATATAGGACATAAACTCATCCGGTTTTTTTAATTTATCTACAAATTTCACCCTTAAAGTAGCAAGTCCCTTTAAGTCAAAGGGATAGGTCATAATAAGGGAACTTTTCTCAAGCACATCCTCCATCCCAGGTATTTCAGGTTTGGGGGGGAGTTTTGTCCTTCCCTTTACATATAACCAGAATGTATTTCCCCTTTCTATCCTTTCAAGCTTTTGCTTTCTGTTAAACATTGTATAACTTGCATTATTAAGCATTAGAACATCTCCAGCAGCATCAACCCTATCTCTATCATGAAATACCTCAGCCGCAGTTTTAGGGAACGGGAATGGAATACCAGCGACCCAGTTTAAAAGTTCACTATTTGGACCAACCCTTGGTTTCCCAACACCTCTCTTCGTGGCCTCAAGTATTTCTCTGTAATGGTAATATTGAGAGGTTGGTATCACCCTTATTTGAGGTATTTCTCCATATGCTCCCTTTTCTAATCTTAAATATAATGATTCAGGAAGTAATTTCTTTAAACTAGGGAACTGTTTATAATTATCCGGGGTTATAACAACACCAGGCTTTATATCAGGATATAGTTTGCTCTTTTCCTTTATGATAGAATAGGCATCATATCCAAGAAAATCTCTCCAATCCTTCTGAAGCTTTAAAGCCTCCTCAGAGCTATATAGCTTGACCTTCTCCATAAGCTCTTTATCGTTATGCTTCTTTGCAAAATCTTCAAGATTTTTAAGCCAT
Source organism: uncultured Thermodesulfobacteriota bacterium (assembly GCA_964501575.1). Classification (GTDB taxonomy): domain Bacteria; phylum Desulfobacterota; class CAZCTP01; order CAZCTP01; family CAZCTP01; genus CAZCTP01. Next base: position 5,781 of record CAZCTP010000030.1, read on the forward strand.
TCTGGGGGCTCAATTGCTAAAGATATATGACTTATAAATAAAATTGTAAATAAGATATTAACAAATAAAATGATAAATCTTTTCATAATTCCTCCCTTTTATCTATACAGGGGATTCTTTACCCTCCTGCATAGATAATAATATTTTTTATCTCTTCCACCACTTCTTTATACCGAAATCATCTGCAATAATATTTACAGCGTTATATCCACATGCTCCAGTAATACCTCCGCATGGATGAGTTGACCCCCCGCATAGATATAGATTCTTTACAGGCATTCTATATTGAGACCATCCAGGAAATGGCCTGAAGTAATTCAACTGATCAGGGGTCATTTCTCCAAGCATCATTGATCCATGAACCATTGATATTGTTCTTCTCTCTATCTCAAGAGGAGTATCAACATATCTCCCCAATATATTATCTTTTGTAATATTTGGTGCATACTCTCTCCAGACTTCAATAACCTTATCAGCAAATTCCTCCTTTATATCGTCCCACCTTTTTGCTCCTTCATCTCTGAGGTTATAGGTTGTATATTGCCATAGGAATGCGGTATGTTTTCCAGGAGGGGCCTGAGTGGGATCAGAAATAGTAGGAGTTATTGAAAGGCCACCGATCACCCTTGGCAGATTCCCTTCTCTTATATCGTTAAACTGAAGTTGAAGCTCATATGAATCTTCTATTCCAAATCCTACAGCAGGACATTTTAGTATATCCGGATTTTTCTCATATCCCTTCCATTTTGGGGGTTCATTTAATGCAAGATGTGGAGTAAACAGAACAATCTCATCCCATCTAAAATTTTTTACCTTCCTTGCAAACTCTTTGCTAAGATGTTCTTCTCCCACAAGTTTTAAAAGGGTTTGCTGGGGCTCTGTATTTGAAACTACAGCTTTTCTTGCCATAAATCTTGATCCATCTTCCAATTCAACACCTTTTGCCATTCCATTCTCAACCAGAATCCTTGAAACATGACTATTTTTAAGAACCTTGCCTCCATGAGCTTCTATCATCTTTGCCATAGCCTCTGCAACCATCCTTGACCCACCAACAGATATTCCCCATGGCTTTGTATGGAATAGAGGGACTATTGTAATATATAGATATCCGGTTCCCATAATATCAGAAGGATTTCCAGCCTGGGTTGTCATAAGTAAAAGCAATGTCTTTAATTCTTCTGATTCAAATAGCTCATCCATTATAACTTTTGGGCTACTTATCACAGCCTTTAAAAAATCAAGGCCATCCTCTGTCCCCTCCAGTGGAGAATATAGGGTAGTAGGGGGTGCAGGTGGATTGAATATGGTTCCTATAAGAATTTCTTTAATATCCTTATATTTATAATACTGCTCCTTATATGTCTTGGCATCCTTCTTTGAGAACTTTTCTATCTGTTTACATGTAGCATCAAGGTCACGGTATAAAATAATACTTCTTCCATCCTTAAAAACCATACCTATCTGAGCTTCAGGAAATACATATTTGGAACCATATTTATCAAGCTCAAGGTCTGAATATACTGGGCCAGCCCATATCCATGCATGCATTTGAGAATGAAGGTTATGTCTAAATCCAGGTAGTGTAACTTCCTCTGTGCATGCTCCTCCACCTATATTGTGCCTCCTTTCAAGAACAATTACTCTTTCTCCTGCCTTCGCTAAATACCCCGCGCATGTGAGGCCATTATGTCCTCCTCCGATTAGAATAAAATCGTAATCTTGATCCATAGGCACCTCCTTAAAATTTTTATATTTAACGCATTCTTCTTATAAGATTTCTTAATACAAAATCATCAGGATTCATATTTGGATCATCTCTCTTCTGGTTAGTCATAGGAGTAATGGTATAATGTCCTGTCTGATGATCTATTATTGCTTGATATCTTCCTATAAATGAGCGATGCCATGTAATAAGATAGGTTCTCCATAACCTTTTTCTCTGGTCATACATATCCTCATAATTTATTCTAAAATCTCCAGTTTCTGCATCAAAATAGAGAACCCTTCTACTATACATGTAGGAGGGGTCATTTATATTTACCTGTAGAACCCAGCATTTTCTTTTAACCCAGTTAGTCTGAAAAGCTCCTCCTTTCTCACCCCTTATATACTCATCCTTAGTAATTGGTTCGCGATCAGAATATGCAGGTAGAAGAAAGATTTTCTTACCCAATAGCTTAAAATTCATTATCTTAGGGTTAAGCTTCTGACTCCATCCATCCAGGTCATCCATTGGATGGTCTGTTCCCATTATTGGGTCCTGCAAATCAGCCCCTGTAAATCTTCTTATCCTCCTTATAGTTGGAATATATGCCCATGCATCATCATCCTTATTAACATTCAGATACCTTGTCCTCACAATTATGAAATCCTTTGCATCAAAGGGATAGGTAATCCTGGTAAGTAATTTAACCCATATCTGCCTTTCTGGGGGTAGGTCTGGATATATCTGGGGTATTGGTGGAAGAGCCATCCTTCCGGAAAATAACATGACCCATATCTGGTTCCCTATAGTCCTTTCTAATGAATCATTTTTATTATAGAGATCAAAGTCCATATCAAAGTGTGCCTGTTCATAGTACTGGATTAACTGAAAATCCCATGCAAGTTCAATCCCCGATTTAGGGTTTGGGAAGGGGGGACCAGTAACCCAGTTTAAAAGTTCACCTCCAGGCCCCAGTTTACAGGAACCTTTATTCTTTTTAGACCATTTTATAATTCCACTCTTAGGAATAGGCTTGACAAAAGATACTATTGGTATGGTAATCCATCCATTCTTAATCTGTTTTAGCGTAACTTTAAAAAGTGATTCTGGCATAAGATTTTTAAGCTCATTTATATAATTGTTATAATTATCCTTTGTTATAACAAGTCCCGGGCTTATATCCTTAGCTATTGATATTTTGTTTAAAAATAAGATAAATATAACAAAAATTGATAAAGATAATATATTTCTATTTATCAGCTTTCTCACTTTTTCCATCATTAAAATATCTCCTTCTTTATACTTATTGATAATAACCAAATGACTATTTATTAACTCTAATTAATTAATTATTAATTGAATGAAAACCATTTTATATTATATAAATTTTTCTGTCAATAGAAAAAAGAAGAGATTGCTGAAAATTTCTTAAATATGCCAAAATGTCATGCTGAACCTTGTTTTAGCATCTAAGTATTTCAATGGGTTATGAGACCCTGAAATAATACTGATATTCATCAGCACAGGATTCAGGGTGACAAAATAGGATTTTTCAGCAATCTCAAAGAAGATAGGTTGGAAATACCCAAGCACCTGTCTGCAGCAGGCAGGCAAGGTATCCCCTTGAAGAAGATAGGATGCTTTTTTAAGCTCCTGCCAAAATATTTGCCAATATACTATAAATAGGATTTTCTAAACCTGTCATTAATTTATGTCTCTTTATCTATAATTTGGGAGAATCTCTATATTTTAAAATGGTTGACTTATATTATGAGTTATTATAAAATTAGACTATGATTAAAGGGATTGATCATATAGGAATTGCTGTAAAAGATCTTGAAAAATCCATTCTATTCTATCAAGAGATAATGGGACTTGAGTTAAAGGGGATAGAGGAAGTTAAAAAAGATGATGTCAGAATAGCCTTTATGGATGCTAAAAATGTGAAGATTGAGCTCATAAGTCCTATTTCCCAAAGTTCTGGTGTTGCGAAATTTCTTAATAATAGAGGAGAGGGAATTCATCATATATCCTATGAGGTTGATAATATAAAAGAGTCTTTAAATCATCTTAAGGGGAAAGATATAGGACTTGTGGATAAAGAACCAAGATTGGGAGCCCATAACAAACTGGTCGCTTTTCTACATCCAAAGAGTACATTCGGGGTCCTGGTTGAGTTTTGTGAGTCTTCCAAGTAAAAATGGATTTTATACCGTTATTCCCAGAATTTAGAGAAATAAAATTATCAGATAAACCTTTCTTTAATGAATATTTTAATGCTATAAATCCATTAATCTCAGAATTCACATTTACAAATATCTTCATATTTAAAGATATACATTCATATAAGATTACCTTACTTAATAATAGCCTCTGTATATTGGGGAAATCCTATAAAGGAGAGCTATATTTTTTGCCTCCACTTGGAGAAAATAAAATAGAAGATACAATATTAGAATTGTTCAGTTTTATGAAGAGTATTGGAGAATCCCCTCTTTTATGTATGTTGGACGAGAATTATTTAAATAGATATATTAAAGGGAATAGTAAGTTTATATATCAATTGGATAGGGATAATTTTGATTATTTATATCTTGCAGAAGACCTCATAAATCTTAAAGGAAATAGGTATCATAAAAAGAAAAATCTGATAAATCAGTTCCTAAAAAGATATAACTTTAGATATGAAGAAATAAGAAAAGAAATAATATCGAAATGTCTTGATCTTGTTGATAGGTGGTGCCAGGTGAAATGCCAGGGAGATTCTGTAAGTACAGTATTAGAAGCTATGGCAGCGAAAGTAGCACTTATGAATTTTGATAAATTGGATATAAAGGGAAGAGTGGTTATTATAGATGATAGAGTGGAAGCTATGGCTATTGGGGAGCCTCTAAATAAGGATACAGTCGTTATACATATAGAGAAGGCAAATAATGCCTTTACGGGGCTCTATCAATTTATAAATAGAGAGTTCTGTTCAAGTGAATGGTCAGAATATAAATTTATAAATAGAGAACAGGACCTTGGAATTGAGGGATTAAGAAAGGCTAAATTATCCTATAATCCTATAGGATTTATAAATAAATATAGAGTAAGTGAGGTAAAGAATGGAAGTTAATACTCCCGTAAACATTGAAGATGAGATGAAAAGATCCTATATGGATTATGCTATGAGTGTAATAATAGGTAGAGCTTTGCCTGATGTGAGAGATGGATTAAAGCCTGTGCAGAGAAGAATAATATACTCTATGCACGAGATGGGGAATTACTGGAACAGACCTTATAAGAAATCTGCAAGGATTGTAGGAGATGTCATAGGAAAATATCATCCCCATGGAGATGCTGCTGTATATGAAACAATTGTAAGAATGGCTCAGGATTTTTCATTGCGATATCCGTTAATCGATGGTCAGGGGAATTTTGGTTCTATTGATGGTGACCCTCCAGCAGCTATGAGGTATACAGAAGTAAGAATGGCTCAGATAACCCATGAATTACTGAAAGATATAGATAAAGAAACTGTAGATTTCCTTCCCAATTATGATGAATCGTTAAAAGAACCAGCTGTTCTGCCGTCAAGATTTCCAAATCTTTTAGTAAATGGATCATCCGGAATAGCTGTGGGTATGACAACCAATATTCCTCCCCATAATCTAAAAGAGGTTATTGAAGGTCTTATATTCCTTATAAATAACCCGGATGCCTCAATAGATGAACTCATAGACATAATTCCCGGTCCTGATTTCCCAACAGGAGGGTATATATATGGGAAAGATGGTATAATATCAGCTTATAAAAATGGTAAAGGAACAATTCAATTAAGGGCTAAGGCATTTATAGATAAGTATAAAAAGGGAGAAAGGATTGTAATTAGTGAACTTCCATATCAGGTAAATAAGGCAAGATTGCTTGAAAAGATATCAGAACTTATAAGGAATAAGAGGATAGAAGGAATTTCAGAAGTTCGGGATGAGTCTGATAGAGAAGGTATGAGAATAGTTATTGAGCTAAAGAAGGATGAGATAGCCCAGGTAATACTTAATAAACTATACAAACATACTCAGATGGAATGTAATTTTGGGATAATAAATCTGTCGATAGTAGATAACCAACCAAAATTACTAAATTTGAAGGAGATATTATCTCTATTTATAAATCATAGGAAGGATGTCGTAAGAAAGAGATCTTTATATGAGTTGAATAAAGCTAAAGATAGGATACATATATTAGAGGGTTTAAAAATAGCCTTAAGTAATATTGATAGAGTTATTAATTTAATAAAAAGATCAGAGAATCCATCAAGGGCTAAAGAAGGGTTGATAAGAGAATTTTCTCTATCTCAAAGACAGGCAGAAGCCATATTAGAAATGAGATTGCAGAGGCTCACAAGCTTAGAAAGAGAGAAGATAGATGAGGAATATAATACTCTATTAAGAGACATAGAAAGATTAAAAGAGATTTTAACTAATGAGAGGATATTATTGGATGTTATTATAGATGAGTTAAATGAGTTAAAAGAAAAATATGGAGACGAAAGAAGAACAGAGATTATAGAGGAAAGGAAGGAGATAAAGCTTGAGGATTTAATAGTAGAAGAGGACATGGTTGTAACGATAACTAATTATGGATATATAAAAAGGACCCCGGTCTCTATATACAGGAGCCAAAAAAAAGGGGGGAGAGGGGTCTCTGGTATGGAGACAAATGAAAAGGATTTTGTTAAACATTTATTTATAGCTTCAACTCATAGTTCAATATTGTATTTCTTAGAGAATGGTAAAGTATACTGGCTTAAGGTTCATGAAATACCAGAAGGAAGTAGGTTGTCAAAAGGGAAAGCTATAGTTAATCTTCTAAAAATAGAACCAGGAATGAAGATATCTACAATATTACCCATTAAAGAATTTATTCCCAATAGATATATAATTATGGTTACGAAGAACGGACTGATTAAGAAATGTGATTTATCTTTATTCAAGAATATCCGCTCTAAAGGAATTACTGCTATATCTATTAATAGTAATGATAGATTGATATCTGCTGGATTGACAGATGGGGATAAAGATATATTTATCGGAACAAAAAAGGGTATTGCGATAAGGTTTAAAGAAGATAAGGTAAGAGCTATGGGTAGGGGAGCTCATGGAGTAAAGGGGATAAATATAAAAGATAGTGATGAGGTTGTAAGTATGTATATCATAGAGGATGAGAATAATACAATACTAACTGTTAGTGAAAATGGATATGGAAAGAGGACAAAGATAACTGATTATCCTTTGAGGAACAGAGGGGGGAGGGGAGTAATTACTATAAAAAGTAATAGTAAAGTTGGGAATGTGGTAGGTATAGTTGAAGTTAAGGGTGATGAAAATATAATGCTTGTTGCAGATAAAGGTAAGATTATAAGGTTTATGAGTAAAGATATACCTGTTATGGGAAGAAATACTCAGGGTATAAGATTGGTAAGATTAGAAGAGGGTGAAAGGGTAACAGATGTTGCAAAGGTTATAAACGATTGACTTTATATCTAAATAGTTTATTCTTATACAGAGAAACCTTAGAAGGGGGTAAATATGGCTAAATATGATATTAGTAAATTTAGAAATGTAGGAATTATTGGAGATCAAGGAGAGGGGAAGACATCTATTGCAGAGGCTATACTATTTAATGCTGGTGTGACGGATAGGATTGGAAGAACAGATATGGGTAATAGCGTTATGGATTATGAGCCTGAAGAGATTAAGAGAAAGATATCAATAACCTCATCTATTAGCCATTATGAATGGAATAAGCATAAGATAGATATAATAGATACACCTGGAGATCTAAATTTTCTCTACGAGAGTAAAAGCTCTTTATATATATTAGAAGGGGCTATATTTAATACAAGTGCTGCTTCTCCAATCAGGGTTCAGGGAGAGAGAGCATGGGGATTTGCAAATGATTTTGAAGTATCAATGATTGTGTTTATAAATAAAATGGATAAGGAGAGGGCTGATTTTCTTAAGACAGTAGAAAACTTGAAGACTACTCTAAATGCGAATATAATTCCTATTCAGTTACCCATTGGTTCGGAATCTTCCTTTATAGGTGTAATAGATATTATAAATATGAAGGCATTTAGGTATAATGATGATCTTAGCGGAAAATATGTAGAAGAGGAGGTACCCAAAGAAGTTGAGGGAGAAATTTTAAAATTAAGAGAGAATCTGATAGATAATATATGTGAAGCTAATGATGAATTACTTGAGAAGTATCTTGATACCGGGGAGATCTCCATTGAGGAGATATATAAAGGGTTAAGGAATGGAGTTATAGAGAGAAGATTATATCCTGCTATGTGTGGATCAGCCGTTAAAAATATAGGAATCTCTCAGCTTATGGATGCTGTTAATATGTTTCTTCCATCCATAATGGAAGGGAAGGCAATAAAAGGGATAAATCCTACTACAAATGAACCAGAGGAGAGAATAGGTGAAGATGCCCCCTTCTCAGCGTACGTATTCAAAACTATAGTAGATCCTTTTGCTGGTAAGTTGACGGTATTTAAGGTATATTCAGGGATTCTCGATTCTGACTCAAATGTATATAACTCTACGAAGGTAACCCGAGAAAGAATAGGGCAGATATTAAAATTAGACGGTAAGAAACAGAAGCCTGTAGATTCTGCTGTAGCAGGTAGTATTGCTGTTGTAGCAAAACTAAAAGAAACATCCACGGGTGATACACTCTGTGAAGAGAATAATCCTATAATATTTGAAAAATGTTCAATACCTCAACCATTAATATCTTTTGCTATAACTCCAAAATCAAAAGGAGATGAAGAAAAGGTAACAGCCTCTCTGGCAAAGTTAAGAGAGGAGGATCAGACTCTATCTATTCAGAGGGATCCACAAACAAAAGACTTTCTGCTTTTAGGTATGGGACAGATCCATCTTGAAGTAACTGTTGAAAAGCTTAAGAGCAAATTTGGTGTTGAGGTTGAGCTAAAAACTCCAAAGGTTCCATATAAAGAAACAATAAAGTCAACTACAAAGATTCAAGGTAAATATAAAAAACAGTCAGGTGGTAGGGGGCAATATGGTGATACATGGCTTGAACTTGAACCTCTTCCAAGAGGGGAAGGGTTTGAGTTCGTTGATAAGATTGTCGGTGGAGCAATTCCAAAGCAATATATACCTGCTGTGGAAAAAGGTATTGTTGAAGCTATGAATGAAGGGGTATTAGCAGGGTACCCTATTGTAGATGTAAAAGTTACCCTCTATGACGGTTCCTACCATGTGGTAGACTCATCAGATCTTGCTTTCAAGATAGCTGCATCTATGGGATTTAAGAAGGGAGTACTTCAGTGTAATCCTGTATTATTAGAACCAATCATGAATATGGAAATAATAGTCCCAGAGGATAATATGGGGGATGTTATAGGAGATATAAATAGTAGAAGGGGCAGAATCCTTGGTATAGAGTCAAAGTCTAATAATCAATTGATAAAGGCTCAAGTCCCAATGGCAGAAGTTCTCAAATATGCTACAGATCTACATTCTATGACGAGTGGGAGAGGAATATTCTCAATGGAATTTTCCCATTATGAAGAGGTTCCCTCTAATATAGCTGAAAAGATAATAGAGGAAACAAAAAAGAGAAAGGATGAATAAAGAGCTTTATAAATATGTAGATAAAAATAGCCCTAAAGAACTTAAATTTATGGCTGCAAAAGGTTTAGTTACTTCGATACCGAAAGATATGATAGAGATATTATATCTTCTTACATTTGATCCTGATGATGAGATAAGTAGGGAGGCTAATAATACACTAAAAAACCTTCCTGATAATATAATAAATGCATTTTTATCTCTATCTGATACAAATCCGGATATTCTTCATTATATTGCTAAAAATAGTATTGATAGAGATGATATATTAGAAAAGATTATCCTAAACAGGAGTGTTTCTGATAATACATTACTATACTTAGCTCCAATAGCCTCTGAAAGGATAGGTAATATTATAGCTAATAATCATTATAGATTAATCAGGACTCCCGAGATTATAGATGCTCTTATTGACAATCCTAATTTAAGTAGAGCTGTAAAAGAAGGGCTCTCTTTCTTAATTGAGGATAGCCTTTCAATTCCTAAAAAAGAAGAGAATATTGGTAAAAAGGTGGCTTTAATTGAAAATAAGGGTGGTATATCAGAGGAAATGATAGAGGATAGGGAATTATCTAAAAAAGAGTATGATAATCTCTATAAAAAGATTCAGAATATGAGTGTTCCAGAAAAGATAAAGCTTGCATTACTCGGAAATAAAGAAGCAAGAGGTATTTTAATAAAGGATCCTAACAAAGTAGTTTCAACAGCTGTTTTGAGAAATCCCAAAATTACAGAGAGTGAAATAGTTATGATAGCTAAGTCCAGGAATATATCTGAAGAAGTTATAAGAGTTTTAGCGAATAACAAAGAGTGGACTAAGAATTATCAGGTTAAATTATCTCTTTTGGCAAACCCAAAGACCCCGATTCAGATTTCTTTAAAGTTTCTTAATACTATTAATTATAAGGATCTATCAATATTATCTAAGAGTAGAAATATCCCAAATATTATTGCTCTAACAGCAAGAAAGCTTTTAATGACCAAGGAGAAGTCATTATGTTGATAATTATATTTTTATATTTATTATAATATAAACATAAAATTTTTGGAGGGTGATAATGGTTGAAAAGTTGAAAAAGATATGGATGGATGGTAAATTTATCGATTGGGATGACGCAAAGATTCATGTTTTAACACACACTCTTCATTATGGGCTCGGTATTTTTGAAGGTATAAGATGTTATCTATGTGAGGATGGTTCTTCAGCAGTATTTGGCCTGAATGAACATATTGACCGCTTGTATAATTCAGCTCATATTGTTCAGATTAAGATTCCCTTTAAAAAGGAAGAAATAAAGGAAGCGATACTTGATCTATTAAGAATAAACAACGTGAAAGAAGCTTATATCAGACCAATTGTATTTATAGGAGAGGGGATAATGGGAGTTCATCCTCAGACCAATCCTATAAGAATGGCTATAATAACATGGTCATGGGGAGCCTATCTGGGAGATGATGGTTTAAATAATGGAATAAGAATAAAGGTTTCTTCGTTCATAAGGTATCATGTAAATAGCTTTATGACAAAGGCGAAGATAACAGGGCATTATGTAAATTCAATATTAGCAAAAAGGGAGGTTATCTCCGAGGGCTATGACGAGGCGATATTCTTAGATACCGAAGGATATGTGGCAGAAGGAACAGGGGAGAATATATTTATAGTTAAGAATGGAGTATTAAAGACCCCTCCATTAACCTCATCCTTAGAAGGAATTACAAGAGCTGTAGTAATGAGGATTGCTAAAGATAAAAAGATTGATGTTGTGGAAGAAAGGTTTACAAGAGATGAGTTATATATATCGGATGAGGCATTTTTAACAGGGACTGCTGCTGAAGTCACACCCATTAGGGAGATTGATAACAGGAGTATTGGGAATGGTACTCCAGGGAGGATAACAAAAACTATTCAGGAGACATTCTTTGATATAGTAAAAGGTAAGAATAAAAATTATAGTGATCTTTTAACTTATCTGTAATATTTTGAAGAGCTCTAAGATTCATTTAATCCTATTTATACTTACTATATTCACAACCCTGTGGGTTGGGGCGGAGCATAGTGGGGTTGATGTTATAAATAACCCTTTGCTTATATATAAGGGGATACCCTTTTCTTTTAGTCTACTTACAATACTTCTTGTCCACGAACTTGGTCATTATCTTATGACAAAGAGACATAGAGTTAGAGCGACCCTTCCTTACTTTATACCTGCCCCATCCATATTTGGGACATTTGGTGCATTTATTAAGATGGAATCAAATTTTAGGGACAGGAAAATTCTCTTAGATATAGGAGCAACAGGACCGTTAGCAGGATTTCTGGTGGCAGTTCCTTTTACCATAATAGGGCTAAATCTTTCAGAGGTAAGGATTACTGAAGCACTCCATGGATATAGTCTTGGTTCATCTTTACTATTTTCATTTTTGATAAACATTACACTTGGAAATATTCCTGATAATGCAAATATAATATTAAATCCAGTAGCCTTTGCAGGATGGATTGGGCTTTTGGTTACATCTCTTAACCTTATACCCATAGGACAATTAGACGGCGGCCACCTAAGCTACGCAATATTTGGAGAAAAGCATTATCTTGTATCAAATATTACATTAATAGTGCTTATTATAATGGGTATTCATACATGGCAGGGATGGCTATTCTGGGCTATGTTATTGATAGTGATGGGTCTAAGGCATCCATCTCCATTAAATCCTTTCATACCTCTTGATAAAAAGAGAAAGTGGATTGGGATATTAACATGTGTAATATTTATCATTACATTTACTCCATTTCCAATAAAGTATGTTTAAACATTTAAGAAAATAGTGTAAATTAGAGTTTTTTATGAAGGATAAAATAAAAGAACTTAAAGAGTTAAAAAAGATTATAGATAAAGAGAGAAAAAGTGGTAAAATTATTGTATTTACAAATGGTTGTTTTGATATCCTTCATATAGGGCATATAAGATACCTTAAAGAATCAAAGAAATATGGAGATATATTGATAGTTGCTATAAATAGTGATTCATCTGTTAAAGCATTAAAGGGAGCAGAGAGACCTATATTTAATGAGAACGAAAGGTCAGAGATGCTTTCTTCTCTTGAATGTGTGGATTTTGTTATAATATTTAACGAGCTTGATCCATACAATATAATATCTTTTCTAAAACCTGATATATTAGTAAAAGGTGGAGATTGGTCCTATGAGGCTATAATTGGAAGAGATGTTTTAGAATCTTATGGAGGGAAGGTTATAAGGATACCAGAAATTAAAGGCTTTTCTACAACAGATATAATTGATAAAATATTAAAATTATATAGGAGTTGAAGATGGATGTATATTTAGGAATTGATATTGGTTCTGTTAGCGTCAAAGTTGTTGTTATGGATGAAGAGAGAAATATTTTAGAAGATAATTATGTTAGGTCAAGAGGAGAGGCATTAATAGTATTGGAAAAGATTTTGAAGAAAATTATTCATAAATATTCTATTAAAGGTATAGCTACTACTGGAACAGGAGGAAGAATTATAGCTAAGCTCTTAGGAGCGAAGTTTGTAAATGAAATAATCGCTCAGGGGAAGGCTACAGCCTATTTCTATCCCGAAGTAAGGGCAATTATTGAGATAGGTGGAGAAGATTCAAAACTTATTCTTATAAATAAAAATGATATAGAGGACTTTATAATGAATACTATCTGCGCTGCTGGCACAGGATCATTTCTTGATCAGCAGGCAAATAGATTAGGCTTATCTATAGAGGAATTTAGTGAACTTGCTCTTAAGTCTACAGATCCACCAAGAATAGCTGGAAGATGTAGTGTATTTGCAAAGTCTGATATGATTCATTTCCAGCAGATAGCAACTCCTGACTATGATATTGTTGCTGGTTTGTGTTATGCTGTGGCAAGGAATTTTAAAAGCAATATAAAAAAGACGGTTAATAGACCTATATCATTCCAAGGAGGAGTTGCTGCAAATCTTGGAATGAGAAAGGCTTTTAAAGATATCTTTGGGCTTGATAACGATGAATTCATAATACCAAAATATTTTGCTTCGATGGGGGCGATAGGGGCTGTTTTAGTAATTCTTGAAGATTCAAAATTTGAAAGCAGATTTAGAGGATTAGATAAGCTTATAAAATTTATAAATAGAGCTCCAATTAAGGTTAAGGGGCTTGAACCTTTATCTTCTCCTAAGACTGAGAAAAAGATAGAGAATATATTTATTCTTCCAAGTGGGAATAAAAAGATAGATGCATTCTTAGGGATAGATGTGGGGTCTATCAGTACAAATCTTGTAGTTATAGATAAAGTAGGAAGAATTATTTCTAAAAGATATCTCATGACAGCTGGAAGGCCTATTGAGGCTATTAGAACAGGTTTAAAAGAGATAGGAGATGAAGTGGGAAAGTATGTAAATATAAGAGGAGTGGGGACAACGGGGTCTGGAAGGTATTTGACTGGCGATTTTGTTGGAGCAGATATAATAAGAAATGAAATAACAGCGCAGGCTGTTGCTGCGCTCTCTATTGATCCTGATGTTGATACAATATTTGAGATAGGAGGGCAAGATTCAAAATATATAAGTCTTAAGGATGGAATAATAGTAGATTTTGAGATGAATAAGGTATGTGCTGCTGGTACCGGATCATTTTTAGAAGAGCAGGCAGAAAGGTTGGGGATATCTATAAAGGATGAGTTTGGAGATTTAGCTTTAGGCTCAAAAAATCCATTACCTTTGGGAGAAAAGTGTACAGTATTTATGGAATCTAATATAATACATCATCAACAGAGGGGAGCATCAAAGGATGAGTTGGTTGCAGGTCTTTGTTATTCTATTGTTCAAAATTATCTGAATAGGGTTGTTGGAGATAAAAAGATAGGGGATAGAATATTCTTCCAGGGTGGAGTTGCATTCAACAGAGGAGTAGTTGCAGCCTTTGAGAAGATATTAGGTAAGAAGATTAGAGTTCCAGACAACCATGAGGTAACCGGGGCTATTGGTGCTGCCCTTTTATCGGCTAAGCTTAATAGAGAGAATAGTAATTTTAAAGGATTTGAATTAAGTGATAAAAATTATTACATAAATACATTTAAATGTGGAGAGTGCAGTAATGACTGTGAGATAAGGATGGTCAAGGTAGAGTATGAAGAACCTCTATATTATGGGAGTAGATGTGAAAAATATGATTTTACAAAAAGGAGAAAAAAGAGAACAGATATTCCCGATCTCTTTTTAGAGAGGGAGAATTTATTATTTAGGTCAATGAATCATGTTCCTATATCTGAGCCCCCTGAATTAATAGGTATTCCTAGGATACTTTTCTTCCATGAGTTATATCCATTCTGGCAAACATTCTTCACATCATTAGGTTTTAAGGTTATACTTTCGGATAAAACATCAAAGGATATTATAAATAGCGGGGTAGAGAAGGTATTGGCAGAGCCATGCTTTCCAATAAAAGTTTCCTATGGCCATATATGTAATCTTATTAAAAAGGGAGTAAATAGGATATTTATTCCAAGTATTATAAATATTGATAATTCTTTATTATGTCCATATGTTCAATCATTTCCTTACGTTGTAAGTTCAGCAATAGACTTTAAGGATATTCAGTTATTGAAGCCTGTTATAAATATGGATTTTAAGGGGAAAGGTTTAAAAAGAAGTATAATGAGTTTTGCCAATGAATTGAAGAGGAATAAAAAGTCTATAGAAAGAGCTATAGAGGATGGTATAGAGGCTCAAAGAAAGTTTTATAATAATATAAAGAGAAAGGGAGAGGAAATATTAGGGGGTGTAAAAAATGTAGCTGTTGTAATAGTAGGACGTCCCTATAATGGATGTGATCAGGGAATAAATCTTGGGTTGCCCAAGAAGTTAAAAGATCTTGGCATTCTCTCAATACCAATAGATTTTCTTCCAATAGAGAAGGTTGATCTTGGGATGGAAGAAGAATTAATGTATTGGAGATTCGGTAAACAGATATTGAAAGCAGCAACGATAATAAGAGATAATCCTAAATTAGTAGGGATATATATAACAAATTTTGGATGTGGGCCGGATTCATTTATATCCACATTTTTTAAAGAAAGATTGAAAGGAAAGCCATTTTTACAATTAGAGATAGATGAACATAGTGCTGATGCCGGGGTTTTAACAAGGATAGAAGCATTCTTGGATAGTATTGGGTTATGAGTTATCTTAAAGGAAGAAGGATATATATTCCATATATGTCTAACCATGCATTTGTAGTTGCATCTGCCTTTGAAGCATGCGGAATAGATGCAAGCGTGATGGCTGAGTCCGATGAAGAAACAATAAATATCGGGAGAAAATTTACTACTGGAAGAGAGTGTTTCCCTTGTATATTGACAACCGGAGATATGGTGAAATTAGTTAAAAGTAACGGATTTGATCCAGATAGATCAGCATTCTTTATGCCCTCTGGATGTGGGCCATGTAGATTTGGACAATATAATAGATTTCATAGGTTGGTTCTTGATAATCTTGGTTATAAGAATATACATCTATATTCTCCCAATCAGGATGAGGGGCTATATTTAGAATTAGGGGCTTTAGGAAATAGATTTATATCCTTGGCATGGCAGGGAGTAGTAGCTACTGATATTTTAGAAAAGAAGCTAAGGGAAACGAGACCCTATGAGATTAATAAAGGGGAAACAGAGAGTATATTCTATTATTATATGGATAAGATATGTGAAGCAATAAGGGAAGGTGAGGATATTAAGAATGTACTAATAGAAGCAAGAGATAGTTTCGATAGTATAGAGAAGGATTGTAAAGAGAGAAAGCCGATAATAGGGATTGTTGGAGAAATATATATAAGGAGTAATGTATTTAGTAACGAGAATCTTGTTAAAGAGATAGAAAGGTTGGGAGGAGAGGCATGGGTGGCTCCAATAGGAGAATGGATATTTTATACAAACTTTACATCAAAGAGAAGAGCAAGAAATAAAGGTAATTATAAGGGATATATGAATATATTGATTAAAGATAAACTACAATATCTATATGAACAAAGGTTGTTAAATATATTTGAAAAGTCAATAGATAACCTTCATGAACCTAAGACTGAGGAGTTATTAAAGCTTGCAAAACCATATATAGATTCATCATTTGAAGGAGAGGCTATTTTAAGTATTGGTAAGGCTATTGATTATATTAACAAGGGTGTTAGTGGAATAATATCAGTAATGCCCTTTTCTTGTATGCCAGGGAATATTGTAAATGCTATATTAAAAAGGATAAAAGAAGATAACAATGGTATTCCCTATTTGAATATCGTATATGAGGGATTTAAGGAAACCCATACTTTAACAAGGATAGAGGCATTTATCTTTCAAACATTGGAATATAAAAATAAAAAGAAGAGTGGAGCTCAGGAAATTAGATCTTAGAAGATTGGAGATATTCTGTAACGTTTTAGAAAAGAGGAGTTTTTCTAAAGCCGCTGAATCATTATATTTGACTCAACCGACATTAAGTCAGCATATAAAATCCCTTGAAGATTCATTGGGTTTAAAACTCTTTGATAGATTAGGAAGAGAAGTTGTGCCTACAAAAGCAGGTATTCTTTTATACGATTATGCAAAGAAGATAATGGATATTAAGAAACAAGCAGAGGAATCAATAGAATATTTTACGGGAGCTATTAAGGGTTCATTAATAATTGGAGGGAGTACAATCCCAGGAGAGTATATAATACCACCTCTATTGGGAAGATTCAGGGAATTGTATCCCCAGATTGGAATAAGGATCAAAATAAAGGATACTAAGGATATAATAGATGATGTTATAAATGGAAGTATAGAACTTGGGGTTGTGGGGGCAAAGATAGAAAAAAATAGGCTTAATTATATAAAATTTATAAAGGATGAACTTATCTTAGTAGTATACCCAACCCATCCCTGGAACGAAAAGAGAATAGTATCTTTAAATGAGCTAAAAGATGAGCCTATTATTATAAGAGAGGAAGGGTCAGGGACAAGAATAGCTATTAAAAATACATTAAAGAAATACGGGTTAAATATAGAAAATCTGAATATTGTAGCGGAAATAGGTAGCACTGGAGGAATAAAAGAGGGTATAAAGAGCAAGATTGGAGTATCTATACTCTCAAAAATGTCGGTTAAAGAAGAATTAGAATATGGAATACTACATACAATAGAAATAGAGAATATAAAGATATATAGAGATTTTTACATTGTTTATAATAATATGAGAGCTAAGTCTCCAATATGTGAGCTTTTTTTGAATTTCCTCTTAGCAGAGAGTCCAAGGATTTTATCTTAGGTAGATAAACAATCTATTGTTTCATCTATACATACCGTCTATAAGAACTCTATATTTCTTTGAAATGAAGTCCCTTCTTATTTTTAATGTTGGCGTTAATTCTCCCAGTTCTATTGAGAAGTCTTCTTTTAGAATCCTGAATTTCCTTATTCTTTCAAATTCAGATAGTTCTTTGTTTTTCTCTTCTACAATTCTTGAAATGAGTTCAATAACCTTTCTATTATTTATTAATTCATCATGGCTTATATCTTTATTCCCAATATATTCAGCTATTTCATTAAAATTTAAAGTTATAAGAGCTGTAAGATATGGTTTTTTATCACCATAAACCATTATATTACTTATATATCTATTACCCTTAAATAGATTCTCAATATTTTGAGGAGAGATATTTTTACCCCATGATGTTACAATTATATCCTTTTTTCTATCTGTAATAGTAAGAAAGCCATCTTCATCAATCGATCCTATATCCCCGGTATGCAACCATCCATCATTTATTGCCTGCTTTGTAGAATCTTCATTATTGAAATATCCCCTCATAACATTATCTCCCTTAACAAGAATTTCTCCATCCCCAGATATTCTTACATCTACTCCGTCTATAGGTTTTCCAACGGTACCAAACTTAAAATTATCAGGTCTATTAACAGAAATAACAACAGTTGACTCTGTGAGTCCATAGCCTTCCAATATTAATATCCCAATAGAATGGAAAAATTCAGCTATATCCCTTGGTAATGGCGCCCCTCCTGAGATAAAGAATCTTATTTTACCCCCAAGTGCCCTTTTTATCTTTTTAAATATAAGGATATCTGAAATAATAAATTTAAGTCTCAATGATATCGGAATAAACTCTTTTTTAGTTTTTAATTTACTTATTTTATTACCTATGCTTAATCCCCAATAGAATAATCTCCTTTTATAGGGTGATGATTTCTCAATAGACGAGATAATCTTTGAATATATTTTATCAAATATTTTAGGGACCGCTCTAACAAAAGTGGGTGATGCCTCTTTTATATTGGATATAGCTCCTTCTCCATATGCTGTTATATACCCCATATATATTGATGGAAATTCTCCTCCATTTCTCTCAAATACATGGGCTAAAGGCAACAGGGAAATTGTTATATCTTTCTCTGATATTGGAAGTGTTTTTTCTAAAGATTTACATACAAAGAGTATATTCCTGTGATCTAAGATAACCCCTTTGGGCGCCCCCGTAGTCCCAGATGTGTATATATATGTAGCAATATCATCAGGGTTAATATTCAACATAAAATTTATTTTAGATTTTTCCCCAATATCATATAGCTTTCTATATCCAATTATGCCATCTTCATCTATATCAATATCTTCTATCAATATTATTTTATCAAGTTCAGGGAGTGATTTTTTAATCATCAAGACCTTTCTTAGCTGTTCTTTATCCTCCACTACCACAAATTTTGATCCCGAATCATTAAGAATATGTTCTACCTGCTTTGGTATATTATTAAAATATATCGGAACACTTATCCCCCCAGCAGATAATATGGCAAGGTCAAAAAATACCCATTCAGGTCTATTCTTACTTAATATGGCGGCTCTATCCCCTTTATTTAAGCCTATAGAACTCAATCCAATAGATAGATATCTAACTCTTTTGCCAAACTCTTTCCATGAAATCTTCTCCCACCTTCCCTTTTTTTTTAATAGGATGGCGGTTTTCTCTCCATTTTTCTTAACTCTTTCATAAAAAATATCTAATATTGTCATTAGATTACACCCTTATTCTTAAGCTCTTCAATGTAATTATCATCATATCCGAGAGAATTCAGAACCTCTCTATTATGTTCTCCTAACTTAGGAGGCGGATATTTTATAGAGCAATCATTCCCTGAGAAATTTATGGGGAGTTTCACATATTTACCGTCCCTTATAATCTTTCTATATGATATATGAGGATCTTTTAATAAATCCTCAACTTCATTTACAGGTTCTACACATACTTCCTTATCTTTAAAAAAGTCAATCCATTCACTTCTGTTTCTCTTAATAAATATGCTTTCCAGTTCCTTCTTTACCCTTTTTGCGTGTTCACCCTTTACATCTTTATATTTAATTAAATCTTCTCTATTTAGAACTTTACACAAATTTATCCAGAATTTATCCTCAAGAGCTCCAACTGTTATATATTTCCCGTCCTTTGTAGGATATAGATTATAGCAGGGGAAACATCCAGTTGATAACATATTATCTCTATTTAATTCTCTACCAGCAATTAAAATCTCTCCAAGATAAGTAGTTATCCATGTTAAAAGTCCATCCAGTATAGATATTTCAATAAATTTACCCCTTCCGGTTCTCTCTCTTTCAAATAGAGCAGATAAAATTCCTATAATAGAAAAAAATCCTCCTGTTATATCTCCTATCTGGATTGGAGGGAGAATAGGAATTCCACTCTTATCCTTATTTAATGCCAATATTCCGCTTATCCCCACATAATTCATATCATGTCCAACCTTTTCTTTATATGGAGTGTCATAACCATACCCTGTTATTGAACAGTATATTATTTTCTCATTAATCTTGCTTAAGGAATTATAATCTATACCGAGTCTTTCCATAACACCAGGTCTAAAACTTTCGACCAAGATATCGTATATAGAAACAAGCTTTTTAAATATTTCTATACCCTCCTTCTTCTTAAGGTTCAGAGTAATACTCCTTTTGTTCCTATTTATAGTGGCAAACCAGGTACTCTCTCCATCTACCACAGGGTCATAATATCTAAGATTATCTCCCTTATTAGGTTCTTCTATTTTTAGTACTTCTGCGCCAAGATCTGCGAGAATCATAGTACAGAATGGGCCAGGGAGTAACCTTGAAAGGTCTAATACCTTTATTCCTTTAATCGGTCCCATTAATCCTCCAGTACAAATTTTATCTTCATTCTTATCTCATAATCCTTTATCTTCCCATTATCTATATTAACCTTTTGAGATATTATCTCAATTTCTTCTATTCCTCTCAATGTTTTATTCGCTCTCTCTAATCCAGATTTAATAGCATCATCAAATCCTTCCTTTGATGTTCCTATAACTTCAATACTCCTTACAACACTCATTTTGAGACCTCCTTTATAAAGTCTGAGATTAATTTCCTATCTCTTTCGCTAAGCTTAATGAATTTTATTCCCACGCTTTTTAATATTTCTCTTCCTTCTTCTACCCATATAACCTCACCTGTAACTCTTATCTCTTCTTTTCTCTCAGGAAGAGTAAATTCCATTTCAATCTTTGATTTAACCGGAGGAGGGTATAAAATCTTTATAGAAATTCCTTCAACCCCAATATTTTCTGATAATGCTCTTAAAAATGCAGCACCTATTTTATACTTTACAATAAAATTTGCAGAGACTCTATGATACCTTCTTATATTAACCTTATTCTTATTTTCTATCTTTAATAATTTACTTACTTTCCTATAGAGCTCTTCATAATTAAAAGAGTCATTTAAAATATCATCAGATCCTGATTTAAAAGCTTTTATTATTAAATCAGGATCATCATTTGGAATAATAGTAATAATATATATGTTCTTGTTAATACTTTTTATTCTCTTACATAGATTCTCATCCATATCCATTATTAAAATATCAGGGGGCCAACTTATATCTAATTCTCCGTACTTTACATTAAATCCTATCCTTCTCATAAATCCAGTTATCTTTTCACCATCCTTAACAAAAATAATTGCCTTTTTCATATATCAAATATTATCCTTGCAAACCAGTAATTTTTTCTCCTATTTACTTCAAGCATATGATATGTAACACCTTTTATTTCTATTTTAAACATATGTGCTTTTGGATTAAATACCTCTCCTTTAGCCCTTGCTTTTAAATGTCTGTCTGTTATCTCTTCTATATAGGTCTCTTTGAATATATAACCCTTTGTTTGACTTAAATATAAAAGCTCCGATAGCCAGTCTACCATAAGTTCTTCAAGATTGAAACCTTCTAAATCTATATTGAGTTCTATATCTTCTTTTATGTCCTTAATATCTGCAATAATGTCAAATAGAGCAAAGGCACTATTTTTAAAAAGATCAGAAAGGGATTCGCCATATACCTCTATACCTATATCTGCTGTATGATCTATTATTCTATATCTTACCATCCAACATATAATCTCTCTGCTAAGTGTATGCTTAAGTTTTCTGCGATAATCTTTGATGCACAGGTTTTAATATCATATGAAACCCTATAAAATTTGATGATATTACTACCAGAATCATATGTCAAAAATGATGACCTTGGATCTCCATCCCTTGGCTGTCCGATACTACCTGGATTTATTAAATAGATATTATTCTCATCAATCTTAATAATATCATTCTTCCCATTCAACAGAGCTTTACCTGATAATATGTAGTGAGCTTTCCTATGAGTATGGCCAAAAAAGCATATTTTAGGTAAGTTATTACTTGTAATATATTTAAAGGACTCAATAGCATCATAGGTAGACAGGATGTAATAATCAGGATCAAAGGGAGAGCCATGAACACATATAAAATTATTATCTATAATTATAGAGGTTGGGAGGCTTTTTAAAAAAACTTTATCTTCATTCCTGAGTTTATTCCTTGTCCATAAGGCTGCCTCCATGGCAATATAATTGAAGTTATCAGGTTCTGTTATTCCACAGGCTACAAGGTCGTGATTACCTACTATAGATCTTACATTATTCTCCTTTAATATATCAATACATTCTATAGGGTTAGCATTATATCCTACAATATCCCCCAAGGAGATTACACTCTCAATCTCTAATTTATTAATAAGCTCAAAGGAGGCTTTTAGAGCTTCAAGATTTGAATGGACATCAGAAATAATAGCATATCTCATCCATTAATATTATGAATTTAAATTTAACATATGTCAATGTCTATCTATCAATCTCTTCTAAATATCCTTGACAGAACTATACTGATTTCATAGATAATT
>CAZCTP010000031.1:0-28266 GCA_964501575.1 uncultured Thermodesulfobacteriota bacterium
CCTTAGATTCAGTGAAAATAATGAGTTTTCTATTTTTCAAAATTTTATTTTTTGACCTGTCTGCCGTGCCGACGGCACAGGTAGATAACTCACTCTGCAACTTTTGAAGCTTCGGGTCTCGCCTGACTTCCTCCCAAAGAGATTTTATTCTTCTCAATATTTCAAGATCGTTTTGTAAATCTTTTTTAAACTCATCTGTGAAATCCGAACTCACGTACCTTTCGGCCTTACCCTCATCAATCAACCGCTGGACCTCGGCGTCATCATCATTTTCCAGGAGTTCAAAGATCTTATTGATGTATTTTTTGCTCACATAAACATCACCGTTATCAAACTCCTTGAGAAACATATCGTAGGAACGAATAAATCTATCAATTGAATTGCGGAATGCATAAAAACTACTCTCAAGCCTTTTGACAAGTAGTATTTTCATAAATTTTCCCATATTCTTCTGGGATATCTCTTCAGGCTGAGTTATTTTGCCCTTGTAATATAAAAGAGGAGTATAACGGGCATATTTGAATTTTTGGGTAATCAGATTAATTGTCTCATTAAAAATTTTATCCTCAGTCTCATTTAATTGGTAATAAAGAGGGACTGGATCTTGAACTTCAGGGAATTTTAATTTTTGTTTTTTAATGTCCTTGGAGAAGTATTTTTCAATTTCATTCCGCGTCCGGCGAACCATAAGATATTTTAAGACCTTCTCCCTTATCTCTTTTGCATTTTCTTTTACTGTCTTGAGATACTCATCATAATTTTTCTGTTTACCTGTCTGTCGCGTTTGCGACGCAGACAGGTCTATCTTCTTCAATTTTTTATCGAGCCTATTGAAAAATCTTTCCAGATCTGGAAGGTTGGGAATTGTGCTCTTTCTTGGATTCTGAAAAAGTTTTATTTGGTTCAAAATATCTTTGGGAGAATTGTTGTAAGGAGTGGCAGTGACAAGAATAACTCTTTTACCTCGGCAAATTTGTGCAAGTTTCTCGTATCCAGCGGTTGTCTCTGTTCTGAAACGATGTGCCTCATCTATAATGACATTTGCATATTTTTCTACTCCTCGATTTAATACTGCCTCCAGTTTACCAACGGATTCAAAGTCAGCAGGGATATGGAAATCAAAAAATATATTCGGCCAGGAACCAGGGTTATTTCTGTTAAGCAGGGAAGGTGGGGCGATGACAAGAGTTCTGCCATCAAGTTGCCCTGCAAGCATAGTAGCAATGTAGGTTTTTCCTAATCCGACAACATCCGAGATAAAAACTCCACCATACTCTTCTAATATCTTTTTAGCATTCAAAACTGCTTGTTCCTGGTATTCAAATCTCTTAAAATATTGCGGTAGATACTTTATGAAAATCTCATCAGTGAGACTTAGTTCATCTTTAAAGTATTCATATAAAAATTTTAAATATAATTCATAAGGGGTTATATTTTGATTAAGCCAGGTTTTTGTCTGGATTGTCTCAATATATTTATCTTTTACATCTACAGCATCTTTCCAGAGTTCATTAAACTTTTGTGAAGCAAAATCGTAATCAGCTCTGGTCTTTAATTCTACATTAAACTCAAGATTATCTACGAGCCCGGCCTGTGTAAAATTACTTGAGCCAGTGATAACTTGACCTACATCTCTATCACCTTCTTTAAAGGTCATAATGTAAAGCTTTGCATGTATATTTTCAGCAGGATAAGCTCTAATTTCCAGCTTGCCATTTTTAAGCCATTCAATAAATTTAGAAACACCCTCTTCAACGGCTGCATTATCTTCGGACTGTTCCATCTCGGAAGTTACAGAATTTTCAAACTCTTGTTTTACCTCTGCATGTGAAAATTGACCTGTCTGCGGTTGCACAGGCAGAAGGGTAGGCTGAGTTTCGATTTTTGACCTGTCTGCGTGCAACGCACAGGCAGATTCTTGAATTAATTTTATCACCTCTTTGTTTGTACTGATTCCTATCAAAATTCTGATTTTTTCAGTTGATTCAAGTGATTTATATAAGGCATGGAATCCACTTGTATAAAAATATCCGACTAATACATCGAAGAGACGAGTATCTTTTATAAGCACTTTGAACCTATCAAGAAGTCTCTTGTTTCTTTCATTTGTTATAAAAGTTAAATCTGACCTGCCTGTGTCCTGGCAGACAGGTGTTATATTGTTATCCATTTTCTTCATTCTCCAACTTATTTGATCCTTGCTTTTACTGCGAGAATCTTCTCTTTCATAGGGTCTCTTCTTTTAGTATTAGGCAAATTAACGCAATTGATTACATTATAATCCAAAATATTCAAAAATATCAAAAGAAAAATTAAAACGATGAATGCTTCCCGATACCATAATTTCTATTGTAAAAAACATTGGAATATGGCATTATTAAATATAGATTGATGAAAGGGATAATAATAAAAAAGGATGAATAGAAATGTTCTTTAAACTCTTTCTTTTTTTTGTTGTTTTCCCCGTGGTTGAGCTTGCACTTCTTATAAAGATAGGTACTTTTATAGGTATTTTTAATACAGTTATCCTTATAATTGTTACTGCATTAGTAGGGGCATATATGGTAAAGATGGAAGGATTAAATGTTTTGTACAGATTTCGTGAAAATATTGTAAGGGGAATATTGCCATCTGAAGAGTTTTTTGATGGCATTCTTATACTAATAGCAGGTGCTTTACTTATTACTCCAGGGATATTAACAGATTTTATGGGCTTTCTATTCGTTTTTCCACCTTCAAGAGGTATAATAAAATTCTGGATAAAAAACTACATAAAGAGAAGAATAGAATCAGGAAACTTCCATATATACTTTGGAGGCTTTTGATAATATAGTTTATAAAGATTACTCTTGACAAAGTTAGCTATTTTTAATAAAAAAGATGATAAGCAGAATAAAGGAAAATATAAGAGCTGTTAAAGAGAGGATAGAGAAAGCCTCTTTGAGAGCTAACCGAAATCCAGAAGAGATAAAGCTTGTCGCTGTTACAAAGATGGTTGATACAGAAAGGATAAAAGAGGCTATAGATGCAGGGGTTGATACCTTCGGTGAAAATTATGTTCAGGAGGCTGAGAAAAAGATAAAAGAGATTGGGAGTATAGTAAGTTGGCATTTTATAGGACATCTTCAAAGAAACAAAGTAAAATATGCAATAGATTTGTTTGATATTATACATTCCTTAGATAGTGAAGATTTAGCTATTGAACTTGATAAAAGAGGAAGGAAGGCCGGGAAAAGAATAAGGGCTATGATAGAGGTTAATCTATCTGAAGAGGAATCAAAATATGGTATTTATAAAGAAAATCTTTTATCTCTTATAAATAACATAAAGAAAAATATGATAAATATAAAGCTTGAGGGTTTAATGACAATTCCTCCTTTTTCTGATAATCCAGAAAATAGCAGACCATATTTCAGAGAGCTTAAGAATATACAGGATGAATTGAACGAAAAGGGATTTGACCTGAAGGAATTATCTATTGGAATGTCAAATGATTTTGAAGTAGCTATTGAGGAAGGAGCAACAATGGTAAGAATAGGAAGCGCTATATTTGGTCCGAGAGGTTAGAATGAAGATAGGATTTATAGGAACAGGTAATATGGGTGAAGCAATAATAAAGGGGCTGGTTTCCAAAAATATTTATAAAATATATGCAAATGATGTAGATAAAAAACGCTTAAGTATTATAAAAAAAGATTATAATATTGAAGTATGTGCAGATAATTTAGAGGTTGTGAGACTATCTGATGTTATAATAATAGCTGTAAAGCCTCATATAGTTAAAAAAGTAATTGAGGAGATTAGAAAAGAGATAAATCCTCAAAGAATGCTTATATCTATAGCTGCAGGGATAAAAACAGATGTTATGAAAAATCTTCTCCCAGAAGGGATAAAAACTATTAGAGTAATGCCTAATACTCCAGCTCTTGTTTCTGAGGGGGCAACAGTAATATTCCAGGATGAAAATATTTCAGAAGATGATATAAATATTGTTAAGGACATATTTAATTCCATTGGAAGGACATTTGTTATAAAAGACGAATCGTTAATGGATGTTGTTACGGCTCTAAGTGGAAGTGGTCCAGCATATACATTTATATTTTTAGAGGCTCTATCGGATGGAGCGGTTAAGATGGGACTCCCAAGAAATATCGCAAATTCTTTAGCAATTCAAACTTTATATGGTTCTGTAAAGCTGGCTATGGAGGCGGGGAGACACTTTGGAGAATTAAAGGATATGGTTGCCTCTCCTGGTGGCACAACAATTGCTGCTATTCAGGTATTGGAAGATGGGAAATTTAGAGGAACATTAATGAGGGCTATAGAATCAGCAACAATTAAATCAAAGGAGTTGAGTAAAGGATAATGTTTATCTTGGGGAATCTTTTAAATGCACTAGCAACAGTAGTAGATCTTGTATTATCTCTATATATGTGGATTATAATAATAAGGGCTTTAATATCATGGGTTAATCCAGATCCATATAATCCTATTGTAATGTTTCTATATAGGATTACAGAACCTGTCTTATATCCTATTAGAAGATATTTTAGACTTGGAATGATAGATGTATCACCTATTATAGTTATATTTATTATTATATTTCTTCAGAATTTTTTAGTTCCTACATTGAGAAGATTAGCTTTAATATTTATGTGAGGTAAAAAAATGAGAATAGCACCAATAGATATTAAAAACAAAGGATTTAAAAGGAGATTAATTGGATATGATACAAAAGAAGTATCCACATTTCTTGAAGTAATCAGTGATGAGCTTGAGAGCATTATAAAGGAGAATATAAGATTAAGGGAAATGATTGAAAGATTAAAAAGGGAAGTAGATGGATTTAGAAGGAATGAGAAGGTATTTAGAGAAAATATTGTTAATATAGAAAAGTTTGTAAAGGATATAAAAGAAAATGCAGAAAAAGAGGCAGAGATTATAATATCTCAAGCAGAGCTTCAGGCAGAAAGGATATTAAGCAGTGCCCAATCAAAGCTGGATAATATCAAGAAGGATATATATGAATATAAAATAGAGAGAACAAGGATTGAAAGTTCTTTAAGGTCTATACTGGAAAACCATCTAAAGCTACTTGAGGTTAAGATAGAAGAGAATGAAAATGTAGAGACGTTAGAGGATAAAATAAAATTTATAAAAAAGGAGTGAAAATTGAAAGATTGCCTGTTCTGTAAAATTATTAAGAGAGAGATCCCATCAAAAATTGTTTATGAAGATAATGAAATAATAGCCATAGAAGATATTGATCCAAAGGCTCCAATACATATTCTTATAATGCCCAAAAGGCATATATCTACAATTTTGGATATAAATGAGGAGGATAAGGAATTAATAGGGACTATATTTATAAAAGCTTCATCTATTGCAAAGGATAAAGGGATTTCCAGAAATGGGTTTAGAATTGTTGTAAACTGTGGAAAGCATGGAGGACAGGCTGTATATCATCTGCACTTTCATTTATTAGGTGGAAGGTTAATGGGGTGGCCCCCGGGATAAAGGAGTTACTATGAAAAAAATAACCGTTTTAATTGATGATGATATTTATGATTTTCTTCAACGCTCTGCTAAGGATTGTAATATCTCTATATCAAAAGAAGTAAGGGATATATTAAGAAATGCAATGGAGAATGCACTTAATAAAGATAAGAATGAGACCTATATAAAGAAGAAGATATTAGAATTTGAAAGAGTTTTAGAGGATGTTAGTGCACTTGATAAAGGAGAGATAAGTAGGAATTTTAAGTTAAAGGACGAATTCTTTAAAGAGATAGAGAGACTTAAGAGATCATATTTTAAGAGAGGTGAGTCTTAATAGCTTTCAAGAGTGAGAAAAAAGTAGAAATTATTGGAGATTGACTTAAGACATAGTGAATTATTAAAGAAGAAAATCAAAAAAAATTTTTGTCAGAAAATTCTCTCCTGATATTCTGTATTGTATTGGGCCATAAGAAATTTTGATTATCGTGGTTACATATCTACTTTTTAAGTCAAAATATTGAAAAAAGGGAGTGAAAAACTACAATAATCATATTATCGGAGAGTAAGTGAGACTGCCTTTACCTACTTCAAATTCCGGTTTAGAGTCTGCAAAGGCTTATGCGGCGATTTCATCATGTGAATCTCGAAAAATTTGTGACAATTTTACCTTTAAAAGCGAGATTGCTTTGTTTAGCTCATAATGGTAACCTTTCTATATCGGGATTTGATCATACTTTGCTCTTTGACATTTAGAAGAGTTTATGATAAATATTATTAAAAATGATTTATGTTGAGGGGGTGTAATATGGAAGATAGAGAAGATAGAGAGGAGAAAGATAAATCGAAGGAGTTTACTGTCATAGATAAAAGATTTTGGGTTCAGAAGAATGAAGGAGAGGGGGAAGAGGGAAAAGAGAGTAAATATCCTACTTATGTAGAAGAGTTATTATCAAAGATTGAGGAAAAGGAAAAACAATTAAATGAATATATATCTGCATACCGAAAAATGAAGTCTGAAACTGAAGAATTTCAAAAGAGGTTATCAAGGGAATTTGAAAAGAAAATCGAGATAACTAAGGGAGATATTATTAAGAATTTACTCCCCTTGATAGATAATTTTGAAAGGGCTTTAGATTCTACTAAGGATATTAAAGATTTTGATGGATTCTTGAATGGTATAGAGATGATATATTCACAGTTTTTGAATATTCTCAAGAATGATGGCGTTGAAAAGCTTGAAAGGATTGGGAAAACATTCGATCCAAATGTTGATGAGGCAATAGATGTGGTTAATGTTGAGAGTAAAGAAAAGGATAATATAGTTATTGATGAGCTTGAAGGAGGTTATATGTTGAATGGAAGACTATTAAGACCGGCAAAAGTAAGAGTTGGTAGATTTATTAATAATATGGAAGAGGGGACTGAGGAAAATCAATAATTCTATTTTCATCAAAATTATAAATCTGTGGATATCTTTCCCCGATTGATGAATTCACTATATAAATCATACAAGGAGGTGTGATATGCCTTTTGAGGACCTTAGAGAATTTATTAAAAGATTGGAGGAAACGAGGGATATTATAAGAATTAAAGAGGAAGTTGACTGGAATCTTGAGGCTGGAGCAATAATGAGAAGATGTAATGAAAGAGGGGAAAGAGCCCAGTTATTTGAAAAGATAAAGGGTTATCCTGAAGGATTTAAAGTTCTGGGTGGGCCTATTGCTACATTCAGAAGACTGGCAATAGCGATGGAGATGGATGAGAGTTCTTCATATAGTGAGATATTAGATGAATATATTGAAAGAAGACAGAATCCAATAAAGCCGATTTTAATTAATACTGGTCCATGTAAGGAGAATATATATAAAGGAGACGATGTTGATATATTAAAATTCCCCGCCCCGATGATGCATTACGGTGATGGAGGAAGGTATATAGGAACATGGAATGTAGGGGTATGTAAGGACCCCGATTCTGATTGGATAAACTATGGAATATATAGATTGATGATTCATGATAAAAATTCAACCGGGGTGTTTATAATACCAACACAGCATATAGGAATAATATATAAGAAGTATGAAGATATTAATAGACCTATGGAATATGCAGCATTTATAGGAGCAGAGCCTATTACCCATTTTATTGCTACCACAGGGGTTCCATATGGTGTGAGTGAAATGGACGTGGTCGGAGGTGTAAGGAGGGAACCTTTAAAAGTTGTAAAGTGCGAAACAGTAGATCTATTAGTTCCAGCCACAGCTGAAATTGTTTTAGAAGGGGAGATACTACCCCATATTAGAAAGGGTGAAGGGCCCTTTGGTGAGTATGCTGGTTATCAGGTAAGTGGAAGAGTTGATAGACCGGTCTTTAAGGTAAAATGCATAACGCATAGAAATGATCCTATACTTACAGCATCCTGTATAGGAACTCCGGTTGATGATAGCCATATTGCTACAAATATCGGATGGACATCCGATATGAAGATAGCTCTCTTAAATGCGGGTATTCCAATCACAAGGATATATTGTCCCCCGGAGTCAGGACTTCATCTATGTATAGTAGCTACAAAAACTCCCTATCCTAATATAGCTACAAAGATTGCTGGATGTATATGGGCTGATAAGAATGGCCAATATATACCTAAGGTTATAGTTGTGGATGAGGATGTAGATCCAACAGACATGAATCAGGTTATTCATGCATTTTCAACTAAATGTCATCCAAAGAGAGGAACAACAATAATTGAAAATGCCTATAATTGTCCAATAGCAGGATATTTAGATGTTGAGGAGAGAAAACTTGGGAAAGGGAGTAATATTGTATTTGATTGCACCTGGCCAAAGGACTGGAAGGCAGAGGATATCCCTCCCAGATCATCATTTAATGACATATACCCGGAAGATATTAAAGAGATGGTGTTAAATAAATGGAAGAAGTATGGATTTGAAGCATAAGGGTATAGGAATATTTGATTCAGGGCTTGGCGGTTTAACAGTATTAAATGAAATAAAAAAAAGGCTTCCAAATGAGAGGTTAATATATATTGGTGATACAGCAAGGGTTCCATATGGCAATAGATCTCCTTCTACAGTTATAAGATATTCACTTGAGAATTCAAGCTTTCTGGTAAAAAAAGGTATAAAGCTCCTTGTTGTTGCCTGTAATACTGCCTCTGCATTAAGCCTTAATATATTAAAGAAAAGACTATCTATTCCTATTATTGGTGTTATTGAGCCTGGAGCGATAAAAGCGGTTAAGATTACAAGAAATAAAAAGATAGGAGTTATAGGTACAACAGGAACAATAAATAGTGGAGCCTATGTAGAAATTATAAATAGAATTGATTCCCATATAGAGGTATATTCAAAAGCCTGTCCCCTATTTGTCCCATTAGCAGAAGAGGGATTAATAGATGATTCTATAGCCTTAGAGATTGCAAGGAGATATCTTAAAGAACTAAAGGAGAAGGATATTGATACTTTAATATTAGGATGTACCCACTATCCAATATTAAAGAGGGTTATAAAAAAGGTTATGGATAACATAAATCTTGTAGACTCTGCAGAAGAAGTTGCTAATTTAACATATTCTCTTCTGTATAGGAATTCTCTTTTGAATGATAATAAGGGGAGTTTGGAGATATATGTTACAGATTTAGCCCCTCAATTTATTGAAATAGGGAAAAGATTTTTAGGAATGGATATAAAAGATATAAAAAGGGTAGAGCTTGATGAAGAGAGATTTTAGAAAAATATTAAAGGATAAAATTTTAATACTTGATGGTGCTAAAGGGACAATGCTCCAAAAGATGGGACTTAAGTCCGGAATATGTCCGGAGATACTTAATATTGAAAATCCATCCATTATTAGAGAGCTTCATAAAAGATATATAGAAGCTGGCGCAGAGATTGTGGTTACAAATACATTTGGAGGGAATAGAATAAAGTTAAAAGAATATAATCTCGAGGATAGGATATATGAGATTAATCATATGGGGGTTAAGATTGCTAAAGAGAGTGCAGGGAAGAGTATATATGTATCTGCATCTATTGGACCAACAGGGAAGTTTGTAGAGCCATTAGGAGATATGAGCTTTGATGAAATGGTAAATATATTCAGGGAACAGGCAAAGATATGTAATGAAGCTCAGACAGACCTCTTCTCCATAGAAACAATGTCAGATATAAAGGAGTTAAAAGCTGCTATATTGGGGATAAGGAAGGTAACAGAAAAACCTATCATTGCTATGATGACATTTGATGAGAATTATAGAACTATGCTTGGGACCCCTCCAGAGAGTGCAGCCATAGTATTAGAAGGACTTGGGGTTGAGGTTATAGGGACAAACTGTGGTCTTGGAGGCGAGGGAGTATTAAATATACTTAGAAGGATGTCAGAGGTAACCTATCTTCCTTTAATTGCACAACCGAATGCTGGAATACCTGTAATTAGGGATGGAATAACAGTATTTCCAGAGGGGCCTGAAGAGACTGCAAGGTATGTGGACGATTTTATCAGGGCTGGAGCAAGAATAATCGGTGGATGTTGTGGAACAGAGCCTGCTCATATAAAAGAAATAGGCATAAGGGTCAAGGATGCAATAAGTAGAGGAATAGATAGGGGAAAAAGAGAGATTCCAAAATCAATAAAGTTATCAAGTAGAACCAGATTCTTTTTATTCGGCCTTGATCTACCCCCAGCAATAATAGGGGAGAGGATAAATCCTACCGGTAGAAAGGAATTTATTGAGGAGCTTAAAACAGATAAAACATCCTATATTAGAAGAGAAGCAAAGGGACAGACAGAAAAGGGAGCGATGGTTCTTGATGTAAATGTCGGTATCTCTGGAATTGATGAGAGGATAGTAATGAAGAGGGCTATATTTGCAATTAATGGGATGGTTGATACACCACTTGTTATAGATTCTGGAAATGAGCTTGTTCTTGAGGAAGGATTAAAATCTCTTGATGGTAAAGGTATACTAAATTCTGTAAATGGAGATAGGAAGAAACTTGATATTCTTCTACCTATTGCGAAGAGATATGGTGCCGGGATTATAGGACTTACACTGGATGAAAATGGCATTCCTGATAATGCTGAAGGTAGAATGAGGATTGCAGAGAGAATTATAGATGAAGCACTATCATATGGAATTGATATCCATGATATCTTAATTGATCCATTATCTTTAGCTGTCAGTGCAAATCAAAGGGGAGCAATTGAGACAATTAAGACTATAAGGCTTATAAAAGAGAGATTTGACTGCGGAACAGTTCTTGGAATAAGCAATGTATCCTTTGGCTTGCCAAATAGATCATTTATAAACTCCTCATTTCTTGCTATTGCTATAGAGGCTGGACTTGATGCTGCAATAATAAATCCATATGATGAGATTGTAATGGGAATATTTTATGGATCAAATCTTATAATGAATAGAGATATAATGGGTAGAGTATATATTGAAAAATTCGGTAAGAATAAACCTGTATTATCAAAATCTGAGATAAAGGATAAGCTTAAAGAGGCTATTATAAATGGAGATAAGGAAAACATAATAGGTTTAATTGAAGAAGAGTTAAAAAAAGGGATAGATCCTTTAGAGATAAGCAATAAATCTCTTATTCCCGGATTAGAAGAGGTCGGTAGATTATTTGCTAATAATATATATTTCCTACCCCAGGTTATCCAGTCTGCTGAGACAATGAATCTTGCTTTTTCCAGGCTGAAGAAAGAGATAAAGGGAGAGGGTATAAAGAGGGGAATTAAGATATTAATAGCTACTGTGTATGGAGATATTCATGATATAGGAAAGAATATTGTATCTACTCTGCTCGAAGCTAATGGATTTGATGTTATAGATCTTGGTAAGAGTGTTCCTGCAGAGAGGATAGTTGAAGAAGCTATTAAAAATAGGGTTGATGTGGTAGGACTTAGTGCCCTTATGACAACAACGATGGAAGAGATGAGAAATGTTATAAATAGGATAAGGGAGAGAGGTATAGATGTGGTATCTATTATTGGAGGAGCCGTTGTTACAGAGAGATTTGCCAAGGATATAGGTGCTCATATATATGCAAAGGATGCAATAGATGCCCTTAAGAAGATAAAGAAGATAATTGATGAAAAGAGAGGATTTGATAGAGGTAAAGATTGAAAGATTAGTCCACCTGGGAATGGGAATAGGTAGGATTAATGGGAAAAGAATTTTTATCCCTTTTAGCTCCCCTGGAGATAGGCTTCTTGTTAAAGTCAGGGATATTAAAAGGGATTACATAAAAGGGGATATAATTAATATATTAGAACCATCTCAATATAGAAGAGAGCCTGTATGTTCTTTATTTTCAATATGTGGTGGATGCCATTTACAGCATATAGATTATGAATACCAGATTAAGTTCAAAGAGGAGATCTTTCTCAATCTCTTAAGGAAAATCGGCAAGTTAAAGGATATAGAGATTAGAGAGACAATTCCCTCAAAGAAGCCGTTCTTTTATAGAAACAGAGTCCAATTAAAGGCTAAAAATGATAACAATTCAATTATAGGATTCTATAAGTTGGGAAGCCGTGATATTGTTGAGGTTAATAAATGTTTTATTGTAGACCCTTCTATTAACTCCTTGATAGGAAGATTAAAATCTTTTCTTATAAATATCAATCTTCCATTAAAAGGACTTGATATAATTACAGATGGAACTAATCTTTTAGTTTCTCTAAAAATGGATAAATATATTAAAGATGTAAATAACTTATTTAATAATAGTTTTAAAGAGATAAAGGGGATTAAAATAGGCTCAAGAAGTAAAAAGAGATATTTAGGAGAATATTATCTATATTATAATATCAATAATATTAATATGAAAATTAGTGGAGATACCTTTGCTCAGGTAAATCCTTATCAGAACTTAGAACTTATTAAATTAGTATCTAAGATTGCAGGATTAAGTGGGGGAGAGAAAGTTCTTGATCTATATGCAGGTATAGGAAATCTAACTATTCCTCTGGCAATAAACTCAAAATATATTAAAGCCGTTGAAAGAAATAAAAAGGCTGTAGAATATGGAAAGATAAATGCTAAATTGAATAATATTAAGAACTTAGAGTTTATACATGGAGATGTTAGGTATGTATTGGATAATATAAAAAAAGAATTCTTTGATCTAATAATTATTGATCCACCAAGAGGTGGGTGTAAAGATATAATCCATAAACTAAATTCAGATCGAATTATATATATATCATGTGATCCAGCAACCCTTGCAAGAGATCTCAACATATTCCTTAGCCTATCATATATAGTAAAAGAAATATATTTTATTGACATGTTCCCTAATACATATCATATAGAAGGGGTTATTAAGATTGAAAAAAACTGATATAATTATTATAATTTAGATTATGAATAATATACTGAAGAACATCTTTATAATAATTATACTTATTCCATTTATCCTGGTTATAAATTGCTCTAAAAAGATTGAAAAGGTAGAGAAAAAAGAGATTATTCGTGTAGCTGGTTCTGCACCAGCAATACCTTTACTTAATGCTTTAGCAGAAGAGTATAAGAGGATAAATCCAGATATAGAGATAAGATTTTTACCAAGCTCTCACTCAGCCGGGGGAATAGTCGGAGCAAAGGAAGGGGAGTATGATATTGGATTGATGACTAGAGAGCTGAAAAAGCAGGAAGAGAGGTTTAAAATAAGGTATCTCCATCTTGCAGAAGATGGACTGGTATTTGCTACTAATAAGAATGTGAAAGTTAAAAATCTTACTACAAAGCAGATTATAGATATCTATAGGGGAAAGATTAACAACTGGAAGGAGGTTGGTGGAAAAGATAAAAAGATAATGGTTCTTGACAGAGGAGAACATACA
This sequence comes from uncultured Thermodesulfobacteriota bacterium, assembly GCA_964501575.1. Lineage (GTDB taxonomy): Bacteria > Desulfobacterota > CAZCTP01 > CAZCTP01 > CAZCTP01 > CAZCTP01. Next base: position 13,378 of record CAZCTP010000031.1, read on the forward strand.
TCAGCGAAGATAATTTTAAGAAATAGACTTTTTAAGGATATGGAAATAAGGAATGATGCTATTGTTTTAGAGAGACCTGAACAGATGGATGAATCATTGAAACTAATACCTAACTCAATAGGATATACATCCTTTGGTGGAATAATATCAAAGGACTTAGAGGTTAATTTGTTGAGTATAGATGGAGTAGCTCCCACCCAGAGAAATGTTGCGACAAAGAAATATAAATTTTCAAGACCCTTTGGTATTGTTGTAAAGGAGAACCCCGATAAAAAGACCATGCATTTTATATCCTTTATATTCAGCGATGATGGGAGAAGGATAATAGAAAGCAGAGGATATATTCCTGTATTATTCCATTTAGTAATAGGTATTGTTCCAGAGCAGGATGTATTGAAACAGGAAATGAGATATTCTCCACTTATTAAATATCTTTCTAAGGAGCTTGGTATGGGAGTAAGAGTAAATTTAAGACATTTCACAAGCTACGGAGAGATTATAAATGCATTTTTAAAGAATGATATAAATTCAGCCTTCTTAGGAAGTTTTGTATATGGAATTATAAAGACAAAAAAGAATATAGTTCCGTTAGTAAGGCCTGAAAAAAGAAAAATATCATGGTATAGAGGACTTATATTTGTCAGGAAAGATAGCGGAATAAAGAATATCAAAGATCTAAAGGGGAAAACTTTTGCAATGATAAAGAATACAACGGCTGGAGATCTTTTCCCGAAAATATATTTTAAAAGAAATAAGATCAAAGATATGAATAAATATTTGGGAAAGATATATTATCTTGCGAGTCACGATCTTTCCATAATTAAGGTTTTAAATGGAGATATTGATGCTGGAGCAGCAAAAGACCTGATATTCTACAAGTTGGCAAAATCTGACCCGAGGATATCAAATGACCTTGTTATCATTGCAAAATCTACTCAAGTTCCTGAAAATGCCTTTGTAGTGAGTAAAGATATAGAGATAAAATGCTATGAATGTCATAAAAGGAGAATATCAAAATATTATGGTAAACCGGATATTATTAAAAGATTACAGGATGCATTTTTAAACCTATCAAATACTAAAGAGGGTAGAGAGCTTTTAAGGAGATTTGGAGCGGATAGATTTATAAAGACAGAGGACAGTGGTTACAATAATTTATATAAGATGTTTAAAGAGCTTAATATAAATCTTAAAGATTACAGATATAATTCATGATTATATCATATGTAAAGAAAAGAATAAATCTGAAGATAGTTCTTCCATTTATTGCAATTGTAATAATTATAGCTATCTTTATAATATTCTGGATAGGGGATATTATAAGTAATAACATAGAGGTGAGAGTTATTGAAAATCTCAGAAAGAGCGGATTTTTTACAGATAGGATAATAAATGATAACGAAAAAAGGGCTATATTCTTTGCTCAGTTTATGTCTGATATGGAGAAATTATATTCTCAAATTCCTAATACAAGATTAATCCATTCTTTAATTATATATTTGTTGCAGATTCTAAAAGAAAATAAAATGAGTGTTCAATTGATAAATAAAGAGGAAAATATTAAGAGTACTTTAATAAAAAAAGGATTCATGGGTATGAGAACCTCTGATATATTAGAAGAATTAGATGGCAATGAGCTATCACTCTCGATAGGAGCTGTGGCTCCTATCGAGGAGAAAGATAGAATAGATAAGATTGTATTAATTAAATTTCCATTTAATAAGGATTTTATTCAGAATATGAAAGGAAAAATTGGAGCGGATATTACTCTAATTTACAAAAATAGAATAATATCTTCGACCCTTGCTAACTCTGATTGTATAGGGAAAATAAAAAATATGATTTCTCCTCAGATATCGAGAAGTATAATGGATGGTGAGAATATTACAGCGGACATTAATTGTGAGCTACATACACAAAAGATACTGCTAAGGCCTATATCAATAGGAACAAAGAATAGATTTATTGTTGGGATTTCATTATCATTAAAGAATTTAAGATTAACGGAATCAAGGATTAGAAGGACAACAATATATATTACGACCCTTGTTTTAACCCTTTTAGCCTTTGTATATTATATGATAACAAGGAAGGTAGTAAATCCTCTTAAAGCTTTATCAAAGGCGACATCAGAGGTAGCTAAGGGAAATTTGGAGCAGGGGATTATGGTAAAAACAGAAGATGATGAAGTAGGAAATTTAGCTAAATCCTTTAATAAGATGGTATCAGAATTAAAGAGATCGAGAGAGGAGATTGAGGAATGGAACAGGATATTAGAAAGAAGGGTTGAGGAAAGGACAGCTAAACTTAAAGAAACCCAGACTCAACTTATTAGAGCAGGGAGATTATCAGCGGTAGGGGAGTTGGCAGCCGGAGTTGCTCATGAAATAAATAATCCTATATCTGGAATATTAGGTTATTGTGAGATTATTATGGAGTCATTTAAGAATAAGAATGTAGAAAGTGAGGAAGTAAAGAACTATATAACCTCCATAAGGTATGTAAAAGAGGCTGCTGAAAGATGTAAGAATGTTGTTGAAAGTCTTCTTCAATTTTCAAGAATGCCCGAACCCGAGTTTAAATCTCTGGATATAAATAGCCTTTTAGATGATACCCTTATATTTCTTGACTCTCAGCTTTCAAGTAAAGGGATAAATGTTATAAAGGAATTTGACAGAGATATACCAGAGACAATAGGGGATTATAATTTACTTCATCATGTATTTATAAATATTATCTTAAATTCAGTATTCTTCATGGGTGATAATGGAATTCTTAAACTATCCACCTCTGTTATTAATGATAAGAATCCCTATTTAGAGATTAAGATTGAGGATAACGGATGTGGTATACCAGAGGAAAATCTTGATAAAATATTTAATCCCTTTTTTACTACTAAAAAGCCGGGGGAAGGGACAGGTTTGGGTTTATCGATAAGTTACCGGATAATAAAGGATCATGATGGCGACATAAAGGTTGAAAGCGAACTAAACAAGGGGACAACATTTACCATTACCCTTCCTGTAATAGAAGAAAGAAGAAAACATAAAAGATATAAAATATTAGATAATAAGGAAATATTTATAGAAATAAAGGATAATAATAGCTGGATAAAAACTTCATTAATAGATATCAGTCATTACGGATTAAAACTTAAAAATATAAAGCCTTTAGATGTAGGATCCGTTCATATATTTAAAATATTTCTTCCAAAAACGAAAAAAAAGCTTTTAGAGATTATGGGAGAGGTAAGATGGTCTAACTCAAGTTTTATAGGTATAAGAATCTTAGATGGATATATAGAGGATTGGCTTAGGATTTATGAGAAGTTGTTTAATTATATTAAATATTAAAGGAGGTATATTATGAATAAATTTGCTGTTCTACCAAGATTATCTGAGGGAGCTAAGGAAGCTTTAATGAAGTCTGTCCAGTCGGGGTCTCAACCCCCTGAAGAGTTTGCTAAACTTCAGAATTCTCATGTCGGTTATTTAGAAGATTTGAAGAGTAAAGGGAAACTATTTGCAGCTGGGCCTTTTACAGATTTTAGTGGAGGATTAATAATATATCAGGCTGAAAGCTTAGAAGAAGCAAAAGCTTTAGCAAATAATGATCCATTTGTTAAAGGGAAGGTATTTGTAGATTATACCATTCATGAATGGCATCAGGCAGTCTAAAGGATACAGAGGGATATAGTTTCTCTCTTTAATAATTATTAATTGAATATAATCAAAATTAAAGAAGGAGAAGATTTATGCCAAGAACAGAAAGAAAGAGAGAATTAGCAAGAAAAAGGAAGAGAATAGAGAAAGCAAGAAAGCTTAAAAAAAAGGCTTTAATGGCTCAGGCTAAAAAATAGGTGGTATTATGGATATAACAAAGGAAATAGTAAATCATTTGGCTCTTTTAGCCAGGCTTGAGCTTGATGAGGAAGAGAAGATCCTTCTAAACAGAGATCTAAATAGTATTCTTAAATATATGGATAAGCTTAATGAAATTGATACTAAAGGAGTTGATCCTTTATCCCATGTATTACCTGTAAATAATAGATTCAGGGAGGATGTAATAGATGAATCTATCATTGAGAAGGATCCCCTTATAAATGCTCCTGATAGTGATAGAGGATATTTTAGAGTTCCAAAAATTATAGAATAATTAGTAGGAAAATAGGAGGAGAATTGGAGTTATATAGTTTAACCCTTCATGAAGCCCATGAATTATTAAAAGATAGAAGAATAAGTTCTCTGGAACTTACAAAATCTGTTATTAAGAGAATTGAGGAAGTGGAAGATAGAATAGATTCATATATAACATTGAATATAGAGAATGCTCTAAAGCAGGCAAAAGATGCTGATAAATTGATAGGATTAAATAAAGAGCTCCCATTTCTTACAGGTATTCCCATTGCAGTGAAAGATATATTCTGTACAAAAGGGATATTAACTACCTGTGCATCAAAGATACTATCAAATTTTATTCCTACATATGATGCTACAGTGGTAAAGAGGATATTAAAAGAACATGCCGTAATAATAGGAAAGACAAATATGGATGAATTTGCTATGGGGTCATCTACCGAGAGATCATATTTTAAAATAACCAAAAATCCTTGGGATACATCGAGGGTTCCGGGAGGGTCAAGTGGAGGTTCAGCATCTGCGGTAGCAGCAGATGAGTGTATAGCATCAATTGGAACAGATACCGGAGGATCTATAAGGCAACCGGCTGCATTATGTGGAGTTGTTGGAATGAAGCCTACCTACGGAAGAGTCAGTAGGTTTGGTATGATTGCTTTTGCATCTTCGCTGGATCAGGGGGGGACTCTGACAAAGGATGTCAGGGACTGTGCAATCCTTATGAATATAATCTCAGGATATGATCCCTTTGACTCTACTTCATTGGAGATACCTGTACCAGACTACACTCAGTCTTTAATAGAGGATATAAAGGGGATTAAAATAGGTGTCCCAAAGGAATATTTTATAGAAGGTATGGATAAAGATGTGGAAAACTCTATATTTAGCTCTATGGATATATTAAAGAAATTAGGAGCGACTATTAAAGAGATTTCCCTTCCACACACTGAATATGCTCTTCCAGTATACTACATAATAGCTCCTGCTGAAGCAAGTTCAAATCTTGCGAGATATGATGGGGTAAGATATGGATATAGAGCTAAGGATAATAAAGATATGATAGATATGTATATGAAGACAAGAGGAGAGGGGTTTGGGAAAGAGGTAAAAAGGAGGATAATGCTAGGGACCTTTGTTCTAAGTTCGGGATATTATGAGGCCTATTATGGAAAAGCTCAACAGGTTAGAAGACTTGTAAAGAATGATTTTGATGAAGCATTTAAGGAGGTTGATGTTATAATATCACCGACATCTCCTACAAAAGCATTTAAGATAGGGGAGAAACTTGATGATCCATTAAAAATGTATCTTTCAGATATATTTACTATTCCAGTCAATCTTGCAGGTATAACGGCGATATCAATTCCCTGTGGATTTAGTGAGGATGGACTTCCAATGGGACTTCAGATTATGGGGAACCATTTCAGGGAGGATTTAGTATTAAAGGTGGCATACACATTTGAAAGAAATACCAGGTATCATCTTAAAAAACCTAATATATAAGGAGAGAGTATGGAGTATGAAGCAGTAATAGGACTTGAGGTCCATGCCCAGTTGCTTACAAATACCAAGATTTTCTGTTCATGCCCCGCATCATTTGGTGGGGAACCAAATATAAAGACATGCCCAATATGTCTTGGTATGCCAGGTGTTCTCCCGGTGATGAATAAAAGGGTTCTGGAATTCGCTATAAAGACAGCGTTAGCATTAAATTGTAAGATTGCACCAATGAGCAGATTCTCAAGAAAGAATTATTTTTATCCTGATCTCCCAAAAAATTATCAGATATCCCAATATGATCTTCCACTGGCTAATAATGGTCATATATCTATATATATAAATGGAGTAGAGAGGATAATAGGTATTAAAAGGGTTCATATGGAAGAGGATGCTGGAAAGCTTTTACATAATGGAAATAGTTATGTAGATCTCAACAGGGCATCTGTTCCGTTAATAGAGATAGTTACCGAGCCCGACATTAAAGACCCTGGTGAGGCTTCAGAGTATCTTAAGAAATTAAGAACCATACTTCAATATCTTGAGGTATGCGATGGCAATATGGAGGAAGGGAGCTTAAGATGTGATGCTAATATATCCATAAGGCCTATTGGTGATAAAGAACTTGGTGTAAAGACAGAGTTAAAGAATATGAATTCCTTTAAGAATGTGGAGAAGGCTCTTACATATGAGATTGAGAGGCAGACAGATGTATTAATGAATGGAGGAAAAATAATTCAAGAGACAAGGCTATGGGATGCAAATAAAGGTATTACATATCCTATGAGAAGTAAAGAAGAAGCTCATGATTATAGATATTTCCCTGAGCCTGATCTATTGCCCATTATTATTGATGATGAGCTGATTAATTCTATAAGATCTACACTTCCTGAACTTCCTGATATGAGAAGAACACGGTTTGTAAAAGATTATAATATTCCTGAGTATGATGCAAATATATTAACCTCATCTAAATCTCTTGCTGATTTCTATGAAGATTGTGTAAAGCTGTATCCAAAGCCTAAGGTGATTAGCAACTGGGTAATGAGTGAACTATTAAGAGAACTCAAGGATGATATAAAAGAATCAGCAATTAAGCCAAAACATATTGCAGAACTTCTGAATCTTATAGATGAGGGGACTATAAGCGGAAAGATTGCAAAATCTATCTTTGAAGAGATATTTAAAACGGGTAAATCTCCAAGAAAGATAGTTGAAGAGAGAGGATTAATTCAGATATCTGATAAAAAAGAAATAATTAAGATTATAGACAGAGTATTGGAAAATAATCCAAAAGAAGTGGAAAATTATAAGAAGGGTAAAAAGAAACTATTTGGATACTTTATTGGAGAGGTAATGAAAGAGACAAAAGGTAAGGCAAATCCGAGACTCGTTAATGAATTGTTAAAGGAAAGGTTAGAAAATGCTTAGACCTATAGAATGGAGAGATAATAAGATATTTATACTTGACCAGAAGCTCTTACCATTTAAAGAGTATTATATAGAATGCAATAATTATAAGGATGTTACAGATGCTATAAAAAATATGAATCTGAGAGGGGCTCCATTAATAGGTGTTGCAGCTGCTATGGGAATTGCTCTTGGAGCACTTAATATAAAAGCCGATAATTTTGATGATTTTTATAAAGAGTTTGAGGATATATGTGATAATTTTGCCTATACCCGTCCAACAGCTATAAATCTATTCTGGGCAATAGATAGAATGAAGAAATTATGTAGAAGGAAAAGATGTTTATCTATCGGGAATATAAAGGATATACTTCTCAAAGAGGCGATAAAAATATTTGAGGATGATATTAATATAAATAAAAAGATAGGGATGTATGGTGGAGCATTAATTAAGAATGGATGCAGGATATTAACCCACTGTAATGCAGGGGCTTTAGCCACTGCTGGATATGGAACAGCCCTTGGTGTTGTGAGAAAAGCTCATGAAGATAACAAAAGTATCAGGGTATACGTAGATGAAACAAGACCATTCTTGCAGGGGGCAAGATTAACAGCGTGGGAATTAATAAAAGAGAATATAGATGCAGTACTAATAACAGATAGTATGGCTGGTTTTTTAATGAAAAGAGGAATGATTGATGTAGTAATAGTTGGAGCTGATAGGATTGCTGCTAATGGGGATGTTGCTAATAAGATAGGGACATATGCCCTGGGGGTTTTGGCAAAGAGTCATAATATTCCTTTCTATGTGGCAGCACCTATATCCACACTGGATTTAAACTGTAATAGTGGAGAGGAAATACCGATTGAAGAAAGGAATGTAGATGAGGTTAGACATATATGCGGGGTTAAGATTGCTCCAGATGAGGTAAAGATATTTAATCCAGCCTTTGATATAACCCCAAATAAGTTCATAACCGGTATAATAACAGAGAAGGGCGTTATTACAAGACCGTTCTTCAGGAAACTAAGAAAATTAGTATCTAAATAAATGAATAGTATAAGAGATAAAATATCAGCCTTTTCTCAGAATTCGTCTGATCCTTTGCTCTCAATGAATAATGTAGAGAGATTTCTACTCAGTGGTATAAATATTGAATCGGATGATATATTAAAGATATTGATAAATATATTCTCGTCATCACAATTTTTGTCAAATATATTAATAAGGCATCCAGAATACTACAAATGGTTGTTTATAGATGGATATATATGGAAAGACAGAAGCTATGAAGATTTTTTAAAAGATATAAAGAATAGTATATTCTATCAAATGGATACAAAGGAATTTTATAAAGTATTGAGAAAAATCAGGCAGAGGGAATTTCTGAGGATAGGAGGAAGGGACCTAAATCGACTTTCAACCCTTGAAGATACAATGAAAGAAATGTCAGATTTTGCTTCAGCAGCACTTCAGGTGTCATATGAGTTCTTTTATAATAAACTAAAAAGGGTTTATGGTACCCCAATATTTATAGATGAGAATGGAAATAAAAATGAGGGTGAGTTTGTAATAATAGGTCTTGGGAAGCTTGGTGGTTATGAACTAAATATAAGCTCTGATATAGATATTATGTATATCTATTCATCTGATAAGGGTGAAACAGATGGGGAAAAGAGTATTTCTCTTCATGAATTTTATACAAAACTATCTGAGCTAATATCCAGATCTATAAGGGATATAACAGATGATGGGTTTGTTTTCAGAGTAGATCTCAGGTTAAGACCCGAGGGAATAAAAGGGGATATGGCAAACTCTTTAAGGAGTGCAGAGATATATTATGAATCATGGGGAGAGACATGGGAAAGGGCTGTTATGATAAAGGCAAGGCCAATAGCTGGAAATATGGAATTGGGTAAAAGGTTCTTAAAGATGATATTACCATTCGTCTACCGAAAATATCTTGATTATTCAGCTATTGAAGAGATAAAAGAAATGAAAAGAAAGCTCGATATAAATCTAAGAGATGATTCTGATATAAAATTAGGGCCAGGAGGGATAAGGGAAATAGAGTTTTTTACCCAGACAATTCAGCTTATATATGGAGGAAGAGATACATATATAAGAGAGAGGAATACACTGAGTGCACTTGGAAAACTAAAAGAAAAAGGATATATAGAGAATGGGGAATATGAAATCTTATATAATGGATATAGATTTTTACGGGATTTAGAACACAAAATCCAGATATTTAATGATAGACAGACCCATTCCCTACCAGGAGATACATCAGAAATAGAGAAGTTAGCAAAAAGAATGGGGTTTTTTGATCCATCTACTTTTATTCAAAAACTGAGCAACTATAGAAGTGGGATAAAATCAATATATAATAAACTTTTTTATAAACCAAAAGATGATATTTCCCCGAAGGTAAATATATTATTAGATGGAAGTTTAAAAAAGGAAGAAGCTATAAATATATTGAAAGACTATGGATTTGTGGATCCGGAAAGGGCTTATAACAATCTATTTCTACTTAAAAATGGTCCTCCATTTTCACATTTTTCAGAGAAGAGTAAAAGAATATTGATAAAGATAGCTCCCTTTCTTTTATCGGAAATTTTTTCATCCCCTGACCCTGACTTAGCATTAAACAACCTTGAAAGGTTTATTTCAAAAATAGGGGCAAGGACAATATTCTATTCCCTTCTATTGGAAAATCCTCCTACCTTAAAACTTCTTATTGAGCTATTTGGGACAAGCGATTTTTTATCAAAATTTCTGATAAATCATCCTGAACTTTTAGATAGGCTGGTATTACCCGGGGCTCTTTACCCAAGAAGAGGATATGAGGTTCTGGATAAAGAGCTAAACGGACTCTTAGAAGGGAAAGACTATGAAGAGAAACTCGATCTACTCAGGAGATTTAAGCATGAAGAAATACTAAGAATAGGTATAAATGATATATCCAGTAATCTTTCTTTATGGGAAGTAGAAGAAGAATTATCGACTCTTGCAGAGGTTATTCTTAATAAATCGTTAGATATAGCATGGGGCGAAATAAAAAAAAGATATGGTGAGACGGAATCTAAATTTGCCATATTTGGTCTTGGTAAATTAGGGGGTAGAGAGATAAATTATAGTTCGGATTTAGATATAATATTTATATATTCCAAGGATGGAAATAGATTAGAATATTTTGTGAGACTTGCTCAGAGAATAATATCCGTATTAACAAATATCACAAAGGAAGGATTCTTATATAATATAGATACTAGATTAAGACCTTCGGGTAATGCGGGTCCTCTTGTATCATCCCTTGAGGCATTTGAGAGATACCATCTTGAGAGTTCCCAGATATGGGAGAAACAGGCTTTAATAAAAGCGAGATTTATAACCGGAGACAAAAAGCTTGGAGATAGGGTTAGTAGTATAATAAAGAGGTTTGTATATAATAACAATTTCTCTATTGATATGGTTAAAGAGGTTGATAGATTAAGAATGAGGATGGAAAAAGAGCTCGGGAATGAAGACATAGATAGTTATAATATAAAGGTTGGAAAGGGAGGAATAGTTGATATCGAATTTATTGTTCAACTCCTTCAACTCAGACATGGAGCTTCAATACCGAAGATTCAAGAACAGAATACATTAGCAGCTTTAATTTTATTGTATAATGAGGGGATTATAGGGATAGGCGATTTTGAAATTCTTAAAAATGCCTATGAATTTATGAGAAAGATTGAAAGTGGATTAAGAATAATATGCGATAGAGTTGTAAACAATTTCGATAGATATGGGAATATATTAAATAAATTGAGTAAAAAAATGGGATATAAAAATTCTATGGATATAATCAATGAATATAATATACTTAGAGGTAAAGTAAGAGAGATATATAATAGAATATTTTTAAAGGGTGATGAATAAATGGAAGATTTCATATCCGAAGGAAGTCTAAAAGACGTTCCTTTCCCGGAGATATTATATAAAATATATAAATCAAGGGATACTGGGGTCCTCAGAGTAGAGATAGGAGAGGTCAATAAATCTATCTATATATCCGAAGGTAATCCTATATATGTGAAATCAAATTTACTTAGAGATACATTTGGAAGATTCCTCTTAAGAAATAATAAGATTTCAAAGAAGGTTTATGAAGAATCTCTGAGATCGATGGTACTTACTAAAAGGAAACAAGGTGAAATATTGATGGAAATGGGCTATATAAGATCTTCTACAGAACTCTATGAGCTTCTATCAGAAAACATAAAAGATAAGATATTACATATATTTAGCGTGAATGACGGAATATGTAGATTCACAAGGGATGAGGGGGGATTCCCGGATAATATATTGCATTTTAACCTTTCTACTATAGAGATAATAATAAAAGGGATAAATGAAAGATTTGATATAGAGAATATTAAAATAAATATAGATTCATATATGGATAATATTCCAGTTATGAAGGACCCCTATGAGTTTAGTGAATATATAAATATTGATGATCAACTTATATCCATAATAGATGGGAAGAGGCCCCTCAAGGAAATAATAGAAGAAAGTAATTTAGATAAAGAATATGTGTATAAAACCCTTTATATTTTGCTTATTATGGAAGGATTAGATATTAATGGAGAGAGGAATAAAATATCAAAAGAGGATGACGCATTGAGAGAGAGATTCATAGATGAGTATATGAATATGAAATCCAAGAATTACTTTGAAATTCTTGGTGTTAGTGAAGATGCATCAACAGATGAGATAAAAAGGAGATATTTCAGCCTGGCAAAAGATTATCACCCTGATAAATATTTCAACAAGCCAAAGGAGATAAGAGATATTGCCGATGAGATATTTACAATGATTGCAGCCGCTTATAATACACTAATTGATGATAATAGGAGGGAAGAGTATATAAGTTCATTAAAGGTAAAGATTGATGGAATGGAGGTAGATAATATTCTAAATGCGGAACTTCAATTCCAGAAAGGAAAGGTATATCTAAACAAAAAAGATTATGAGTATGCCGTAGAATCCTTTGAATGGGCATGTAAATTGAATCCCAATGAAGCTGAATACCATGCATATCTTGGATGGGCAATATTTAAGAAATCTTTACCCGACTATAAACAATCCATTTCAAAGGTTAAAGAAATACTTAAAAAAGCTATAGAATTAAATCCAGGAATTGATAAAGCCCACTATTTTCTTGGTTTAATATATAAAACCGAGGATAATATCGAACTTGCAGAGAAAGAGTTTAAAAAAGCTGTTAAATGCAATCCTGAATTCCGGGAGGCTTTACAGGAACTGAGGATTATAAATCTCAGAAAAGAGAAAAAGAAGAAAGAAGAAAGAAAAGGATTTTTGGGAAAGATATTCAAATGATAACTGATAGAGCAATAGAAATCCCTCCATTTATTGTTATGGATATATTAGAAAAGGCCCAGAAGATGGAGAAGGGGGGTAAAGAGATAATACATTTAGAAGTGGGGGAACCTGACTTTGATACCCCTAAATGTATAGTTGAGGCTTCATTAAAAGCTCTTAAAGATGGAAAGACAAGATATACAAGTAGTTTAGGGTTATTAGAATTAAGAGAGGCTATATCAGAGAATTACTATGAAAAGTATAGGGTTAGTATATCACCTGATCAGATAATTATAACATCGGGGTCCTCTGCTGCAATGCTGCTTTTATTTTTAAGTATTATAGAGAAGGGTGATGAGATTATACTTCCAGATCCCCATTATCCATGTTATCCAAATTTTATTAAATTTTTGGGTGGTACCCCAATTTTTGTAAATATATATGAATCTGATGGATTTCAATATAGAGTTGAAGATATAAAGAATGCTATTACAAAAAGAACAAAAGGTATACTTATAAACTCGCCGTCAAATCCAACGGGAGCTGTTTTATCAAAGAACATAATGGAAGAGATTGCAAAGCTTGGTCTATTTGTTATATCTGATGAAATATATAATGGGTTGATATATGAAGGAGAAGAGCATACAATGGCTGAGTTTACAGATAAACTATTTATTATAAGCGGGTTTTCAAAATTATATGCAATGACCGGGTGGAGGCTTGGCTATATTATTATACCAGAGGATTTTATAAGACCCATGCAGAAGATCCATCAGAATTTCTTTATATCTGCTAACTCCTTTGTTCAATGGGGAGCAATTGCTGCAATAAAAGAAGCAAAAGAAGATGTAAATGATATGAAGAGGATATATAATGAAAGAAGGAAATTTATAATAAAAAGATTGAGGGATATAGATTTTGGTATAAGATTTGAACCTAAGGGGGCATTTTATGTTCTTGCCAATGCAAAAAAATTCTCCAACAACTCATATAAATTTGCAATGGAGATATTAGAAAATATTCATGTTGGGGTGACTCCAGGAATAGATTTTGGATCTAATGCAGAAGGGTATATAAGGTTTTCCTATGCAAATTCAATTGAAAATATATCGATAGCCATGGATCGTCTTTATGATTATCTTATCAGGAGGGAAGAAGAATAATAAGAGGGCTATTCTTAGCCATATTTATAGCTATAATTACAAGAGAAGTACATACTAGTCCTCTTGCAGCTCTATGGACATTTCCTTTAATTCTATTCGCAGCATTCCTTGTAGGATGGGCGACCGAAGCATCTCAATTTATATTTTCTCAGGGACTTGCCCTTGCAATTCTTGCATGGTTACAGACCCTTCCAGAATTTGCGGTAGAAGCTGTTATTGCATGGAATAGAGATATTCCTTTAATGACAGCTAATTTCACAGGCTCATTAAGGCTACTTGTTGGCCTTGGATGGCCAATGATATATACAACAGCAGCAATATTCAATAGAATTAATAATAATGGGAAACTAAGACATATCAAACTTGATGACGAACACTCTATTGAAGTAACAGGGCTTATATTACCTATTTTATACTTTATTATTATAGTAGCAAAGGGGACTCTGAGTATATATGATAGTATAATATTAATCTCTATCTATATAACATATATATTTATCCTTAATAAAATGCCTTCAAAGGAAGAAGAAGAACTCAATGATTTTCCGATTATACCCCGAAAAATACTGAATTGTAAACCTTATTTAAGAAATATATGGATATTTATCCTGTTCTTCTCGGGTGGATTGATATTATATTTTGTTGTAGAACCATTCTTACATAGCATGTTAGCATTAGCCCTCATATTTGGGGTTTCGGATTTCGTATTTGTTCAATGGGTATCACCCTTCCTCTCAGAATTTCCGGAAAAACTTACTGCGTTTAACTGGGCGAAAAGGGTAAAACATGCTCCGATAGCACTCATGAATATGGTATCATCTAATATAAATCAATGGACAGTCCTTGCTGCTATGATTCCCATTGTATATAATATTAGTTTAGGCTCAGTAACCCCGATAATATTTGATCATCATCAGAAGATAGAGATACTTTTGACTATAGCTCAGGCTCTATTAGCTTTTATATTCCTTGCAAATATGAACTTTTCATTATATGAAGCTGTTGGGTTGTTTATATTATGGCTGATGCAGTTTTTAATGCCCTCAACAAGAGAAGAGATGATATTTGTATATATATTCTGGGCTATTATAGAAGTTATAAGGATTCTTTTAAAAAAGAGAGCACTGACTTCATTTTATATATTTAGAACATTGATTAAAGAGTATTTCTAAAATAGCTTTACTTCAACCATATAGCCTTTACCCTATTTTCTCGGGATGATCAGGGGGATGGTGGTACACTTCACAATTTATATCAAAGTCCTCATTTTGTCTATATAAAATATCATCTAATATTATAGGTGACA
>CAZCTP010000032.1:0-28209 GCA_964501575.1 uncultured Thermodesulfobacteriota bacterium
TAAATCAGAGGAAGGATTGATTATATTTTTAAATTGTGATATATTTATAAAAACTTATTTTCTTCATAGTTGCTTTATTAGAAAGGAATATATTATGAATGAGAAGATGAAGATCGCAGTAAATACGGGTGGAGGTGATGCTCCTGGTTTAAATGCTGTAATAAGAGCTATTGTATTAACTGCCCATCGAAAAGGTTGGGATGTATATGGTATAAAATATGGATATCGTGGGCTTGAAGATACAAGTCAGATTATAAAACTAACTCCTGATGTTGTATGGCATATTACCAATATAGGGGGGACAATCCTTGGTTCAGCGAGTAAAGGGAATCCTTTTGAGTTTCCAATAAAAAAGCCTGATGGGACTGTGGTAGCCACCGACATATCAGATCAAATAGTCACAAACTTCAAAAGATTAGGATTTAATGCTTTAATAGCCATCGGTGGAGATGGAAGTTTTCGTATTGCCAATCGACTTATGAAAAAGGGAATACCAATAATAGGTGTCCCCAAAACCATTGATAATGACATAAAAAAGACATTTATTACTATAGGGTTTGATACTGCAGTCTCTACTGCGACAGAAGCTATTGATAAGTTGCACATTACAGCAAGATCTCATGAAAGGGTTATGGTAGTGGAGGTAATGGGACGATATGCTGGATGGATTGCTCTCCATTCTGGTATATCAGGGTCAGCAGATGTGATTCTTATACCTGAAATTCCTTTTGACATTGAAAAAGTATGTGAAAAAATACTATATCTTGAAAGTATTGGTCAAACCCATGCTATTGTTGTAGTAGCAGAAGGAGCAAAGTCTAAGGGAAGTGATACCTCTTTTTTAACTCCCAAGGAAATAGGTAGAGAACCAAGACTTGGAGGGATATCACAGAAAGTGGCGGATGAGATAACCAAAAGGACAGGAAAGGAGACGAGGTCTATTATTCTTGGACATATACAGAGGGGTGGAGCTCCAACAACATTTGATCGGATGATATCATTGGTCCTCGGGACTGCCGCTGTTCGTTCTATTGAAGAAGGTAAGTTTGGAACTATGGTAGCTTTAGGACAGGATGGTGTAACAAATATACCGCTTGATAAGGTTGTTGAGGGGATAAAGAACGTACCACTTAATTATGAAACAGTTGTTACAGCTCGTTCATTAGGTATTAGTTTTGGGGACTAATAACTTGACATTTACTCTAAAATAATGGTAAAAAAAACACAGATCTAGTTTATTTTATGGTAAAATTATAAACCTATATGGTTTAATATAAATAATAGAGGAGGTGAAATTTTATAGAAAAAAAAGGTATTATTGTTAATGAGAGAATAAGAGCAAAGGAAGTTAGAGTTATAGATCCTGATGGGAAGAATTTAGGTGTATTTCCTATAAAGGAGGCTTTAAAGATTGCTAAAGATTATGAACTTGATTTAGTAGAAGTTGCTCCTTTATCAAATCCACCTGTATGTAGGATTCTAAATTATGGGAAGTATAAATATCAACAGGATAAAAAGGCTCATGAGGCTAAGAAGAGACAATCTACTGTTCACGTAAAAGAGGTAAAGATAGGAATAAAAACGGGGGTACATGACTTAGAATTTAAGCTTCGTCATATAAGAAAGTTTCTTGAAGAGAAGAATAAGACCAAAATATCTGTGGTATTTAGGGGAAGAGAAATGTTACATACAGAATCAGGGAAGAATATATTAAATATGATAGCAGAAAAGCTTGAAGATATTGGAATTATTGAACAATATCCCAAACTTGAAGGTAGAAATATGACCATGATGGTTGCTCCAAAGAATTAAGGGGGGATTATGCCAAAGATTAAGAGTAAAAGGGGTGCTGTGAAAAGATTTAAAGTCACAGCAAATGGAAAAATTTTGAGAAATAGGGCTTTTGGGAGTCATTTACTTACTCATAAGAGTTCAAAAAGAAAAAGGAGACTGAAACAAAAAGCCTTGATTTCTAAAAGAGATAGAGATAATATTAAAAGAAGTATTCCATATTTTTTATAGAAGGGGTTTTAAAAAATGCCAAGAGTAAAAAGAGGTGTTATAGCCAGAAAAAGAAGAAAAAAAGTTCTTAAATTAGCAAAAGGATATAGAGGAGGAAGGAGTAAACTCTATAGGACTGCTAAAGAAGCCGTTGACAAAGCTCTAAATTATGCCTATAGAGATAGGAAAAGGAAGAAAAGAGATTTCAGGATGCTTTGGATTGCAAGGATTAATGCTGCTGCAAGGAAGAATGGATGTACATATAGCAGACTTATAAATGGTTTAAAGAAAGCAAATATACTTATAGATAGAAATATATTAGCTGAACTTGCTATTAATGATCCGGATGGATTTTCTAAAATTGTTAATGAAGTAAGGTCTAAAGGATTTTTGAATTAAATAATATTAATGGAAAAAAAATTAGAGAGAATCTATTCAGATACTAAAGATAAAATAGCGAAATTAAAATCTGAACAGGAGATAAGAAATTTAAAGGTTGAGATTTTAGGAAGAAAGGGTAGTTTAACTTCACTTTTAAAAAACATATCTAAACTTTCTGAAAAAGAAAGACCCATAATAGGAAGATTAGCTAATGAAATAAAAAATTCATTAGAAGACCTTTTTAACAAGTCAATAGAAGATCTGCGAGAGAAAGAGAGAAGTTACAGGCTATTTAAAGAGAGTATAGATGTAACTCTTCCAGGAAGAAGGCCAATTATAGGAAGAAGGCATCCAATTACCCTGGTCATGGATGAGATAATAGATATATTTACCAATATGGGGTTCAAAATAGTAGAGGGTCCTGAGGTTGAACTTGATTTTTATAACTTTGAAGCATTAAATATACCCAGGGAACATCCTGCAAGAGATATGCAGGACACTTTCTATATATCTAATGATATATTGTTAAGGACACATACTTCTCCGGTTCAGATTAGAACCATGGAGCACAGTTCTCCACCTATAAAGATAATAGCTCCAGGGAAGGTTTACAGATGTGATTCTGATATCTCCCATACTCCAATGTTTCATCAGATTGAGGGTCTAATGGTAGATGAAAAGATAACATTCTCGCATCTAAAAGGAGTATTAACATTATTTATCCATCAATATTTTGGTGAGGAAACAAAACTAAGGTTCCGTCCAAGCTTCTTCCCATTCACAGAACCAAGTGCAGAAGTAGATATTGAATGTGTTATATGTCAGGGGAAAGGATGTAGAGTATGTTCTCAGACAGGGTGGCTTGAAATACTCGGCTCTGGGATGGTTCATCCAGAAGTATTTAGAAAGGTGAAATATGACCCCGAAAAAGTAGCAGGATTTGCCTTTGGAATAGGGATAGAAAGAATAGCCATGTTAAAGTATCGGATAGATAATATTAGGTTGTTCTATGAAAATAATATAGAATTCTTAGAGCAGTTCTAATGAAGGTGAGTATAAACTGGTTAAAAGATTATATTGATATTGATATTCCTGTTGATGAGATAAGCAAGATATTAACTATGGCTGGATTTGAAGTAGAGAGTGTATCTTATATTGGAGAAGATATAAAAAAGGTTGTTGTAAGTGAAATAGTATCTATATCACCACATCCAAATGCTGAAAAATTGTCATTATGTATAGTAAATACAAAGTACAATAATTTTGAGGTTGTATGTGGAGCGAAAAATATAAAAGTTGGGGATAGGGTTCCTTTAGCTTTGGATGGAGCAAGATTGGCATATGGAGTAAAGATAAAGAAGTCTAAAATAAGAGGTGTTGTATCTCAGGGAATGCTATGTTCCGAAAAGGAATTAGGAATTTCTGAAGATGCAGAAGGAATAATGATTCTTCCTAAAGAATCCGGGTTAGGAGAAGATATAAACGAAATATTGGATATTAAAGATGTTATCCTTGATATAAACATTCCACCAAATCGTCCTGATTGTTTAAGCATTATAGGCATTGGTAGAGAAATAGGAGCATTTATAGGTAAAAAGGTAAAACTTCCAGATATAGAAATAAAGGAGGTTGAAAAGGACATTAAGGATTATGTAAGAGTTTCCATAGTAGATAGAGACCTGTGTCCAAGGTATTCTGCAAGGATTATATCCAACATAAAGATAGATGAATCTCCTATATGGTTAAAAAGAAGGCTTATATCATCAGGGATCAGGCCCATTAATAATGTTGTTGATATTACAAATTATGTCTTATTAGAAACGGGGCATCCTCTTCATGCCTTTGATTATGAACTCTTAGAAGGAAGTGAGATTGTGGTAAGAAGAGCAAAATCTAATGAAAAAATAACCACAATAGATAATATTGAGAGAAATTTGGATAATGGAATATTGACAATATGTGATGTAAATAAACCAGTTGCTATCGCTGGGATTATGGGAGGAAACAACTCAGAGATTGGGATAACCACAAATATTGTTTTATTAGAAAGCGCATATTTTGATCCTGTGAATATAAGACATTCTTCAAAAAAATTGAATCTTAGAACAGAATCATCTATAAGATTTGAAAGAGGGGTTAATCCGGATGGAGTAGTATGGGCATCAGATAGAGCCTCTAAATTGATTTCTGAAATCTGTGGGGGAGAAATTATTAAAGGGGTAATCGATGAATATCCAAGTCCTGTGAAGCCTGCTAAAATGGAGTTGAGAACTAATAGGGTTAATTTTATTCTCGGTACGTCATTTAAACAAGAAGAAATTATAAGATGTTTAAAAAATAATGGAATGAATATAGAAAATGTAAAAAATGGAATTATAGATATCACGCCACCCCCATTTAGAATTGATATAAAAGAGGAGATAGATATAATAGAAGATATTGCTCGATTAATGGGGTATAATAATATCCCAGTGACAGTTCCTATCACCTGTATAGAAGAAAGTGGGAAAGGTAAATTAGATAGATTGAAAAGAAGGATTAAAGAGATTCTCATTGGATCAGGTTTATATGAAGTTATAAATTATAGTTTTATGTCTCCAGGGTCATTTGATAAGCTTTATTTAAAGCCTGATAATTGCAGAAGGAATAGTTTAAAAATTCTTAATCCCTTGAGGAATGAAGAATCTATAATGAGAACGACACTTATACCAGGTCTTCTTGAAACTTTAAAGTATAATATATATCATAAAAATATGAATATCAAAATATTTGAATTAGGAAAGGTATTTATACCTAAAATGTCAAATGAATTACCCTGTGAAAAATTTATGCTAACAGGAGTATTGAGCGGTCTAAGATACGATGAATCCTGGAATTACAAAAAGGAGGAGATAGATTTTTTTGATGTTAAGGGAATTATAGAAAATCTATTGGATAATCTTAAACTTTATAATAAATATTATTTATATCCTATTGATAATATTGAATATTTACATCCAGGTAGATCAGTAGGGGTTTTGATTAATGACATATCTATTGGATATGTTGGTGAATTTCATCCAAAAGTTTTGGATAAGTATGAAATACCAAAAAGGGTGTTTTTATTTGACATAGACTTTGATATGCTTTTTGAAATATATGAAGAAAGGATTAAATATAAACCTATATATAAATTCCCCTATATAAATAGGGATGTAGCATTAATTGTAGATAAAGAGCTTGCTGCTGCAGAGATTGATAAAGCTATAAAAAATGTTAGCCCCAGGTATCTAAAGGGGTTTAAGATATTTGATATTTACGAAGGTAATCAGATACCTTCTAATAAAAAGAGTATAGCATACAGGTTTAAATATCAAGCTCCTGATAGAACTTTAACAGATGAAGAGGTAAATATAATCCATGAAAAGTTTATATCCAGGTTGCTGAAGGTTATTAAAGGTGAAATCAGGAAATAAAATCTTAGGAGATAGATGAATGACAAAAGCTGACATAAGAGATAGAGTATATGAAAGAATTGGTTTTTCAAAAAAGATGTCTGAAAATATTGTAGAATTAGTGTTTGATATAGTAAAGGAAAGACTTAAAAACGGAGAAAATGTAAAGATATCAGGATTTGGCAATTTTGTTTTAAGAGATAAAAAAGAGAGAATTGGAAGAAATCCAAAAACAGGTGAAGAAGCAGAAATTTCTGCAAGGAGAGTATTAATTTTTAAAGCCAGCCAAATTTTGAAAAAGAGGATTAATAACTTTGAAGACCGAGAAGCTATACTTCAAAATAGGAGAGATAAGTAGAATAACAGGAATAAAACCTTATATATTAAGGTATTGGGAATCTGAATTCAATCTGTTAAATCCTACAAAAACCCAGTCAAAACATAGACTTTATAATAGAAGAGATTTAGATATAATCTTGAAGCTTAAAAAACTCCTTTATGAAGACAGATTTACAATTGAAGGAGCAAGGAAAAAGATCAACGAACTAAAAAGAAGCAAGCAATTAAGATTAGAATTCTTAAACAGTTTGAACAAAGAGATAATAGAAGAAGTTAAGAAAGAGCTTAAAGATATAAAAGAGATGCTTAAGAAAGAATATTAAATTTAAAAAATATCCAGTCTTAATTTTTAATTTCAATCCTTGTTATTAATTTCAACAAAGCAGGAGTACTTAATTTATCATCTATTGATGTGATGGTATATCTTATGTCTGATAAGAAATGTTATGTAAACTTTGATAGGGAATTAAAGATTTACTTTAATTAAAGATTCTTAAGCACTATTCTCTTTCTTCTTTCTTTTTTAGAAAGCTTTTTGGAAGGTCCCTTTTTATTTCTGCTGTTTATACTGCTTATAGAATCTCTAATATAATTATCCTTATATTCACCTTTATAATCTCTCTTAGCCATATCCATCTTTCTTTCAAAATCACTCGGTTGAATAACTACAGATCTATTTTTCTCTGCAAAATTTTTTATTTCACTATCAGAGGTTATAATTATAACTGATTCCCTTTTCTCAGATGATATTCTCTTTATAACTTCATCAGCCTTTTCTCCTAATTTAGAGTATATTACATTTATTCCTCTATCCCTTTCTCGAGTCTCAAAAGAATTTCCTCCTATCCAACCATCAAATACCACGGTTATGGTATGTCCCTTGGTTCTTTTATACGAGATAAGCCTCTTTATTAGCTCATTCCTACCTTTTTCTATGTCAATTTCATCTATCTTACTCAGGCTATGAGATTGTCTTATGAGATTATATCCATCGATTACTATATGAGCCACTTAAATCTCCCACTCTTCTATACCATACAAGTTTAATCCTTTATCTCTTCTATGTTCTTCTACGTCTTTATATATTCTTTCCAGGTCGTCCTTTATATCGTTAATAACAATATCTCTTATCTCTTCAAAGGAAAGCTCTGGAGATTCGATAGATAATTTTTTGATTTTATGCCAGATAATAAGCTCTAGATTAGTTGGTTTCTTTTCTAACTTTTTAACTTTATTTAATCCTTTAAATATTATATATACAGATACAGAAATTAATATAAGTAAAAGAATTATTAAAATATACACCATTTTAATTATAGTTAATTTATAAATTCTCTATTAATGAGATAATCTATTCTCTTATTAACGTCCTCAATCTTAAGAAGCTCTCTTTTACCATCTTTTCTGAACTTTACTTCTATTAATCCATCCTTAATAAAACTTCTGCCCACTATTACAATTATAGGTATACCTAAAAGATCTGCGTCTTTGAATTTTACCCCAGGACTTTCATCTCTATCATCGTATAATACTTCATAGCCATCACCTGAGAAGGATCTATAGAGATTAAAGGATATATTTTTTATTCTTTCATCTTTAATATTTACTGGAAGAATAATAATATGGTAAGGTGATACAGAGATAGGTAGTATTATTCCATTCTCATCATGATTCTGCTCTATAATTGCAGCAGCAAGCCTTCCTATACCTATACCATAACATCCCATTATAATAAGTCTTTCTCTTCCTTCTTTATCAATATATTTTGCATTTAAAGCTTCACTATATTTTGTTCCCAACTTAAATGTATGTCCAACTTCTATTCCTCTTTCTATTTTTAGGATACCCTTCCTACATCTTTGACATACATCTTCATCTCTTACCCTCCTTATATCGCTTACTTTATCTATTTTAAAATCTCTACCAATATTTACATTTACATAATGATATCCTTCTTCATTAGCTCCTGTAACAAAATTTTTCATATTTAATACCGATTCATCTGCAATAATAGGAATCTTAAGAGAAATGGGACCAGAATAACCCTTAGGAGCGTTGGTTACTCCTTGAATCTCTTTATCACTTGCAAGCATCAATATATTACAATTAATCAAGTTCTTTAATTTAGTTTCATTTATTTCATAATCTCCTCTTATTAAGATCGCTATAACTCCATTATCAGTTTCATAAAGCAAGGTCTTAACAAGCTTATTCGGTGATAAATTCAGAAATTCCGATACTTCTTCTATACTCTTCTTGTTAGGAGTTTTAACCTTTTTAATAGGAAGAATTTGATCCTCTTCTACTATCTCCTTAATTATTCCTGTAGCTTTTTCAATATTAGCTGTATATCCACATAAATTACAACTTACAATAATATCTTCTCCTGAATCTGATAATACCATAAATTCATGGGATAAATTTCCTCCGATATTGCCTGGATCAGCCTCAACAGCTTTAAATCTTAGTCCACATCTTTTGAATATTCTATTATATGCCTCAAATACCTTGTTATATCCATCATTTAAAGAATCTTCATCCTCATGGAAACTATAAGCATCTTTCATAATAAATTCTCTGCATCTCATAAGTCCGGATCTTGGTCTCATCTCATCCCTGAATTTTGTTTGAATTTGATATAGATTTAATGGAAGTTGACGATATGACCTGATTTCCCTTCTTATTATATCTGTTATAACCTCTTCATGGGTTGGTCCAAGACAAAAATCCCTTCCACTTCTATCTTTAAATCTTAGGAGTTCCTTACCATATATATCCCATCTTCCACTCTCTTTCCATAGCTCTGCTGGTATAACAGATGGTAAAAAAATTTCTTGAGCTCCTATTCTATTCATCTCTTCCCTTATTATTTTCTCTACTTTTTTTATAATTCTTAATCCCAAAGGAAGGAAGGAATATATTCCAGATGCTAATTTTCTTATCATTCCAGCTTTAAGCATAAGTTTATGACTTGCTGTTTCTGCTTCAGCTGGTAATTCTCTTAATGTAGGTATAAAAAGTTTAGTGAATAACATTTACCATCCTTTCTACTTCATTAACCAATGTGTCTACAAGTTCTTCTTCTTTTACTTTTTTTATTATTTTCCCATTTTTAAATAATATTCCGGTACCTCTTCCTCCAGCGATTCCAATATCTGCTTCCTTTGCTTCTCCTATTCCATTTACAACACATCCTAAAACAGCAACATTCAATGATTCTTTTATATGTGAAAGCCTTCTTTCAATCTCTTCAACAATATTTACCAGATCTATTTCCATTCTTCCACATGTTGGACATGAAATTATATTCACCCCTCTATATCTTATATTTAAAGCCCTTAGTATTTCATAACCAGCTTTAACCTCTTGAACAGGGTTACCTGTTAATGAAACCCTTATAGTATCTCCAATACCCTCTAATAATAAAGCCCCTATTCCTATTGCAGATTTGATACTTCCTCTCATCAGGGTACCAGCCTCGGTAACCCCGAGATGGAGAGGATAGTCAACTCTTTCTGCTATTAGTCTATAAGAATCTATTGTAGTAAGGACATCAGAAGACTTTATTGATATTTTTATATCAAAAAATCCAACATCTTCAAAAAATTTTATATGATTTAGTGCAGACTCTAAAAGAGCTTCTTTATTTGGATAGCCGTATTTTTTTAGGAGATTACCTTCAAGGGAACCAGCATTTACACCGATTCTAATAGATATTCCTCTATCCTTTGCAGCTAATATTATAGATTTTATATTTTTCCTACTTCCTATATTTCCAGGATTTATCCTTATTCCATCTGCTCCTCTTGATATAGACTCAAGGGCAAGTCTATAATTAAAATGAATATCAGCAATAAGCGGAATATTTATCCTTGGCTTTATTTTTTCAATAGATTTTGCAGCTTCTTTATCAAGAATAGCGATTCTAACTATTTCACAACCAACTTCTTCTAAAATATTAATCTGTCTGATTGTAGATTCTATATCCCTCGTATCTGTATTAGTCATTGATTGGACAGAAATAGGAGCATCCCCACCTATTTTTACACTTCCCACCCTTATTTCTCTACTCCTTCTTCTTTTTATATCCATATAAGGTGGGTTTATTTTTCTAATTGAAGGGTTACATAGAATGTATTTTCCCCTCTCTTTATAAGAAGGAGTACTGATTCACCTGGCTTTATATTACTCATAATCTTCTGATAATCTCTGATATCATTAACAGGTCTTCTGTTTATCTCTTCTATAACATCTCCTCTTCTCAATCCAGCATAGTCAGCTCCACTTCCAGGAATTACCTGTGTAATCACAACACCTTTTGTATTTCTTAGTCCCAGTCTTCTCGCTATCTGAGGTGTTATCTCTTCAACTGTAAATCCCAGCTTATTCTCTTTTTCACGGGCTAAAGTTCCTTTTTCCTCTTCAGGATACTCGCCTATCTTAGCCTTTATAGTTTTCTCCTTATTATTTCTCAATATCTTCATAGTGACTACTTTACCAACCGGAGTATTAGCAACAAGTATAGGTAATTCATTCATCTTATTTATTTTTTTATCGTTGTACTCTATAATTATATCGCCTCTTTTTAAACCTGCTTTTTCGGCAGGACTATTCTTAATTACATCTGCTACAAGAGCCCCCCGAGGTTCTTTAAGTTTAAAGGATTTTGCAAGATCAGGGGTTATCTGTTGAATAATTACTCCCAACCATCCCCTTATAACCTTACCGCTCTTTTTAAGCTGGGGCAGTAAACTCTTTGCTGTATTTATTGGGATCGCAAAGCCTATTCCCTGTCCCCCGGCAATTATTGCCGTATTAATGCCTATTACCTCTCCTTTTATATTAAATAATGGTCCACCACTATTTCCGGGGTTGATAGATGCATCTGTCTGAATAAAATTATCATATGGTCCAGCTCCTATAACCCTTCCCTTAGCACTTACAATTCCAGCAGTAACAGTATGTTCAAGCCCAAAGGGATTTCCTATTGCAAGAACCCATTCTCCAACTTCTAATTTGTCTGAATCACCAAGCTTAGCTACTGGCAATGGTTTCTTAGGATTTATCTTTATTAATGCTATATCTGTCTTGGGATCCTTACCAATTATCTTTGCATCAAATTCCTCTTCATCAGATAATTTTACCTTTATCTGATCAGCATTTTCTATTACATGATTATTAGTCAATATATATCCATCTTTATTAATTATAAATCCAGATCCAAGGCTCTGTCTCTTTAAATCCCTCTGAGGTATATCTCCGAAGAATCTATCAAAGAAATCTCTGAACGGATCTTCTTCATTAAATGGTCCTGGAAAACTCCATGGAAAAGGAGTTCTTCTCCTCTTTATAATCTGGGTTGTACTGATATTAACTACTGAAGGATTTAACTCCTTTGCTAAATCACTAAAAGAAGGAAAAACAACTATTTTCCCCTTAGTAGCTTCTTTTACAACATTTTTCCCTATATTCTTTGTAACGGCTTTACCATCTTTTGTTATATCTATTACCGAACTTAATGATGCCCCTAAAATAAAGGAAATAAATATTAAGAAAGTGTAAAAATATATTCTCCTTTTACTCAATTTCATTTAACCCCTCCTTTCAATTTTTGATATTATCATAACCTTCATTTTTTTGCAATAATAAAATGAGCCGTTAGGGCTTGAGTTTCCCTTTTAGCGATTATTTTGCCTAAATTATAATCAACGTGTACAATTTTGTATAGCCACCTAAAAATATGCATTCCAGGATTTAATTCTTGTAATTGTGGATCCGGAAATTTCTCCTATCGATCGATAGAACTTCTCATCTTCAAGAAAGTTACTCCATTTTTTTTACTATGTGCTTAACATATATAATTTGCTTATATCCCTGCCATTTCAAGCTACCCTATTGACAATTTTTAGTATGGTTATTAAAATAAAATTTGCTTTTTAATGGGGTATTATAAAACAATATTTACAATATTTCCAGATCTTCAATAAATTTATGGAAAATGATAATAAAAATTTAAATAGATATAAATTTTCGATAATAGTACCTGTACTTAATGAGACAGATAAAATAAATCCATTTATTGAGCATCTCCGTAATTTAGAATCTAATGAAGACTATGAGATTATAGTAGTGGATGGAAATCCTGTAGGTAGAACAATAAGTGCAATAAATTACAAAGGAATAAGAACAATTATAGCAGAAAAAGGACGGGCTAAACAGATGAACGCAGGAGCATATATTGCCAGAGGAGAAATATTAATTTTTCTTCATGTAGATACTTTATTACCTGTGGATGCACTAAGTAAAATTAGCAAAGTTTTAAAGCAAAGACAGTATATTGGTGGTGCTTTTGACTTGGGAATAGGCTCTGAAAAAATAATCTTTAAAATAATTGCATATTTTGCTTCTATACGTTCGCGTTTGACTCGAATTCCCTATGGAGATCAGGCAATTTTTATTCGAAAAGATTATTTTAATAAAATTGGGGGCTATCAAGAGATTCCTTTGATGGAAGATGTTGAACTAATGCACAGGATAAAAAAAGAAAGGGGGAAAATATGTATACTTTCAGATAGAGTGATTACATCTCCTCGTAGATGGGAAAAAGAGGGGATTATTTACTGCACTTTAAGGAATTGGGTAATATCAATCTTTTACTTTATAGGGGTCTCACCAAATAAATTGACAAAATTTTATTATAAAGACTAATTTATTAAGTTTTTATTTTACTGCGTTGAAGACTGTAAAGGAGGTATAAATGGGATTTGATTTTAAAAGAACTATAGAGAATATAAATACAGAATTTTTATACTTTGACAAACTTAAGACCATACAGGTAAATTTAGGTAACATATGCAATCAGTATTGTAATCATTGTCATATAAAAGCAGGGCCATCAGGTAATAAAATTATGTCTAAAGGAGTAATGGAAAAAATCATTAATTTTCTTAGAATCCATAATGGACTTATTCTTGATATAACCGGTGGATGTCCTGAACTCCATCCTAATTTAAAATATCTTGTTGAAGAGGCTTATAAAACAGTATCTCGATTAATGATCAGAACTAACCTAACTATATTATTAGAAAGGGATGTGTATTGGATTTCAGAATTTTATAGGGATCATGAGGTTGTTATAATAGCCTCTCTCCCCTGTTATACGAAGGAAAATGTTGATAAACAGAGAGGAAATGGAGCTTTTGAAAAGAGTATAAAAGCTCTCAAAAAGTTGAATGAATTGGGGTATGGAGATTCTCTGGAGCTAAATTTAGTGTATAATCCCGGAGGAAATTTTCTGCCTAATTCTCAAATGGAACTTGAAAAAGATTATAGAAAGCATCTTTTTGAAAAGTATGGGATTAAATTCAATAATCTGTTTACAATAACAAATGTACCTCTAGGGAGGTTTAAGAATTACCTTAAATCCAATGGACTGATTAAAGAATATATTAAGCTTCTGGTAGATAACTTCAATCCTGATGCAGTTCCTAATATTATGTGTAGAACCCTTATAAGTGTGGACTGGCAGGGTGTTTTATATAATTGTGACTTTAACTTATCTGCTGGTCTGCCTATAAATATATCTGGAAAGATTTATAATATAGATGATATTCAGGAAGTTATTCAAAAAAGATATGAAATCATATTAACTGAACATTGTTATGCTTGTACTGCAGGATCGGGTTCCAGTTGTTCCGGAGCATTAGTAGAATAAATAAGTTCAATTGGTATAAACAGATTATGGTATAATAGCTTTTATTAAGTTAATTTTCCTTATTGTTCTTCTTTTGTGGAAAGAGCTTTTCCATAAGTTTTTCTACACCCTTTCTTATAACCGCTCTTTGAATCTTTTTATTAATTATTGCTATGTCAGGCTTTGGATTTATATTGGAGATTGTTCCACTTATTCTAAAAGGAAAACTCAGCAGATTTTCTTTATTAGCAATACTCTTCATTTCTCGAACATTACTCATTATATCCTGAGAAAACTCTTTTCCCATTATGAGATTACCATAAAAGTCAATGTTTTTATTGAATCCAACCCATCCTTTACCTATTATAGTATAATATTTGGTAGCAAGTAACAAATCTTTTGTCTCTACTATGCCCTTATTTATAAAGAATGAGCACTTTGCTTTATCAAACATAGTATCTTTTTCCTTAAATAAGGGAGCATATTTCCCCTTTATCTTTTTAGAGACAAGAACAGTGAGAAATGGTATGCCTGTGAGCTTAGAAAGTATAATTTTGGGTATGTTTATATCTAATAGTGCTCCTTCTTCTATTTCAGCTTTTCCTCTACCATAAAGAGTTTGTTGTATAGCTTTCCATTGACTACCTCTACCCTTAATTTGTAAATTCAATTTCAGTCTTCCTGTTAAATTCTCTTTGTCAGGATTACCAATAGCTTTTATAAGACTTTTTAGATCCATATCTATAATCTCTGAAATAAAGTTAAACCGGTTCTCTTTAAAACTATATGTTCCCTTTCCTTTAAATAATCCATCAAATACCTTAAAATGCATCTCTTTTATGATAGCTACTTTACTTGTTGATCTTATCCCACCTTTTATAACAACTTCCTGAAGTATATTATCATGGAATCGCTTTATTTTTCCTGATTTTAAAAAATCCGAAAGTTTTATTTTTTGAGAATATAACTCATAATTTATAACAGGTTTAGTGAAGTCATAAATTTTAGCAATAAGTCTTATTTTAGATGCTCCTGATAAAAGGGTTATATCTTTAGCATAAATATAATTCCCAGTGAATATAAGTAATCCATTGATATTCTTGATATTTTTACCCAACTGGGGTATATAACTATTTAATTTAATAATCTCTGCTTTCCCTTTGATAGTTGGAATTTTTTTACCAATTGCGCTCTTTATGTGGAGATTTATTCTGGTTGAACCATACATCTTATATTCTCTGAGAGCAGATATTATATGCTCCCAGCCTTTCAATTCAACCTTATTAGAATTAAAAGTAAAATCAATCTTGGGAGAGTTTTCCAATTGTACTCTTCCTGAACCTTTACCTTCAAGATTATAGAGACGAATTTTAATATCACTGCAGGAAATATTATTTCCTTCTACCTGACAATTTAATGAGAGAGTTGTAGGTACACCTCTGGGTTTTTGAATACCATTGGTTAGCTTTATATCAGATTGACTTGCTTCTATAATAACTTTCATCTGAAGCTTTTGTAAACTTCCGTTAATGTCTCCTATAAGTGAAATAGGACCTGAGATTTTAATATCCGGAGAAATAATTTTACGTAATGGAGTAAATTTCCTTAAATTTTCTAATCTAACAGGCTTTAGTTCAATATGGCTTTTAATACTCTGTTTTTTAAATGGCAGCTTCAAGTTTATGGGTCCTATTTCACCTCCCTTTATTTGTAAATTCCTATTCTTAGCTCCGAATATAGAAGCTCTGAGGCGAATGTTATTAAATTTTAATGCTTTTAACCTTCCTATTATATCTGCTTGAAGTATAAAAGGACCACTAAAATCAATTCCTCCTGGAATATACTGAGTTATCTTTTGAAATGTTTTAAGAAATTTGTCAGGATCTGCTAAATTAATCCGAAGTTTACCTTTGACGTTCACTTTATTAAAATCTAATTTATGAGCGAAGGGGCCAATATCTCCATCAAAAATTATATTCTTCTCCTCTGAATCTACTAACTTTGCAGAGAGATTTACCTTAATAGGATGATTATAACCAATATTTTTTATATTAAGATCTATATTATGGATAGTTAAACGTCCTTTTGCCTTGTTTTTTTTATCTATATAACTTATTTTACCATTTCTAACATTTACTAAAGAAATCAGCAGTGGTAAAGCCTCTCTATCTTTTTGGGGAAGATGTAGTGTAGATGTTTCTGGCTTTGAAATTCTTTTTCTACTTTCTTCTTTCCTTATTATATCTCCAAAGTTAAACTCTCCTTTCTTATTTCGTATAATGTAGATAATGGGGTTATATAAAAGGATCTTTTTGATATGAAACTCCTTGTGCAATAGGGGCCAAAAACGAACATTAACTTGAAGGGAAGAAGCATACAGTAAGTCTTTGCGAGAAAAATATGGATCATCTTTTAATCTAACCTCTTTTAATAATATTCCAATACCACCCTTAAAACTAACTCCTATATACTCTATCTCTATCTTGCGATGTAAAACCCTTTCAGCACGGGTAATAATAAGGTCTCTATTCTTATTAATAATTTTATTAAGATTTAACCATGTAATTATTAATAATCCTATAAAAATCGTCAAAATTATACTTCCAATTATAATGAATTTTTTCATAAACCTATTAAACTCCTCTAATCTATGTCTTATAAAAGCTTATTATCAGAAATAATTTAGTTCCAAAGGGATATCCCTTTGGAACTACTTTTACTTCCCTGTCATCTCTCTGTCATTTTTCTTTTTCGGGTGCTTTCTCTGCGGAAGGTACTTCCTGCTTCACTATTTTTGATTTCCTTTCTCTTTTGGGAGGTAATATTCTTACACTTGTTGCCTTTAATACTCCCTCAATATTTTTATAGGAAATCCTCACTCTATCATCAACTTTAATATCGGTTAAGCTCTTATTCTCCTTACCAGCCTTTATCCTTGTTTTATCAGTCAGATTGATTGTAAGCTTCCCTTTTCTCTTACTTTTTAAGGTAATACTCTTCTCTACCGGATTAACAGCAAGAACATTTCCTATAACACTCCTTCTTTTTATCTTTTTTGCTGGTTTTTGTTCTTCACCAATAGCAGAACCTGTAACAGCTATTGTTATAAATAATATTATTAAGAGATTAAAAACTTTTTTCATCAAATTTCACCTCCTTTCTATTTAAAGTTTTTATACAGATTCTTCATAGACTATTCTTTTAGGAGATTCAAAGTTTCCAAAAGTAAATATAACCCCTCCTATTAAGCTCGCTCCCACAACGATTATAAACCATAATATACTAAAAGCGAGAGCTTTTTCAATATCTACACCCATAAATCCCAAAAAGAATATATAAGAAGCTTCTCTAATTCCTATACCATTAAAACTTATTGGAATAGCCGATAGAAATGATACTAAGGGGACAAATATAAAATAATAAGAAATTGGAATATAGATATTTAGAGACAAAGCTATAAGAATATTTATAAGTATTACTATAGTATGAAATACTATAGAGCATAAGAATACTTTAATAGCCAGGTTTATATCCTTCCAATATACCTCTGTCTCTTTAAGTATAGAACTTATACTCTTAAACATTATAGAAAAACTTCTTCCTATTAATGGAAGCAGGATTATTATAGATAATATTATAATCGTCCCTATTATTACTGTCCACCTAATCCATATAGGAAGAACATTTCCTATAGGAAGGATAACAAATATAGCTGATATGGTTAATAGGGTCATAACGCCAGTCACTCTTTCAGCAAGCACTGTATATATGGACCTAAAAGGCCTCTTATAACCTTTACCTAAATAATAACATTTACATACATCTCCACCAACAATTCCAGGTAAGAACAAACTGAAAAACATCCCTATAAAATAAAAAGCTATATGGTTTTTTAACCGGTATTTAAAGTCGAGAGCTTTTGACAAAAGTTGCCATTTAAATGCACTTAGTACCTGAGCAGATATATATAGTAATAGTCCTAATAATACGTATATATAGTCTACTCTCTTTATAAGGAATAAAACTTCCTCTTTCTCTATCTTTAAAAAGATGTAAATGATAATACTTAAACTGATAATAAGTTTTAATATTGTTTTCCAATTACTTTTCAAATTTTCTCCTATTTGACAAAAGTATATATTTTTTCCTCTTGTCTATAATATGAAGGCTTTTGTAAGGGGATAGACGTTTTAAGTATTTTCTCTTTGTTATTATATATGAAGGTTTTCTTAGTAAATCTTTTAATTTCTCTGTCTCCCACTTATATATTCTTTCAACCCTTCTTTTAGTATAAAATATTATTGTAGGTTTATCTATATCAAACATTATTATATTGCCATCATAGGGTAAATCGTTTCTTACTTTAATTGAAAACTCATAAAGGTCATTTTGTCTATAATAGTTTATAATAGGAAGATAGGCATCTGCTACAGTAAATAAGAGTATTATTGAAAGGATACTATTTATTACAAAAAATTTCAGTTTTAAAATATCATGGATATTTTTTAAAAGTAATGAAGAAAGAATTATTATCAATATACTAAAAAATATTGATTTGTATACATATATATTGGCTATAATCTCAAATATTATTATAGAAAAAGGCATTATAATATAATAAAACACAATAAAAATAATTCCTAATATAACTTCAGATTTCTTAATATCTATCTTAGAATCAGAGAATAATGCTCTTTCTATCAATCTTCCAATAATTATAGAAAGCGGAGGATATATTGATAATATATAAGTCACAAGCTTTGTCTTTGAGATAGAAAAGAATATAAAGGTAATAATAGCCCAGATCATTAAAAATATTAATACCTTATCAATATCTTTTTTAATAATATCTAAAGAAATTTTCTCTTTGTTCTTATTAATATGAAATTTAAAAGGGAAAAATTTCCTTATAGCAACAGGAAGGTAAATACCCCATGGTAATAGTCCTGTGAAGATAACGGGTATATAAAAGAATATGGGTGCAGAATGCCCTGAAAGAGGTTTTAAATAACGTATTATATTATTTTTTATAAAAAAATAATTAATATATTCTAAACCATTTTCCCCTATCACTAAAATATACCATGGAAGGACAACAATTAAAAATATTGCTACACCAATTAATGAATGCATATCCCTTATTGTATTTCTTATATCCTTAATATTCTTTATATTTCCAGTTAGTACAAAGAATCCTCCTATTATTAGTAAAGGAAGAACAATTCCTAAAGGTCCCTTTGTCAGGACTGCAAATCCCATCATTATATAAAAACTTATATATAGCCATATTGACTCTGATATATATCCGAGATAGAAGAAAAATAGAGATGAAGATATAAAAAAGGTTAGAGTCATATCAGTTATTGAAAAATGAGATTGAAGAAATATATGAAGAGATGTTCCTAATATTAAAGAACTTATAATGGCAGTTATTAAATTAATAGACCTTCTTACAAATATAAATGTAAAGACTATTAACCCAAAACCTGCTAACGCAGAAAAAAATCTAGCGGAAAATTCATTTATTCCAAAAATCTTGTATGATATACCAATAAGCCAGTAAAACAACACAGGTTTATCAAGCCTTGGTTCATAATTTAACGTTGGTGTTATCCAGTTACCAGATTCTATCATTTCTCTTGCGGATTCAGCATATCTTGGCTCATCAACATCAAATAGTCTATAAGAACCCAATTTATAAAAATAGAGAAATCCAAATAAAAGAATAATAAAGATAAGACTACCTTTTTTCATGAGCTCTCATATTATTTTTAAATTAAAGTCCTTTTTCTGTGACCTCTATTATGGATTCATATACGATATCGATCATCTCCTTGAGGTCTTTATACGAGATTATAAACGGGGGCATAAGCACTACAACATTACCAAGCGGTCTTATAATCAATCCCTTTTCTCTTGCCTTTAATATAACTCTTATTCCTATCTTCTCTTTCCACTCATACTCTTCTTTTGTCATCTTGTTCCTAACAAGCTCTATTCCAACCATAAACCCTAATTGTCTTACTTCGCCAACATGACTTAACTCATTAAAGGGTTCAAGTAACTTCTTTAAATATTTTATTTTCTCATCAAGTTCCTCAAAAAAATTATCCTTCTCAAATATATCTAAGTTTGCAATTGCTGCACTACATGCTAAAGGATTTCCTGTATATGTGTGACCATGGAAAAATGTCTTTTTATCCTCATATTCTCCCAAAAATTCATTATATATTTCATCTGTTGTTAATGTTGCAGCGAGTGGCAGATACCCCCCGGTTATACCCTTTGCAATAGCCATAAGATCGGGTTTAACACCTTCATGTTCGCATGCAAACATCTTCCCTGTTCTACCAAAACCCGTTGCCACCTCATCAGCAATCATCAATATATTATATTTACTACATATCTTTCTTACTCCCTTTAGAAACCCCTCTGGTGCTACTATCATACCGCCTGCTCCCTGAATCATTGGCTCGATTATTAATGCAGCCACTCTATCACAATTCTTTTTCACTATATCATCCAATAGGTCAAGACACTCCATAGAACATCCTGGATAGAATTTATTGAAAGAACAACGATAACAGTAAGGATAATAGGATTTTATTGAATTAAATAAGAGGGGACTATATATATTATGAAATAATTCTATTCCACCTACACTTACAGCTCCTATCGTATCACCATGATATCCATTATTAAAGCACACAAATAGGGATTTGTTATAGCCTTTATGTTTCCAGTATTGGAATGAAAGCTTCAGGGCTATCTCAACAGCTGTTGATCCATTGTCAGAATAAAATACCTTATTTAATCCTTCCGGAGTGATATCAACAAGCTTTTTTGCGAGATTGATGGCAGGTATATTTGATGGTCCGAGAAGAGTTGAGTGAGAAATTCTACCTATTTGCCCGATTAATGCTTCATCAATCTCTTTTCTTCTATGTCCATGAGTATTCACCCACAGGGATGAGACTCCATCTATATATTCATTTCCGTACATATCTCTTAATTTAGCTCCCTTCCCTTCCTTAATTATTAAAGGATTTTCCTTCAGATAATCCTTCATTTGAGTAAAAGGATGCCATATATATTTTTTATCATTCTGCTCTAACTCCTTAATGGGAATCCTTTCCTCATAGAGAATATTATCTAAATTTATGGGGATATTCATACTCTTGAATACATTTTTTAAATCCTCACCATTCTGACTAATTGATGGTATATGGGGAATTATACCTAAATTCTCTGTATTTGATAATCTTTCTATAATCTCTGGATTTGTTCTTTCAGAAATACCATCAGTACAATTATTTATTATAAATCCAAGCACCTTAATTCCCATAATCCTGCTATATTTTATTGTAAGCAAAGTATGATTTATGGTTCCAATGGAAGCTCTTGAAACAACAATTATTGGCAGATCAAAGTCCCTTATAAGGTCTAATACATAATAATTATCTCTTATTGGAACCAGAAGCCCTCCTATCCCTTCTACAAGGACTATCTCGTGTTTTTCACTAATCTCACTGAATCTTTCCTTTATAATACCAATATCTATATCAACGCCTTCAAATTTTGAAGCTATATTTGGCGATAATGGAAGTCTAAAATAATATGGGTTTATAAGATCTATATCATCGTCTGAATTAGAAATTGCTTTTATAAGGTTTGAATCACTCCTTCCTCCTGTTTCAACAGGTTTCATAACCCCAACATCTATACTTTTTGATTTTAAAATATGAGAAATAAGGGCTGTTACAATTGTTTTACCAACTCCTGTATCTGTTCCTGTAATAAATATACCTTTTATATAATCTTTAGCCATCTTCCAACCCTCTTAAATGCTTTTAATGAATATTTTAATTCCTCTTCTCTATGTGTTGCCATGGGAATTACTCGAAGCCTACTCGATCCCTCTTTAACAGTTGGGGGTCTGATTGGTGTTACATAAACCCCTTCCTCAAAAAGTAACCTGCTTATCTCCAATGAACTTTTTGCATCCCCTATAAGAACAGGTATTATATGGGATTCACTATTCATAATATTATATCCCATTCCTCTTAATCCGCTCTTTAAATATCTTACATTATCCCATAATGTTCTTCTTCTTTCTTTTTCTTCCTCTATAATATTAATAGCTTCAATAGCTACTGCCATAATAGATGGAGGAAGGGCTGTAGTATATATAAAGCTCCTACATCTATTTATAAGATAATTTCTTACCTTTGAACTACCAGCAAAATATGCTCCAAATGCTCCAATAGCCTTTCCTAATGTTCCCATAATAATGTCTATTTCTCCATCCATACCAAATTCTTCTATAATTCCACTTCCCCTACTGCCAAATACACCGGTAGCATGAGCTTCGTCTACCATTACCATAGAGGAGTAATTTTTTGCAAGTTTAATAATGGAAGGAAGTGGAGCTATATCACCATCCATACTAAATACAGCTTCTGTAATTATAAGTCTCTTTTTATAATCCTTTGATTTAGCCAAGAGTTTTTCCAGAGTATAAATATCTTTATGAGGATAGACTGCTGTCTGAGCTTTACTTAATCTACACCCATCTATTATACTTGCATGATTGAGTTCATCACTAAATATAACATCCCCTTCTTCCATGATTGATGATATAATTCCTATATTTGCTATATATCCTGAATTAAATATTAATGCAGACTCTGTTCTTTTAAATTGAGAAATCCTTTTTTCAAGTTTTTCATGAAGTTCCATATTGCCAGATATAAGTCTTGAAGCCCCTGCTCCTGTCCCATATCTCTTTATTGCCTCAATACCTGCTTCTTTTAATCTTGGATGTTCTGTTAAACCAAGATAATTATTAGAACATAACAGGATAAATTCTCTCCCATTAATTATTACCTTAGGAGATTGAATACTTTCAATAGTAATAAGATTTCTTAATAAATTTCTCTTCTCTAATCTGTCAATAATAGAATCAAACATCTCTCGGAGAATAATATAGTTAGATTTTATCCTACATCTATTTAAATATTATCATGAGATATATATAACTTTCAAGAGAGAAAACCAGGATAAATAGTGTTACTGACTTTCTACTTCCTCCTATTCTGGAACAATGTTAAAACTCAACCTATACATCCCAGGAAGAAACCCTTCATTTTTAAAATCAAGAGTTTGGATGGACTTGACTTTTTACTCTTTTCATTGCTTAATAATATAGGTTTAGAAAAAGTCTGATTAATCCAACTTTTCAATTTTTAGTATTTCAATCAGCGTCCCCCACATATGGATGCTAAAAAGATCATTCCGTATTTTTGCTTCAAAGCGCACTCGCAAACCATCAAATTGAAAATCTTGACTTAAGTTAATGGGATCATAATGCTCACCGTTGTCCCCGATTATACCATAAAACCCTCCTTCTATATTAATGAATTTAACTGTACCTGTTCCAGATATTATGCCTTCTTTATCTATTTCTGCTCTAAGACAACCCACTATTACGATTATAGCAAGTATAAATATCATAAGGTTTGTTAAATATAATACCTTTCTCATTCACCACCTCCTGTGTTATTGACTATTTAGCCTTTTTATTATTCTCAAATATTTTAAACTCAATTTCCTATCCGTCGTAGCTTAGAGCCTTACCACACATTGTATATTCCGAAGCGGAGTTTCTTAATCTAACGAATGCTCTGTCTTTGGCAAACACTATGTAAAATAGAAGGCGACTCCCCTCAATTTATCTTATCACAAAAGAACTTCTTCTTTAAATTCTTTTTATAAACCTTAAATGGAAATCATCAGGCTTAAGATATTCCCTTGAGGAAGATAGAATGTATTTACAAAGCCCTCGATTTTAAGATGATGTATATAGGGAAATAATAGATATGTTAATTAAGAGAGAAAGAATGAAGAGAAGTGTGTTATTATAAAGAGGTTCTTTAAAAACAGCCTAAATTGAAAGTATGAATTTTTGCTTGACAATCTTTTTCATAAGTGCCCCCTATATCTACTTATTATGAGATATATAACTTTTAAGGAGGAATCTTCTGCCATTGAACCCCCAAAGTATTGGATGGGCTTGACTTTTTGTTTTTTCCCGTTGTTTAATAATTATTAAGTGTGATGTTAAAAGACCTTGTAAACTTCAATATATAAATAAACTTCAATATATAAAAAGGAGTGCCCTTTGTAAAATAAAGAGAATATTATATATGATGAAATATGATTTTTTTATAAAGGCATGTATTATACGCAATATTACGTATATATTTTTTAACCAGAATGACAGATATGAAGAGTCATCTGGAATCGCTTAAGGCTAAAAATATGAGATAAATAGTAAGGTGAAAACATACATGAAGAAACCAGGGTATTTGCATTTTTTATCTATATTTATAATATCTTTTTCTACATTATGTATTGAATTATTATTCACACGGGCACTTTCATTTGTCTTCTGGAATCATGTTGTTTATTTAATTATTACATTAGCACTTTTAGGTTATGGGATTAGTAGTACCTTTATAATTATTAAAAGTGAAAAACTTAAAAAATACCCCTCGGATATATTCATCAGCATCAGTTTCATTTTATTTTCTGTATCGATTTTACTATCTTTATTTTCATTGAAATATTTAAATAACACCTTAATAAATACTATTAATTATATATTTCCGCCCTATATAACCTCATTTATACTCTTATTATTATTCTATTTTTTATTTCTCATTCTTTTTTTCTTCTGAAGTTTATACTCTGTTTCTTGGACATCCCATGTATTCAATAGCAACGGTTATCGGAGGAGTCCTGGTTTTTGCAGGCTTAGGAAGTAAGTTCTCAGAAAGGTTGGGGAAAAACTCTACTTTGTCTATTGGAATTTCTATAATTGTATTTATGGTACTTTTTATTATTATTTTTGCACCTTCTATTATTAACTATTTTTTAGGATACTCTATAATTTATAGAATTATAATAACCATTTTATTAATTGCTCCTCTGTCTTTTTCTATAGGATTTTTCTTCCCTGTAGGACTCAGAATAATTGGGGAAAAAGCTAATGCTTTTGTTCCTTGGGCATGGGGTATTAATAGCGGGGCTACAGTGATTGGTTCAATAATTTCAATAATTTTTGCAATGTTTGTTGGATTTAATATAACCTTTCTTATATCTGTTATGATCTACATTGTTGGATATATTTCAATTATGATTTACACATGAATAATCAAGTTGTTGTGTATATTTTTAAACCATTCATCAGCAGCTTTTTTAGGGGTATAACCTTTGCTAATCAGCTCTGATTCAAATTGTACTCGTGCTTGATTATCCCTGAAGCCTTGCATTAGCCATTTTGAGATAGCACTAATACCTAACGTCCAAAAGAAAGCGACCACCTATCACTAAAACCAATTGCTTTTATGGATGGTGTAAATATGGACAGCGACCATTTATTGTCTGGTGCGAGGTCTCCCCTTCGATAAAGCCATTAACCTTCTATCAAGTATCCACTCTATTCTCCTTTTGGAAATGTTCATGCAGATGGTGGTACAGTTAAGTTAGTAAAGATTAAGGTAATGAGTGAGAGAAGCATTGCCCGAGGGAGGAGTTTTCATCTCTGGGGGATAGGTGGGGTAATGGAACTCCTCCCACCCATCCGATCCATCTCCATCAAGCAACTCAACAAAATTCAAGACTCACAAAATTGCTGGACTGCCAGGAGCTGCCACCAAGTGCCATTGAGTGCCATCGCTACTGCACCTGGACGGCACTCTCAAGTGCCGCCTCGGAGGCTGGTCGAACGATAGGAAGGCAGGTACGAACCGCTATGGAGCGTCTGTCTGCGCCTGCCTGTGAGTGTCCGCACGCAGACAGGTGCAACGCACAGGCAGGCCAGCGGAATAGCGGTCAGGTGAAGCACTTTGTTAGCGAAATCATAATTTTTTGATAAACTCATCTATGGGTATTCAAGCTTGTTTCAGGATATGGGCTAAAGTCGAACGTTTAATAGGTTTATGTGCTGGCACGATTATTTTCAGAACTTCGTTTTCTATATGCTTTTGCAATCTGATATGTGATACTCGTTGGCGAACTATCACCTATCCATCACGTTGTAATGCCTTAATTGCCTTGTCATAGTTCAGGCTTGGAATTTTGCTCATATTGCCAATTCTATCTCCTCAGCATTAGAAACGGCTAAAACATCATCTTCCACAGGCTCTAAATAAAGCTCAATTGCCTACTTGATATTTTTTATAGCTTCCTCTTTTGTTTCACCCTCGGATATGCAACCAGGCAATGAAGGAACAATTGCGGTATATCCTCCTTCATCGCTTGGTTCGAGATAGATTTTAATCCTCATATTGTTATCTCCGTTATGGTTTTGTATCGCTAACGATTTCTATACTAAAAACATATGAAAAGATCTACCATAATTATACAACAGGGTATAAAAAGAATCAAAAACTAAAAGAGGATGTATGAAAGATGTTATTTACAAAGTATCAACAAAATAAATAACTTCTTAAAAAACTAATTTTTTGCTTGATTTCATGTCTGCTTCCATGTCTTATAAAAATACAACCTATTTCCTCAATCTTCTTTATTAATTCCTTCCTCTTCACGCCACTTCCAGTTCAGCTACCTTCCTTGCCCAAGGAATCTTCCCACCTGATAGATCTTTATAGAGATCTTTTAGATTTTCTTTTAATTCTTCCAATGATTCTCCCTGGGTTATATAGTCAGGATATTCCTCTAAATACCCAAGCCACCATTCTCCATCTTGCCAATATACAAATTTAACCTTTTCCATATATATCTCCAATGGTTTTATTTTCTAATTTTGATTTTATTACAAATCGAAGATAAAGACAATAACATTATGATTTTACTTTTAACAATTAACTCAGGGGTGGCGTTATCGCCGTTCGCTGCAGAGCGTTGTTAGAAGTTTTTTATTTTCAAAAATTCAAAATTCAAGACCCGACCCCATTTTCGGTCTGGAATGAATTGTTAGGCGGAGATTTTTCCATTTGTAAAAATGTTACTTCTGAAATATTAGCTTTGTGTTTTGCATGTTCGATCGTCATACTCACAAGATTGCCTTTTTCATCTAAATCAATATAGAGATTTTCACTTATCTCTCTGGTTTCTATAACGATTGCATCTGAAAATTCAATTAGTGCAGTATCACTGTCTGGAAAATATCGTATCTTCATTTAATTTCCTCCTTAAACCCTCGATCAAAGAATGCATTGTGAATTGTTTCTCCGTCCTCCAAAAGTATCACTCGGAGATATTTACCAACCTCTTCAATATAAGCCCACTTTCTTATCCTTCCATCGGACTGAACTTCTGTTTTTACAGGAGTATTTATAGCTTTTAATATCCATTCTTCTTTAATAATCCTTCTATCAGAGCGTTGTCTAATGAATAAAAAATATTGCGTATATTTCATCGAGTTATTTTATCATCTCTGCCTAACATTACTTTTTGTCTTTATTCTACCTTTACCAAATATATAAAATAACAAAATAAAAATCAATAAAAATTCTTATCAAATTTTTCTTGGAAAGTACTATAATTTTATATGGAGGTGTTAAATTTTGTTTAGATAAAAAGGAGAAAAATAGAACCATCCCCTTTTCTTCCGTTGAGTGATGCGAAACTTGTAAGTTATAAATGTGAAACGATTTGCAAACCTTAAACTATTAAAGGCTAAAAAGGGTCTTGTGGTTTCGCATTCACTCAACGCCATTGTTAGACCTGATTATTTCATTTTCTTTATCCAAATGAACCACTATCCATGGCACTCGTTTTTTACAAGCATCTTTATCGGCAAAAGAAGCTTTCAATGAATCAATAATTGTACTATGGTGGAATTTACGCCGTCCGTTGGAGAGGTTCGTTAGACAAAACT
This sequence comes from uncultured Thermodesulfobacteriota bacterium, assembly GCA_964501575.1. Lineage (GTDB taxonomy): Bacteria > Desulfobacterota > CAZCTP01 > CAZCTP01 > CAZCTP01 > CAZCTP01. The sequence continues at coordinate 27,755 of CAZCTP010000032.1, forward strand.
CTTTAATGCCTTTTTCTTATCTATTTCTAATGTGTATGTCAGTATTGTCTTTAAGTCAATCTTCTTTGAAGCATCAAGGATTTCAATTCCGACAACTTTATTATCAGATGTTGTATCTAAATTTACACCTTCAGAGATTTCTATTACTCCTTCAGGCTTTTTATTGCTCAATTTTATATAAAGTGCATCTACCTCATGATCATAATATACTTTCATGTCCTTCTCCTTTTCTTTAAAGGATATATGGTTATTACTGTTATTATATCATTTTCAACATCTACAACAACCTTTATTGGAAGGGTATATCCTTCTAAGGATTTTATTATTCCTTGATTCCCTTTGGATAGATTTGTGCTCTTTAACAAACCTTTAATATCTTCTAAATAAATCCTGTAAAGCTTTGCTCTCCGCTTTGCATGCCTTGAGAATTTTATTTTCATCTTTTGTGTCTAACG
>CAZCTP010000033.1:0-28178 GCA_964501575.1 uncultured Thermodesulfobacteriota bacterium
TCCAGACTACATTGCCACTCTCATCAGTAATAGCAAGGGGGGTACCCGCTGCATCTGTGTGGTAGAAGAATACCTTCTCACCTGCAAAGGAAGGGTAACCACTTAAGATTAATACAAAGACAATGAAGAACAGAGATATAAATAAATGCTTATAATTCTTATTTATCCCTTCCATATTACCTCTCCCATTTTAACAAAAATGGCGCTTACTGCATTTAAAAGGAAACATCTTTGTTTTATTAGCCGCAAAATCTTCTAAGAAGCTACACATATAAAATTATATATAAAACCTCCTCAACCTGTCAAATTGAAAAATTTTTATGTATTTTTGTAAAAAAATCATCTATGGACATTAATATTTTTAATTCCTGTTATAAGATAAAATGACATAAGGTAATAGCATAGGTTTCTATAATTTTATAAATCTTAATTCATGAAGTCAGGGTTTAATCATGAAGCTTTACCCATGTACTATCGTTATACCTCACCCATATACCAGCAGAACCAAAGTCTATTATCACCTCATCCTTACCATTCCCATCCATATCTCCCGTTACCATAAATTCAGAACTCTTATCATGAAGCTTTACCCACCAACTATCGTTATACCTCACCCATATACCAGCAGAACCAAAGTCTATTATTACCTCATCCTTACCATTCCCATACATATCCCCCGTTACCATAAATTCAGAACCCTTATCATGAAGCTTTACCCACCAACTATCGTTATACCTCACCCATATACCAGCAGAACCAAAGTCTATTATCACTTCATCCTTACCATTCCCATCCATATCCCCCGTTACCATAATTCTTTTAGCTGTAAATGTCGCTGTGCAAATCCTGTCTGAGTCCATTGTAACCGCTGTTTGATTATTCATACCAGAACAGTCACCAGACCAGCCTCCAAAGACATAACCTGCATCTGCCGTGGCCATAAGAGTTATCATTGTGCCTTCGTCAAAGTCTGCAGAGCAGGCTGAACCACAGTTTATACCTGCGGGATTGCTTGTTACTGTCCCAGAGCCACTCTTGGTAACTATTAATGTGTATTGCTGAATAACGGTTGTAAAACTCCATGTCTCTGTCCATGACCCAGAACCACAGGATTTATTTGCCCTTACCCTCCAGTAATAGGTTGTAAGATGGCTAAGTGCAGGTGAGACCGTCCACTGACTGCTCGTTACATTTGCTGATCTTACTACAGATGTGCAACTGCTGTCACTACAAACCTGCACATCATAGGAACTTGCCCCAGATACACCACTCCAGTCTAATGTTGGAATCGTGGATATTCCTGTTGCTCCATTTGATGGGCTTATTAATGTTGGTGTAGAAGGCGCTGTACATATAGTGGTACCATTAGCCTCATTACTATAATCGGAATCTCCTCCTGAATTATAGGCTCTTATCCTATAGTAATAAGTTATATTAGCACTTAACCCTGTATCAGAGTAGCTGGTAACATTTCTCCCAACAGTGGCAATCTGGCTGTATGTCCCGTCAATTCCGCTTTTGCGTTCTATCTTAAATCCTGTCTCATTGTCAGAGTTATCTGTCCATGAGAGGTCTATCTGACTCAAGGATACAACTGTTGCACTAAGGTTACCCGGAGCAATCGGTATAATGTACTCATCATTTGCAACCTTGGCTATAAGTTTTCCATTTGCATAAATGTACTCAGCTATAAGAATACCATTTTCATCATTTTCTGAAATGACCCTTCCATTCTGATCATAGTTATAAATTATAACCTTTTCTGATGAAATCTTCTTTATCCTCATACCATCGCCGTCATATTCAAACTTGGCAAGTGGAGTTCCATCTTCGTAATATCCAATTAGATTATCAAAACCATCATAAGTTAGATCATAAGTAAAGCCGTTCTTCTGCAGCTGATTTAAGGTTCCGTTTCCGTTATAGCTGTATAATGCAGGCTCTCCACCTGTAGTTGAAAATAGCCTATTGCTTGAATAAGAATAAGATGTATTTACCCCGTTAATCTTTTTACTCTTTCTATTTCCTGTAGTATCATAGGTAAATGAACCGGTCCCCCATGGACCAACAAAACTTATCAACCTATCAAGACTGTCATAAGTAAAGTCCTGATCTTTAGACCTGTCCAGATAATTAATAATGCCCGTGACATTACCTCTTGGATCATACGAATAATCAATATCAATAGCCCCTGAGGATGTTATCCGATCAGTAAGATATCTGCTGGTATAGGTTATGCTTGTGCTTTTGCCATTTGAATAGCTGAATGATGTCGGAAGACTGGCTAAATTATAACTAAAGGAAGTAACACTAACACCAAATCCACTGACTGATGTAACTTCATTATTTAGATTATATCCATAAGTAACCTGATGACCGGATGGATAGGTAATACTTACAATATTATCATTACCATCATACGCATATGATGTTATATATGTTCTCCCTGAAATCCTTTCACTCTTTTGTGTGAGCCGATTAGCTGAGTCATATGTATAAGTTACTGATGCTGAGGGGTTTGTCATGGAAGTTCTGTTGCTTGCCTCGTCATAACCAAAATAGATAGATGCTGTTCCATACTTTATTTGTATAAGCCTGTTAACACCGTCGTAGTAGTAATACCTTGTGCCATGGGAATCCCGTCTACTTGTCATATTACCAACATTATCCCTTCCATAATAAATTGTCCCTGTCTCGGGATATGTTTCAGATATAAGGAAGTTCTTTGAATTGTAAGTAAATGTCCTTGTTACTCCTCCGTATGAGATACTCGTCAAACTCCCAAGCATATTTCTATCATAATACGCAATGTTATTATTAGGGTCTTTGACTGAGATGAGGAATTTTTCATCAGGGTCTCCAAAGGCATTGTATGTATAGATGGTCGTCTTACCTCTTTCGTTGATTATTGTTACATTGCTTCCAGAATAGGAATAACTGATGTCGTTCCCATCCTTGTGAACTATCTGTTCTATCCTCCCGAACTCATCATAATATATCTTATCCCCGATCTCAGAATCGGTATAATCTTTAATCCCATAAGCACTATATACTACCTGGGTATCAACACCCTTGCTATCATGCGTTCCCGAGGGCCTTCCAAATCCATCATAATAGTAATATATGTAATAGCTACCCCTGCTCTCCTTTTTATATGAACTATCTGATGGGTATGTGAAATAAATGGTATTCCCTGCAGGTGGGTCTATACTTGTTAACCTAAGATTACCATCATAGGTAAAATAAGTGGTATAACCTCTCCCATTGGTTTCGTTTGCTATTGTGCCATTATTATTAATAATCCGGTTGATTGTGTATTCAGGGGTTGTAATCTTATCAATTACACCTTTGTCCCATTCATAATAAGTTGTGTTGTTATTTGCATCCCTCTTATAATAAAGATTTCCATTACTGTGGTATGAATAAATAGTTATAACGCCATATTTATTTAATTGAGTTACATTTCCATCACTATCATATGAATATGTTGTTGCGAAGGTGCCAGGAAAACTCCCTGAAATAGTCACAGATGAAGGTTTATCCTTGACTATATTCTTTGATGTATTGTACCAGTGGGATATGATAGTTGTCTTTACTGCATCTCCAGTTTCTGAAATACTTCCTGGATTCCCATAACTATCATAATTGCTATAATTTGTTGTATAGGTTTTGCCATCACGGGTAATGCTTTTGGATGTTAATAATGGAACATATATATAGCCATCATATACCCGTCCACCTGTTCCTGACCAATTTGCATTGGCAAGGTCATTTGTTGATATATATGAAGCACTCTTGCTCCATGTATACTCTTCTGCATATATCAGGGAGTTACTTTTATAAACCTTCTTACTCATCAGTAGGCCGATCCTCCAGACATCTCCATTTCCACAATTGCCCCATCCATAATGGGTATATACCTCTTTGAAATTATCAGGGGCATAAATAGTTGTCACATCTCCCGAACTTCCACCTGAATCATAATTATAGGTCCATGTCCCCGGGGTTACATCCCTTCCACCCGTCCTTCTCTGTGTGACAACTTTAAATAATACATTCTTTACTCCTGTATTAAACCATACATCACTATAATCATATTCAATCGTTCCACCATAAGGATATGTAATTTTATCCAATTCATAAGTAGAAGTATAATAGGTATATTTCCAGCTATTTCCTTCAGGTGGTTTCACCTCTATTAAGAAATTCTTTGAATCTATTGTGGTGTAGTAATAATTATAGGTTATTCCTGCTCCGCTAATCTTTGTTAATCTATGATTAGTGAAGTCATAATAAAAATATACATACCGTCCTGTGCTATCTCTGATTTTATCAATATATGAATATCCATTACGTTTGTCGTAATAAATTGTTATTTTTGAAACCCCATTTGGATGCTCTATGCTTGTAACCTGTGCAACTTGTACCCCATCAAAAGTGGCGTATCCAGCATTTGTATTATATTCAAAAATATATTTTGTGCCATCAGTTAGTGTAAGTTCCCATTTTCCTGTTCCGACATTTTTATAAATCCAATATTCCCTTGATATGAATCTTGTTGAATTATTCCTGTCTTTAAATAAAATATGCTGTGAGCCATCAGGCATCTCTACAACCGGATTATCAGGAAGAAATCTATTTGCACTTCCAGTGCCATAGGGATTACGCACTATGCCCATATGAAGTGACCAGCCAATCCCAACAGGACTGTTTTCATTCCATGCAATCAAACCAGGAAAAGATGTATCTCTTCTGCCCCAGATACAACTATTGTATGTCCTCATTATCCTGAGATCGAGCCCACCATTTCCAGGCAAAAATATATCCGTATGTACCAGGGTCAAATATCCGGAAAAGGGATCAACATACTCATAGACTGATCCTTTGGCCGGAGCATTTATCAAATGCCCTTCTGTATAAAAAGGATCCTTTAAATATGTATCATCGGCAAGAAGAAAAGGAGATAAAATAAGGATAAAAAGAGATATGAGAAATGTTATCTTTAAGGTCTTAAACATTGATCTCCTCCTTTCCTATTAACTGGCTCAATGAAAGCCTTATAGCATCAAAATATCTATGGATAATTCTGCCTGTTCATCAGTTACCTTATGAATATAGCTCGAACTTTACTACCGGATAAAATACCTTATTACTCTTCAATATAGCTCCTTATAAAACTTATAAAGGTCATAAGCAAAAAATCCTATATCCATTAAATCCCATACATTCTTACCTTCTGGATCAACATACCTGTATGGATTATTCAGTCCATAAGAATACCTGTTGAGTTTTTGTGGATTGAGCAGGAGGGATTCATTTGTCTTGCTCGTTCTTGGATCAACCGGCATTACAGGATCAGGTGATATGAACCTCCCTATTCCTGCATCCATATATCTCGCACCAAAATAATAAAGCCCTGTCTCCTTATCCTTTTCTTTGCCTGAAAATTTCTCATTAGTCTTAATCCCTACTATTGTGTCCATTAATCTCTTTTCTTACTCTTTCTTTTTATATAATCTAAACACCACTTCTCACTTATATATATTCCCCCAATTATAGAAATTAAGAAAATCATATTGATGAAGTAAATTGTCCATTGTGGCCCAACGTCGCTACCTGTAATAGTAGCCAAGATAATACGAAACGCTGGAACGATTATGAAAAAAGCCAATCCCCCACCTAATATTATTCCTGCAATAAAAGCATACATTATCAATAAAATTCTTCGGACTGACATTTTATTCATTTTCCCGCTTTCGGATTAAATTTCGAAACTGTTTTAGATATTCTTTTGTTATTACTCCCGTTTGTTTTAATTCCTCCGGCCTTTTTTCTGCAGAGTCAAACCAACCAGGATGGCGTAGGTAAAAAGGCCAATCTCCGTGGGCTATCTTGTCCTGAAGGCTATGAAGTCCTCTTCCCAATATTGCTAAAGCTTCTTCGTCTTTACCCTGCCTATACAAAGATATAGCCAATTGAAAATCTTTTTTAGCAAATATTTCTCTTGTATCCACAGAGCCCGGGATTGAAGTATTGAAATGTCTACCCGGTACACCTAAAATAACAGCCCATCCAAAGTTTTTATCAGTGCCATTATCCCCCCTTGCAATTATCCTTGCCTCTTTGTCACTAAATCCAACCTGCCTTGCCCAGTAATAAGTTCCATATCCCTTTTTATAGTTGTTAATTCCAGAATGAACATCCTCTGCCCATCCTCCATCTAGATCAACATACCTGTATGGATTATTCAGTCCATAAGAGTACCTGTTGAGTTTTTGTGGATTAAGCAGGAGGGATTCATTTGTCTTGCTTGTTCCTGGATCAACCGGACTTACTGAATCAGGTGCTATGAACCTCCCTATTCCTGCATCCATATACCTCGCACCAAAGTATATAACCCCGTCTCCTCATCCTTCTCTTTGCCTATGAACTTCATGTCGTTCTTAGTTGTTTTCGTGCCACTATGTTCGGATACCACGGATGCGTATTATTCTGTTCTGTTTGGATCATCCATATACCAATTATTATTTTCAAATATCCAGTAGTCATATAAAATTTCATCAAACTTTTCACCACTACTTATTACTTCTCCTGAGAATCTCATCTTTACTCTTGCCTTATTATTTTTAATATTGATTTCCTCTATAGAAAATTGAATATTTTTAAGCTCTTTGAAAGGATTTTGTTCATCAAAATATTTAATAAATTCTTCTTTATTGTTTTCGTGTGCTTTTTTTAAGTCTTTGCTAAATAACTCCCATGCTTTCGCTGGGTTTATTTCGAAATAAAATCTTTCTATTCTTTTTTTTAACAACATGGTCTGTGAATTAATTTCCTGTTTTAAGCAGCCAGTCATAATCAAAAATGACATTGACAATGTCAAAATCTTAGCTATAACACTCATTCTGCTAATATCCTTTCTTTCTCTCGGATAGTCTTTGCACGATTAAATTGGTCTACTCTAGTTTTAAATTTGTCCCACCTATCAGGAACATTTTTCCCAAGGCTATTAAGAAAAAGTAACATATGCTTATAAGTATCCTCTGCCATTGTGTTTGCTTTTTCTGGATCGTTATATGTCTTGTCTGGAGCATGGCCCTTCCAAAAGTGACCCAAACCAGGTCCATAACCAGCATGTGAATAAGAGTCTTGTAAAGCATGAAGAAATTGTCCAAATAGTTCCAGGTTTCCTGATGCATAAGCAGCTTCATACATTTGTGATAATCTTTCCTTTGTTACAAAATGATAGTCCTTTCTAGCCTGTATCCCCGCGTATGGAGATGTGTTAGGATTTTCGTCCGTTCCTTGATTTGCTGTTGCTATTTGGAGTGCTTGAGCTGGCGTAAACCCTGCCTTAATTGCAAGGTACTTAGTAAGTGTAAAGTGAACATCTCTTTCATAGCGACCCTCAACATCAACATACCTGTATGGATTATTCAGTCCATAAGAGTACCTATTGATTTTTTGTGGATTAAGCAGGAGTGATTCATTTGTCTTGCTTGTTCCTGGATCAACCGGACTTACTGGATCAGGTGATATGAATCTGCCCACCTCAGACATCATATACCTTGCCCCAAAATAATACAGCCCTGTCTCCTTATCCTTCTCCTTCCCTATGAACCTCTTCTGGTTTTCATGTGAGCCTGTTACCTCCTCTTCTTCCCCAAAGGGCTTGTAATCAGCCCTCCAGACTACATTGCCACTCTCATCAGTAATAGCAAGGGGGGTACCCGCTGCATCTGTGTGGTAGAAGAATACCTTCTCACCTGCAAAGGAAGGGTAACCACTTAAGATTAATACAAAGACAATGAAGAACAGAAATATGGATAGATATTTTCTCTTACCCTTAACCATCTCCCCTCTTATCCCCCTCTCTACCTTCATCCTGCTACTTTAACAAAAACAAGAAGGCGTTTCCCCTAACAGGAAAACGCCTCTGGTTATTACCCTCCAAATCTTTGTAAAGTAACTAAAAAGTGAGTGAATGAGTGTTAAATTCGGTGCTACCGTATCTTCTTTTGAATATGGACATATGCGATCAGACCTCATCACTTACTCCATACTCTTAAACCCACCCTCAAAAAGAAAAAACTATTACCTGTTGAAATAAAAACTTGTAAAACTTGTACCACAATCTTCCTTCTATTGTCAACTAAAAATTCTGAGTGTGTTACGGAAATATCATTTGTGTACTATTTGTAAAAATCATTTGTGGACATTTAATGCATTTAATTCTTCTTAAGAATATATCCTATATGAATCCAGAGATTAAATATTAAGCTTTCTGTATAAAATATTTCAATCTTGATTCTATTTCATTCTTAATATTTTTCAGAGAATCTTCGCTTTTACCCTCAAATCTCAAGACAAGAACAGGTTGAGTATTTGACGCTCTAACAAGACCCCATCCATCATCGAATATTATCCTTGCTCCATCTATGTCAATAACCTCATGATTATTTTTAAAATCCTCGGTAAGCATCTTTACAATTTCAAACTTTTTCTCATCTGGACATTCAATTCTTATCTCCGGAGTAGAAACCATTTTAGGAACACCAGACAGTAACTCTGATATACTTTTATCTGTATTAGATAATATCTCTAACAATCTTGCTCCAGCATATATAGCATCATCATAGCCAAAATATTTATGGGAGAAGAATATATGTCCACTCATCTCACCAGCTAAGACTGCTTCCTCTTCTCTCATTTTAGCCTTTATAAGAGAATGTCCAACCTTCCACATAATAGGGACCCCACCATTCTTCCTAATATCATCAAATAGAGTTTGAGAACATTTGACTTCACCTATAAATTTTGCTCCTTTCAACTCTTTTAAGATAGCTCTTGAAAATATTATCATCAATTGATCCCCCCATATAATCTCTCCCTTCTCGTCCACCACTCCTATTCTATCAGCGTCGCCATCAAATGCTATACCTAAATGAGCCTTTTTCTCCCTAACCTTCTCTATTAATTTTTTCATATTTTTGACAATTGTCGGATCCGGATGATGATTTGGAAATCTTCCATCAGGCTCACAAAACAACTCAATAACATCAAACCCAAACTTTCTATATATTGGAACCGCTACGAGACCACCAACTCCATTACCAGCGTCTACAATTATCTTCTTATTTCTATTCATATTACCAATTGATAGATTATTTAATATATATTCTTTATAAGAGGTTATAATATCTTTCTTAGATACAGAACCTGTTCCTTTATAGAAATTACCATCTTCTACTATCCTACGAATCCTCTGTATTTCATCTCCATATATTGTAGACTTATGTAGACATATTTTAAAGCCGTTATTATCGGGTGGATTATGGCTTCCCGTAATCTGCACCCCTCCATCTACATCTAAATTAAACAATGAAAAATATAGGAGTGGAGTAGGAATCATTCCAAGATCATATATATTACAACCTGTCTCTATCAAACCATTTACTAAAATATTCCTAAATCCCTCTGAACTTAACCTACAATCATAACCAAGAGATATTTTATTTACCCCCCTTTGTTTAAAATATGTACCAAACCCTCGAGCTAATCTATAAACCACATCATCTGTTAAATCTTTATCAACTATTCCTCTTATATCATACTCTCTAAATATATAAGGATTCATAAGACCTCTTCTAATCCCTTCTCTCTTAATCTATCCACTATATTTTTTATTTCCTGTGACCTCTTTATATCAGCAACTAAAAGAGCGTCCTTATCATCTACAATTAATATATCTCTGAGGCCTAAGGCGGCTATTACCCGATTGGAATAAGAATGTATAAATATATTATTGGAATCCATAATAACCCCTTTACCCTCCATAATATTCCCGTTTATATCATGGTCATCCTTTCTTAACCTGTATAAAGCCTCCCAGCTTCCAACGTCATCCCATACAAAATCCCCTTCTATAACATATACCTTTTCTTCTGTCTTCTCCATCACACCATAATCTATTGATATACTCTCAATGTTTCTATAAACTTTTTCTAAGACATAAGGATATTCATCTTTACCTATTACCTTCTCGAGCTCCATAAGTCCATCATACAATCTTTTAAGATATTTTTTTATTTCATTAAGAATAACAGATACCCTGAATATAAATATTCCTGAATTCCATAGATACTCTCCACTATTAATATACTCAATTGCTTTATCCAAACTCGGCTTTTCTATAAATTTTTCCGTTAAATATAATTTATGTCCCATAAATATTTCTTCTTTACGGGATCTCATTATATAACCATATCCTGTTTCCGGGCGATTTGGTTTAATCCCTATCGTTACAATACCCCCATTCTTTGCGATTTCAACTCCAGCGTTTAATTGTTCTATAAATAACTTTTCATTAGCCACAAAATGGTCTGCAGGAAGTATAACCATGGGAACATCACCAAATCTGTTCTTAACATTTATAGCTGCCAATCCCACACATGGAGCAGTATTCCTTCCAAAAGGCTCAGATAAGATTTCAATATTATTATCTTTAAATATACCTTCAATAATATTTCTATGCTCTGAATTTGCCACTATAAATATATTCTTAGATAATGACGAAATTCTCAGGAATGTCTCTTCAATCATAGGTCTATTACTTACAATGCTAAGAAACTGCTTTGGATATGATCTTCTACTTAATGGCCAGAAACGGGTCCCCGAGCCACCAGCCATTATAATAAATACCATAGTTTAAACATTTATCAGATAATATAAGGGTTGTCAATACCCTACTCATAGCAGCAGTTTCCTTTCTGGATCATAGAATGGTTGCATTTTTTTAAATCATCATTTAAAATTTGAATTAGATGGATATAAAAAAGAGAAATATAGCTGATTTAAAAAGAAGGAAAAGAGAAGGCTATATAATACTACTCTCTTTATTTATAATATTCTTCCTAACATATTTACAGATACACTTTTCTCAAAAGAGTAGTGATTTACCAATATCTAACAATATATTGGTATTCACATTTATAAATATCAACATAATCCTCCTCTTATTACTGATATTTCTTGTACTAAGAAACTTTGTAAAATTATTCTTTGAGAGGAAAAAGGGACTTCTTGGATCTAAATTAAAAACAAAACTTGTATTTGCATTTGTAGTATTATCATTACTTCCCACAATGGTTCTTTTCTTCACCTCTATAGCATTTATAAAAAATAGTATAGAAAACTGGTTTAGCGTTCAGGTAGAGAATTCTCTTGAAAAATCTTTGGAGGTAGCCCAGACATATTATCAACAATCAGCTAAAAATGCCTTATATTATGGAAAGAGAATAAGCGAAAGGATCACCAAGAATAAATTATTGAATGAAGACAGACTTGGACTATTAAAAGAGCTTATAGAGAAAAAGCAAAAGGAATATAATCTGGGAGCAGTTGAGGTGTTTTCAGCTCAATATGAAGAACTTGTTAGATCTGTTAACCCTGATGTCCCAGCTAAGAGTTTTATAGGAGCAGAATCGAATCTTGTAAAAGAAGGATTGGCAGGGAAGGAAATTTCAAGAATTGAATCCTTTGGAAGTGGGGACATTATAAGAGGAGTTATTCCTGTTCATTCTACATGGAAGAAAAGTGATATAGTGGGGGTTGTGGTAGTAAGTTACTATATACCAAAGAGTCTTGTTACAAAGATGTCTGAAATATTAAAGTCTTTTGAAGACTATAAATATCTTAAGATATTGAAAAATCCAATCAAGACCACATATTTTTTAATATTGTCGTTAATAGGACTTTTAGTCCTATTCTTAGCCACATGGATAGGATTTTATATAGCCAAGGGGATAACTATACCTATCCAGATGTTAGCAGAAGGAACGAATGAAATCGCCAATGGAAATCTTAATTTTGAAATAGAAGGAGTATCCGATGATGAGATAGGAACACTTGTATCATCCTTTAATAAGATGACCCACGATCTGAGAATTAGTAAAGCTAAGATCGAAGAAGCTAATAGAGATCTAAAAAATACAAATGTAGAGTTAGATCAGAGAAGAAGGTATATGGAAATAGTATTAAGAAATGTTAAAGCTGGTGTTGTATCAATAGATAGATACGGAAGGATTACCACTATAAATAGAGCTGCAGAAAAAATGCTTAAAATCAAAACAGATAAAGTATTGGGGAAATTTTATAAGGATGTATTAAAGAAAGAGCATGTTCCTATAGTTATGGATCTATTGAAACATTTGAAAGAATCTCCTAACGGAAGTATAGAGAAACATATTGAATTATCTATAGATAATAATAATCTGACATTCCTTGTAAGTCTGACAATATTAAAGGATGAATTAAACGGATATTTGGGAATGGTCCTGGTATTTGATGATATGACCCAGATATTAAAGGTTCAGAGAATGGAAGCCTGGCGAGAAGTTGCAAGAAGGATAGCACATGAGATAAAAAATCCTCTTACACCCATTAAGTTATCAGCTCAGAGGTTAAGAAGGAGATACGAATTCCTTAAAGACGACAAGATTTTTGATGAATGCACAAAAATAATTATAAATCAAGTTGAAGAAATAAAAAATCTTGTAAATGAGTTTTCAAACTTTGCGAGAATGCCTGCAATTAATCCAACCTTAAATGATATAAATGAGATAATAAAAGAGGCTATAGCACTCTTTGAAGGAGCTCATAGAAATATAAAATTTACATTTACTCCTGACAGAAAAATACCCCTATTTGATCTTGATAGAAGCCAGATCAAAAGAGCTATGATAAATGTAATTGATAATGCAGTATCAGCTATAGAGGGAGATGGAGAGGTCAAAGTAAAGACAGAGTTTGACAAACCCCTTCAGATAGTGAGAATAAAGATAGCTGATACTGGATGTGGAATAAGTAGTGTTATAAAATCAAGATTGTTTGAGCCATATTTTTCTACAAAGAAATCCGGAACAGGTCTTGGATTAGCCATTGTTAATAACATAATCTCTGATCATAATGGCTATATAAGAGTTAAGGATAATCATCCTACAGGAACAATATTTATAATTGAATTACCTATAAAGGCAAAGAATACTGCTTTAAAGAGCGCATAGGGATGCAGAAGAGTATAGTTGTAGTAGACGATGAAAAGAGTATAAGAGAATCGTTATATGGAATATTGACAGACGAAGGGTTTAATGTATTTAATGCAAAGGATGGGAATGAAGCTTTAAAGATAATTAAGGAGGAGAACCCTGATATTGTACTTTTAGATATATGGATGCCAGGAATGAGTGGAATAGATGTATTAAAGGAAATAAAGGAGAATTATTCAAATATTCAGGTTATTATGATGTCTGGACATGGAACTATTGAAACCGCTGTTAAAGCGACAAAGATAGGAGCATATGATTTTATAGAGAAGCCTTTATCGCTTGATAAACTGATTCTCACAATAAATAATGCTCTGAATATGTCTAAATTAGAAGAAGAGAATAGACTTCTTAAAGAAAAAATCGAAAGTAAATATGATCTTATAGGAGAAAGTAGAGTAATACTAAAACTAAAGGAACAGATAAGATTAGTAGCTCCAACATCTGGTTGGGTATTAATAAGTGGTGAGAATGGAACAGGTAAAGAGTTGGTAGCCAGGATGATACATCGATATAGCAAAAGGGCTAATAAATCATTTGTACCTGTAAACTGTGCTGCAATACCAGAAGAGCTTATTGAGAGTGAGTTATTTGGGCATGAAAAAGGAGCATTTACTGGAGCTTTAACGAGAAAGATAGGTAAGTTCGATATGGCAAATGAAGGAACTCTATTCCTTGATGAAATAGGAGACATGAGTCTAAAAACCCAGGCTAAAATATTGAGGATTCTCCAGGAGCAAAGTTTTGAAAGAGTCGGAGGCTCTAAAGCAATAAAGATAGATGTTAGAGTTATTGCAGCAACAAATAAAGATTTAGAATATGAGATAAGAAAAGGTAATTTCAGAGAAGACCTATATTATAGATTAAATGTTATACCCTTTGTTGTTCCACCACTAAGAGAGAGAAAGGAAGATATCCCTCTTCTTATAAGTCATTTTATTAAGGAATTCCATAAGGAAGGAGGACTCGAAGAAAAGATTTTATCTGATGACGCAATGAACCTTCTAATGAAATATAACTGGCCTGGCAATGTTAGAGAATTAAAGAATATAGTTGAAAGACTTATGATAATGACAAGATCAAAAGTAATAGATAAGGAAGAACTACCCGAATATATAAGATCAGATGAAAAATCTCACTTTAGATACCGTTCATTAAAGGATGCAAAGGAACATTTTGAAAGGGAATTTATAATAAAAAAGCTTAAAGAGAACAACGGAAATATAGCAAGAACAGCCGAAGTTATTGGTATTGCAAGACAAAATTTACATGCTAAGATAAAGATGTATGGAATAAAGATATGAAAGAGGCTATTGAAAGACTATATAATATAAATCTTGGTATAAGGAAAGGAGAAAGAATTTTAGTATTTACGGATATTATAAAGAATTATGAAAAGATTGACAAAATTGAGAGAGAAAGGAGGGAAAATCTTAGAAGAATAGCACAAAATGTTGCTCAAATAGGTAGTAAGTATGGAGAAGTGGATTATTTAGAATACGAATCTTTAGAAGAACATGGAGTAGAACCACCAGCAGAATTGTGGAAATTTGCCTTCAGCAGAGAAGCATGTGAAAGATTAATAGAAGAAGGATTGATGGAAAGACTTTTAAAAAAAGACCCTTTAGTTGTAAAAAATGCGAATGAGATTATAAATTTATATAAAGAGAAAGCCCCTGATATAGTAATTGCACTATCTAATTATTCTACCACGCATACGAGATTTAGGGCTTTATTAACAGATATATGTGGTACAAGATATGCGAGTATGCCTCTCTTTGAAGAAAGGATGTTTTATGAATCTATGAATGTAGACTGGGATCTAATAGCAGAAAGAAGCCTCAAGCTTAAATCCCTTCTTGATGAAGGAGAAGAGACTGTAATAGTTTCAAATAATGGTACAAATTTGAATTTATATATAAAAGATAGATTCTCATTTGCAGATACCGGCATTTTAAGAACAAAGGGAGCATTTGGAAATCTACCTGCTGGTGAAACATTTATTGCACCAGTTGAAGGAAAATCTTATGGAACCCTTGTTCTGGAATGGGCTCCATTAAGGAAGCTCAATTCTCCGTTAACCCTTCACATAAAGGATGGAAGAGTTGTGGATATCATTGGAGATGATCCTTATAGAAAGATATTAATGGACAAACTATCAAAGAATGTAAATTGTTCCAATATTGCAGAACTCGGTATAGGAACAAATGATAAAGCAAATAAACCTGATAATATATTGGAGTCCGAAAAGATATTAGGAACTGTACATATAGCACTTGGAGATAACAGTACATTTGGTGGAAATGTTAAGGTTCCCTTTCACCAAGATTATATATTATTTGAACCGACTCTTAAACTAAAAGTAAAAAAGAAAGAAAAGATTATCCTAATCGATTCGGGTAGGGTATGTTTTTAGTATCTCATTAACTATCTCATCAATACCTCTATATGAGGTATCAATTATATAATCTGCAATTCTCCTATATATTGGCTCCCTTTCCATTAATACATTCTTAATTTCTTCAATAAATCCTTTGTTGGTGAGAGATGGTCTGTTTTTACTATCCTTAATCCTTTTGATTACTACTTCTTCATCCACCTTTAGCCATATTATAAACCCGTTCTTCTTAAGATTCTTTATATTCTCCTCTCTTAATATAACTCCTCCTCCGGTATCTATAACAATATTATCTCTCTTAGAAACCTCACTTACTACCTCACTCTCCAAATCTCTAAACCTTTCCCATCCATATTTAGTAACTATCTCATTTATAGATAATTTGGCTTTTTTAATTATAAGTTCATCCATTATTATAAAATTCATTTTTAATCTTTTTGCCAACTCTTTTGTGAGAGTTGTCTTACCAGCTCCTCTAAATCCTATTAATACAAGGTTCATTTCTTTAAGCGCATCACAAATATAGGACTTTCTATATTTGAAAATATATCCTTCACCTGTTCTTTTGAGAATCCAAACTCATCCCCCTTTTTTATCCAATAGTGAAACTCAACCTCTCCATCTTTTTCCTTTCTTCTTACAATTATCTTACCATCCTTCGCTTTTATATTATAGGAATAATATTGAACCTCTTCACCCTGTGAAAGGTGTTTGAAGAAATTCTTTGTAAGAGACGTATATACCTTCATAATCCTCCTCCCTTTGGATTTAGTATATCCCTTAGTCCATCACCTAATAGATTAAATCCTAAAACAACTGTCATTATAGCAATGCCAGGAAATGTTGTAAGGTGGGATGATACGAGAAGAAATTGAACGCCTTCATTTAACATGGAACCCCAACTCGGATTTGGTGGCTTTACCCCTAATCCAAGAAAACTCAATGATGCTTCAGATATTATTGCTCTTCCCATTCCGAATGTCGCTTCCACAACTATGGGGGACAATATATTTGGTATAATATGCCTTAAAATAATTCTTAATCCGCTTCCTCCCAAAGCTCTTATAGCAAGTACATACTCCATCTCCCTTATATAGAGTATCTGTCCTCTAACAAGTCTTGCATATCCAACCCACCCCATCACAGACAATGCTATTATAACATTTTTAATGCCAGGACCCAAGAATGATACCAATGCAATGGCAAGTAATATCCCTGGGAATGCGAGGAAAATATCTATTATTCTCATTAATATCTCATCAATAATTCCACCACAGTATCCAGCAATAGACCCCACAATTATACCTATAATTAGAGATATAACAACAGTTAATATTCCAACTATTAGTGATATCCTTGATCCATATATTATTCTGCTTAATATATCCCTACCAAGCTCATCTTGCCCGAGGGGATGTTCTACACTCGGAGTATTTAAAGCCTCATTAAGATTCTGTTTAAAGGGATCATAGGGGGAAATTAGTGGGGCAAATATTCCAAAGAATATAAGGAAAATAGATATTAAAATTCCTATTATAAAAAGCCTATTTGTAGCTAATCCTCGGGTCAACATAGGCATATATAATATCGGTTATAAAATTTATGACAACATAGCTTAAGGATATAACTAATATACATCCCTGTACCAGTGGATAGTCTCTCGTATCTATAGCCTGGATAGTAAGCCTTCCAAACCCTGGCCAGGAAAATATGGTTTCTACTATTATAGAACCTGATAATAAAGCACCAAACTGAAGGCTCAATATAGTAATAGCGGGTATTATAGCATTCATCAGAGCATGTTTTATTATTATAACAGATTCTTTTAATCCCTTTGCCCTTGCAGTTAATAAATAATCCTCATTTAATACATCAAGGAGACTCGCTCTAATCATTCTTGATAATATAGCTGCCATTGCTGTCCCAAGGGTTATTGATGGCAATATTAGATGAGATAGTCCCCCTCTTCCAGATACAGGGAGAACATTTAACTTTATAGAAAATATTATTATCAATATTGGCCCAAGCCAGAAACTTGGCATAGATATCCCTATTAATGAAAATATTATGGATATATTATCAAATATAGAGTTATGTCTTAATGCTGATATAACTCCTGCCGGTATAGATATCAACATTGCAATAATCATGGAAGATATCGCAAGCTCTATTGTGGCTGGGAATCTACTAAGTATCATATTCATTACCTTCTCTCTTGAATGTATGGAAATTCCTATATCTCCTTTAAATATATTCTTTAGATAATATATATATTGCTCATATATTGGTCTATCAAGCCTGAGTTCCTTTTTTAATAATTCTTTATCAGCTTGAATAGCGCTTTCACCAAGCATGATATCAAGGGGATCTCCCGGAATAATATGTATAAAGAAGAAGACAAGGGTTATAACACCAAATATAACGGGAATAAGGAATAATATCTTCCTTATTATATAATTAATCATCTATCCATACATCCTTTAAAAATGTAAAATCTCCATTTGGTGATAATATAAACCCTTTTACATTTTTCCTTATAACTACAATATTATCCATATGCCATAAACTTATATAGGGAAGGTCATCTGCTAATATCTTTTGAACTTCACTATAGATCTTTTTCCTTCTGTTAATATTAATTATTCTCCTCCCTTCTTCAAGTAATTTATCTACTTTAGGGTTTATATAAAATCCTCTATTTGCTCCATTTGGAGGTATACTTGAAGAATGAAAAATATAATAATATATATCAGGATCTGTAATCCCGACCCATTGCAATGTACATATCTGAAAATTACCATTCTTTATATCAGAATAGAATGTTCCCCATTCGTAGCTCCTTATCTCCATTTGTATCCCGATATCTTTAAGATTTTCTTGAATAACCTGGGCAATCCTTATTCTTAACTCATTCTTAGATGTTTTATATGTAACCTTAAATCCATCTTTAAGACCAGCCTCCCTGAGTAGTTCTCTCGCTTTATCTTTATCATAATTATATACTTTAACTTTGCCTTCATATGCCCAATTTAGTGGCGATAATAAAGACGATGTGATCTCCGCGGTATCTTTTAATATATTTTTTACTATCCTTTCCCTATCAATACCATATGCAAAGGCTTCCCTAACCTTTTTATTCCTGAGAATCTTATCCTTTAAATTAAATCCCAAGTAGGCATATGTTGTCCCTCTTTTCTTAATTACTAAGAACCTCTTATCTTTTTTAATCTCCTTTATAAATTCTGGTGGGATAGCATTTAATATAAAATCTATATTCCCCTTCTTTAATTCTAATATTCTTGTAATATCATTCGGTATTATTCTTATTAATATCCCATCTATCTTTGGACTTCCTTCAAAATATCTCTTATTAGCAGTAAGCTCTACTCTTTCGTCTTTGACCCATTTAGAAAATATAAACGGACCAGTCCCTATAAACTTGTCTTTACAGCCTTCAGGCAATATGCCAATAACCATTGTAGTTAAAAAGGGAGCATAGCTTTCTTTTAGTATAAATCTTACTTTATATTTATCAATAATCTCTATCCTCTTTATTATTTTATAGCTCTCTCTCTTAGGGGAAAGGTTCTTTGGATCTCTTAATATATCAAATGTATACTTCACATCTTTTGCATCAAACTCTTTCCCATTATGAAAGAAAATCCCCTTTCTTAGATAAAAAGTATAAATTCTATTAGCTTCAATTTCATATCTTTCTGCAATATCAGGAATAAGATTACCATTCTTATCAAATTTCATTAACCCATTGAATATAAGCTGATCTATTCTTGAAGAATACGCATCTGTGGCAAATAGAGGATTTAAATTTGTAGGATTTCCTTCTATAGCAACAGTTAATATATTTCTTTTAGGAGTATTATTATTCCCACAGGAAATAAGAACCATTACCAGAATAACATATAAAAACCTTTGCATTAAAAACTTTTATATGTTAAAAATTATCATATGTCAATGATATTTAGAGCTATATTTGTAGCCCTCTATATATTTCCATATATAATAAGTTTCTTAAGAGACTATAAAGGATTTATACTCTTTGGAAGCCCAAGGAGACTTAACGTTGAAAAACATAGAAAAAGAGCAGACTCACTAAGAAGGAGTATTATAAAACTTGGGCCAGCATTTATAAAATTAGCCCAGATATTTAGCAGCAGAGCAGATATTATCCCTAAAATATATTTAGATGAGATCAGCAAGTTACAGGATAAAGTTCCTCCCTTTAAAACAGAGAAAGTTGTAAAACTTATTGAGGAAGAGCTAAAAAGTTCTATAAATGAGATATTTGACCAGTTTTCAGAAGAATCTATTGCTGCAGCCTCCCTTGGTCAGGTTCATAGAGCAATTTATAAAGGAGAGGATGTAGTAGTCAAGGTTTTGAGACCTGGGGTTGAAAAAATAATAAGGACAGATATCAAGATAGTAAAAGTTATAATAAAGGTTCTCTTGATAATAACAAATAATCATCATGTAAAGGCTATGGCAACCATATTAAATGAATTTTCAAAGGTTGTAGAAGAAGAGATGGATTTTATTAGAGAAGGGGAAAATGCTATGGAGTTTGGGGATATATTTAAGGATAAAGAAGATATAATAATACCAGAGGTTTATAGAGAAATAAATACAAAGAATGTTTTAGTTCTTAAATATTATGAAGGATTTAAAATTACGGATATAGAAAAAATGAAAAAAGCCAATATAAATGTTAAGAAAGTAATAGAAAATTTGATCGAAATATATGCAAGACAGATATTAATAAGTGGTATATTCCATGCTGACCCTCATCCAGGGAATATATTAGTTAATAATGAAAATAAGATAATACTTCTTGACTTTGGAATGGTAATAAGAATAAAGAAAGACATAAAGAAGGAACTTTTAAAAACAGCTATTGCTGGAGTTAGAATGGATATAGATGGCATGGTAGATGGATTTTATAAATTAGGTATAATAGATCCCGATATAAATGAAACAACAATAAAAGAAGCTGTAAAAGCTCTCCTGGAAATTCGCACAAAGAGATATTATTCTCCAAGAAGGATTCAGGAATTAGCCAACGATATACTTAATACATTTTATAAATTTCCATTAAATTTACCATCAAGTCTTGTATATCTATTTAAAACAGCTGCATTAATAGAAGGGATAGGACTAAGATACGACCCAAATTTTAATGGAATAAATGACGCAACCCCAATTGTTAAAAGAATGCTTGGGGAAGCACTTGAAGAAGAGATTATAAGCCCTATAGATTTCATTTTCGATAAAATTATAAATCTCTATCAATTATTTAAGAAAGGGGAAAAGGTAATTGATAGAGCTGATAGAGAAGAATTAAAGGTCCGTTTACATCCAATTGATATAATTGGGGTTGAATCCTTTATAGGAGAAATTGCAAAAAGGATAATCTTAGGACTATTTGCAATAGCAAATGGTATTATCTCAGCAATAATATATTTGAAAACTGAAAGCCTCTTAATGCTAATAATTGGCCTATTTATATCGGGCATAATAATTATAATACTCTTTATAATACCACCAAGAACGCATGGAAGAATCAAATAAAAATACAGAAAAAAGTCTTCTCCCACCATTATTAAAATCGCTGGTCAGTTGCGATTATTAATCCGCTAAATAATTTTTTAGGCCAGTCTTCATCCTTCAAAAACAACACATGGCGATTTATATATTTATCTTTTGATGGGGGAGAAGTAATTCCCTTTATCAATTTATCATGCGAAGTTGGAGAAAGAATAAAAGATTCTAAAACTATATTCCTTTTATACTTTTTATTCAATTCCTCTTGTATGTGTTTAATATGGATAGTTTCTGTGTCACCTTTCTCTACAAATCCGGCAAATTTTATTTTCTCATTCTCTAATCCACATTTTTCATGCTCCAATCCATGTGGGTCTATAAAAACCATAATTTGCTTTTTCCCGCTTTTAACCCACATGATAAAATCAGGATAAAAACCTGACCACTGTAGTTGAAATCCCACACCAGATCTCGGATAATTCCGTAAAAGATAAATTTCAACTCCTGAAAATTTATCTTTATTCTTTATTAAATATTGCCTTAAACCAGAGATAAACTCTTTTTCACTTTCTACAATACCTGAAGTTTGATCTCATCTATGGTTTTTGCTTCATCTTTTTGGGCTTTTATTGAAAGATAATCTCTACCAAGAGGTGTGTTTTTGAATTGCTCTTTAAGTTCTCCAGCAGGAGTAAAAGCTCCCTCCCCTAAACTCTGGATGATTTTTCCCTTTGCTTCTTCAAATTTTTGGCTAATACTGGTTAGCCTTTCATCCTTATGTTTGGAGAATGCAGACTCAACTTTATCTATAAGGTCTTTTTGAATAAACTTCTCAATCTGGTCCCGTTTATAGTTTAAAATTCGGTAAATTCCAAAATCTAAATCTGAAGTTTCAAACTGAAATAGATTTTTAAGTAACTCCTGAAATCTTTGAACAGTATTCATAATCACCTCATTTTATTTTATCGTTCTTCCCGGATTTATCAAATTATTTCCTTTTTAAACCGCCACTGACCAGCAATTTTAATAGTAGGGATTTGGCAGGCAGGCTTTCTTTCTCCTTTCATAATCTAACCTTTTTCTTTTATATTTTATCAAATCACAAAATTTAATAAAATAATACAAAAATAAACCAACAGAGGTCAACCTTTTTCTAATTTTTGGGGTGGTAGATGGTGGGAGAAGATTTTTTCCTGTCCTGAAAAGGCAGGACAAAGCTAACGATAGGCAAGTGCTTGGGGAAGTCTATAATGGAAGGACACTTCGAAAGAGTTTGAAACAACCACTAAGATGGACCCACAGATATATGTAAAAATTATCATGGTAGAAACATATTTTTTTTCATATTATTAATTGAATTGATAAATATATATCTATTTGATATAATTTTTAATGGTTTCTAATCAAGGGAAAAAGGAGATTTTTTATGATATTCGATTCAATATTGGGTCTATTTTCCAACGATTTAGCAATAGATTTAGGTACTGCAAATACCCTTATATTTGTTAAAGGAAAAGGTATTGTATCTTCTGAACCTTCTGTAGTAGCTATTAATAGGGATGGAAGAGGAATTAATAAAGTCATTGCTGTGGGAAAAGTGGCAAAAAGGATGCTCGGTAAAACGCCCAGTAACATTATAGCCATAAGGCCTATGAAAGATGGCGTTATAGCTGATTTTGAGATAGCAGAAGCAATGCTAAAATATTTTATTCAAAAAGTTCATAACCGTAAGAATCTGGTACGTCCAAGAATAGTTATATCTGTCCCATCAGGAATAACTCAGGTGGAGAAAAGAGCAGTTAAAGAGTCCGCAGAATCAGCTGGAGCAAGGGAAGTATATCTAATTGAAGAACCGATGGCTGCAGCAATAGGTGCAGGACTTTCAATAACTGAACCATCAGGAAATATGATTGTAGATATAGGTGGAGGAACAACAGAAGTAGCTGTCATATCCTTAGCTGGAATAGTATTTAGCAAGTCTGTTCGGATAGGGGGAGATAAGATGGATGAAGCTATCGTGCAATATGTGAAACGGAAATATAATCTATTAATAGGAGAAAGAACAGCAGAAATTATTAAAATTACTATAGGAACTGCCTATCAGGAAGAAGAAGTCAGAAATATGGAAATAAAGGGAAGAGATCTTATAGATGGTGTACCAAAAACATTAGAAATTAATTCAAATGAGGTAAGAGAAGCTATCTCTGAGCCTATTAATGCTATTGTAGATGCTGTAAAGGTTGCCCTTGAAAGAACCCCACCTGAGTTGGCAGCTGATATAGTAGATAAAGGTATAGTATTAGCAGGAGGGGGAGCTTTGCTTAAAAATCTGGATATATTATTAAGAGAAGAGACTGGACTTCCTGTAACAATAGCTGATGATCCATTATCTTCTGTTGTATTAGGATCGGGTAAGGCTTTAGATGAAATATCCTTATTAAAACAAGTGGCTATTAAATAAATGTTACAAAGATATAGTTCTCTCTTTGTAGGAATATTTTTATTAATAAGCTCACTATTTATATTATTGTCTAATTCAGAAGGTAAGAGTATAAATTTTCTCCATAAGGAAGTATTGCAAGTTGCCATGCCCCTCCAGAAAGGTATTAATACTGGCGTTAAAGAGATAATAAATATCTGGAGTAGCTATATATATTTAGTAAACCTTAAAGAAGAGAATGATCAATTAAAGAAGACTATTGCAAGACTTAAAAGAGATAATCAGATCCTTTATGAAAAAGCTCTATCAGTTGATAGATTGAGAAAACTTCTCTTGTTTAAAGAGAATATAGATCTTAATCTGATTCCAGCCCGGGTAATAGGAGAGGACCCATCATCATTATTTAAGACCATAATCATTGACAAGGGATTGAATGATGGAGTCAAAGAAGGAGCTGGGGTCATAGCAACTAATGGTGTTGTGGGACATGTTATTTCTGTTTCAAATAGTGCATCAAAGGTTATATTGATAATAGACCATAATAGTGCGGTAGACGCTATTATTCAGAGATCAAGAGTGAGAGGAATATTAGAAGGAGAAGGAGGAAATACATGTAGATTAAAATATGTACCAAGGAGAAATGATGTTAAAATTAATGATATTATTATTTCTTCTGGTTTTGACAGAAAATTCCCAAAGGGTATTCTAATAGGAAAAGTTATAAAAATAGAAAATAAAAAATATGGATTATTTCAATATGTTAAGGTTTTCCCAAGTGTAGACTTTGCAAAGCTTGAAGAAGTATTTGTCATTCCTTACAAAAGTTAAGATGAGAAATGAATGAAGAGAGTGATATTTTTATTATTATTGGGATTTTTTATTATAATCTTCCAGACTTCTCTATTAAGGTATCTCGGTCCCTTTAAACCAAATCTTATATTAATATTAGTTATATATGTTGGAATATTCTATGAATATAAAAGAGGTGCTATAATCTCTTTTATCCTTGGATATCTTGTAGATATATTCTCTGGGAATATTGCTGGGCTAAATACATTTATAAATCTTACTATATTTAATTTGATAGTATTAATGAAGGAGAAAATTATCTTTGAAAGCTCTATATTGGAAATATTACTTATTATCATTATGTCACTATATAATCGGGCAGTAACAGTACTGGTCTTACAGATCCTTAGTCCATCCCAAAACCTTTATCCTTATATTAATAATTTAATACCTCGTATATTATCCAATGCAATTATAGGTTATTTATTACTTTCTTTGTTAAAAAAAATAGAAGGAATAAATGAAGTTAAGGGCAGAGAATAAATCCTTAAAAAGATATGATTTCTTTGTAAATGGAAGCTTAGAATATAAAACCTCTTTTCAGTATTCATATATACTTGTAATAATTATATTCTCTATTATAGTAATAAAACTGTGGTATCTCCAGATATTTCAGGGAGATAAATTTAGGCATATGTCTGAAAATAATAGGATAAGAATCTTAAAAGTCACTGCTCCAAGAGGTACAATATATGATAGAAACGGAGAAATTCTTGTAGATAACCGCCCCTCCTTTAATGTATCAATAATATTAGAAGATTTAAAATATCCTAATAAAACAATATCTCTACTTGCAAAAATTTTAAATATTAATCCTATGGAAATTAAAAAAAAGCTTTTAGAGTCAAAAAAAATTACTCCCCGTTACCTTCCGATAAGAATAAAAACCGATATAAACAGAAATGAATTAGCTTTAATTGAAGCCAATAGATTTGATCTGCCAGGTGTTATAACAGAGGTTGAACCTTTAAGAAATTATATATATGGAGATATGGGAGCACATCTTTTAGGGTATATTGGAGAAATAAACGAAAGGGAATTAAAAATAGATAGGTTTTCAGACTTAGATATTGGAGATTCTATTGGTAAATATGGGATAGAGGAAAGATGGGACAGATTTCTAAGAGGAATGGATGGAGAAAAAGAGATAGAAGTAGATGCTACCGGGAAGCTTATTAAGGTATTAAATGAAATAAATGAACTACCTGGTGAAAATCTTATATTAACTATTGACTTACATCTACAAAAGATAGCCTATGAAGCTATGAAAGATAAGGTTGGAGCTATAATTGCTATGAATCCTAAGAATGGTGAAATATTAGCTATCCATAGTAGCCCTTCATTCGATCCCAACCTATTTGCTAAAGGAATATCTCCTAAGGAATGGGAAAATCTTATAAATGATCCTCTTAATCCTTTACAGAATAGGTGCATCCAAGGGCAGTACCCTCCTGGGTCTACTTTTAAGCCTTTAGTTGCAATTGCGGGATTAGAAAGTAGAGTAATTACTCCTGAAACAAGCATACTTTGCCCTGGTTATTACTCATTTGGGACCAGAATATATCGTTGCTGGAAGAGAAAAGGGCACGGTATTATAAATCTTTATAAAGCAATTTCAGAATCATGTGATGTTTATTTCTATCAAGTAGCTTTAAGATTAGGAGTTGATAAATTAGCCTCCTATGCATTTATGTTTGGTCTTGGAAAAACCACTGGGATAAATCTTAAATATGAGAAGAAAGGTATAGTCCCATCAACTTATTGGAAGAAAAAAGCATTTAAAGAAAGATGGTATGAAGGAGAAACTTTATCCGTTGGTATTGGCCAGGGGTTCAATCTATTAACACCTCTCCAACTTCTAAATTTATATTGCATGATAGCAAATGGAGGTATTCAGTATCTTCCAAGAGTGGTAAAGAAAATAGAAGATATGAATGGTAATATTATCAAAGAATATAAACCTAAGATAGTAAATAGAGCAGATGTGAGTAAAAATACATTGAGAATAATAAAAAAGGCTCTCTTTGAAGCTGTAAATGAAAAAGATGGAACCGGGAAATTAGCAAAGATCGATGGGATTAATGTAGCTGGGAAAACAGGAACAGCTCAAGTAGTTAGCTTAAAAAGAAAAACTTATAAACTTAAAGATCATGCTTGGTTTGTAGCCTTTGCTCCCGTAGAAGATCCAGAAATAGCTGTGGTTGTACTTATAGAGCATGGAGGCCATGGGGGAAGCGCCGCTGCTCCTATCGCAAAGGAGATAATCGAAGGATATTTTGATTTGAAGAATGATAGATAAAAGATTATTATCAAATTTTCATTGGACACTATTAATCACAGTATTTTTTATCTTATCTATAGGAATAATAAATCTATATAGTGCCACTTCAGAGTCAGGTATATATGTAAAACAGATCTATTGGATAATATTTGGTATTATAACCATGAGTATTATGCTAACTTTTGATTACATCACCCTTGAAAAATATGCCTATGCAATTTATGGAATTTCTATACTACTACTTATATTTGCAATAATATTTGGAAAAGTATATTCAGGGGCACAGCGATGGATACATATTGGACCTATCTCTATACAGCCTTCTGAGATCACAAAATTGTCCTTAATAATAGCTCTTGCTAAGTATTTCAATAAAGATAAAAATATAGAATATAGCTCTAAGAATCTATTTATCCCATTAATTATTACATCTATACCCTTTATTATAGTAGCTAAGCAGCCAGATTTAGGAACTGCAGGAGTACTTCTTTTAATATCTTTTTCTATAATTCTATTCATGAAAGTAAAAATAAGATATATCCTTCCATTTATACTTATTGCTCTATTTTTATCTCCTATATTCTGGCAATCTTTGAAAGATTACCAAAAACAAAGGATTTTAACATTTATAAATCCAAATAGAGACCCTTTAAGGACAGGATACCATATAACCCAATCAAAGATTGCTATAGGTTCTGGGAAATTATTAGGTAAGGGATTTCTAAAAGGAACTCAGAGTCAACTACATTTCATACCTGAGCATCATACAGATTTTATATTTTCTGTATTTGCTGAAGAATGGGGATTCTTAGGAGCAGTTGTAATATTATCTGCGTATTTTATATTAATAATACTAGGGTTAAATATCGCCAAGCATTCAAGAGAAAGATTTGGAATGATATTAGCATTTGGTATTACAGTCATGATTACATGGCATGTAATAATAAATATAGGGATGGTAATAGGCCTTCTGCCAGTGGTTGGAATTACTCTCCCTCTTATGAGTTATGGTGGTTCTTCAATATTAGTCACATTAACAGGTATTGGAATCCTTTTTAATATAGGCATGAGAAGATTTATATTTAAAAAATAGGCCCTATATTACTTTCTTTAAGATAGACTCTATATTATTCTTAGGAACCGCTCCTATTATTTGATCCACTACCTCACCATTTAAAAATAGGAGCAATGTTGGTATACTTCTGATACCATATTTTGTTGGTATATTTTTATTTTCATCTACATTAAGTTTTGCCACCTTTACCTTATCTTTATATGCCTCTGCCAACTCCTCTATTATAGGAGCAACCATCCTACATGGTCCACACCACTCAGCCCAAAAATCAACTAACACAGGCTTAGTAGACTTTAATACTTCTTCTTCAAAATTATCATCTTTTAATATAATTATATCCTCTTTTCCCATATTCACCTCGAAATATAAGTTTTATTAAAATTTAACATAATAAATTATAGGATGTCAACTTCAAAACTTGAAAAGTAAGCATCTCTTTTTTCGTGATAACATTATGCAGCATATCTTACCACCTT
>CAZCTP010000034.1:0-28113 GCA_964501575.1 uncultured Thermodesulfobacteriota bacterium
AAAAACTAATAATAAAAATACTAAAAATATCCTCTTAAACATAGCCTACCTCCTTTCAAGTCTAAAATATTGAGTCCTGAATTTTAAATTTTAAATCTTGCATTCATATCCATCACCCCTTTATTATAAATTTAGGCTTTGCAAGATATATAATAGATGGAATCAAGGTTACGGCCCCTATCATATTAAAGAATAGTAAAATAGCAAGTAGAAGCCCCATCTCTGCTGTAAATCTTAAATCAGAGAAGAAATACCATATAAGAATAGAACCACTTATAGCTATAGCCGTAAGGAATACTGCCTCTCCGGCAGTTCCCATACCCTTCTTTATAGCCTCCTTAAGGTCTTTGCATAATCTATATTCTTCTTGAATCCTTGCCATAATATATATTGCATAATCAACTCCAACCCCTATACCTATTGAAGATACCGGAAGAGTATTCACATCAAGCCCTATATTCATGTATGCCATATATGCAAATGCTGAAAGATTGGCAACTGCCAGTGAAATTGCAAGGTATATAGAACCTACTATTGTTCTGAAGGATATGCTGCAGAATATAAGAACTGCAAGAAACGCTAATATAAGCGTAGTTATCTGTGCTATCTCAACCTCTTCATTAACTGCAGCAAATACTCCTATAATACCACCTGCCAGTCTAAAAGCGGCATTCTTTAATGAAATATTTTTAATAAATCTCTTTGAATCATTTATAGCGTTTCTTATAGTATCTCCTTTATGATCCTTATAAAAGATTATTATATTTGCATCCTTATAACCCTTACTCGTATATATATCAAAATCACCGGGATCTCCTTTAGACTGATAGAAAAAGAACAAAAATCCTATCTCTCTCTTAGTCTTTGGTATAATACCCCACTTTGGGTCTCCCTCATGAACCTGTTCATTCAACTTTTTAACTATTGATACCAGTGATTGGGATCCTCCTGCTACAGCTCTCTTTGTAAGAAATCTTTCAAAAGATTCAATATTTCTCAATGTATAGGGAGATTTTATAGCTTCGGGTTTCTTCCCTTCAACTATTACATAGTATGGATTGGCTCCGGGAAATTTTTCATTAATACTATCAACATCTTTATTATATATTGAATCAGGCCAGAGTATTGGAGAACCAGGATGGACATCTCCAATGGTCAGTCTGCTTGCATATATACTTCCTATTATCACTATTATAACTATAGCACCTATTATTCCAATGCTGCCCTCCTTTGTTGTAACAATCTTGGATACCGGCAGCAATATCTTCTCTAATATACCGGTTTTCCCTCCACTTTCTATAACTTTCTTTTTAGAGGGAGGAAGATAAGATATAAGGACAGGATTAAAGAATATATCTATTATAAAGACATTTGCAAGCCATATCCCAAGAAATATTCCCATTCTTTGAAGCAATGGTATTGGAACAACCAATAGGATTAGAAGACCAGCAGCATCTGTGACTATAGCAGCAAATCCAGGGACTATAAGCCCTTCTATTGTAGATTTACATGCTTCTTTGACATCTCCTGATTTATAATATTCTTCAAAATATCTTTTCATCATCTGAACAGAATGGCTTATTATTCGAGATATTATCAAGAATGGAATAATGAATATTAGTGGATCCAAATTAATATTAGACCAGCCCATAAGACCAAGGCCCCATATTGTGCTTATAACAACAGAGAGAATCGGAATTAAAAGCCCATAGAATTCCTTTATATTTGAGAAGATGAATATAACAACTATCAAGAATGTAGCAATAAATAATATAAGAGTCTGCTTAGTATAATTTGCAATCCATCCCCTTAACATCGGCTCACCAGCAACAGATATTTTGGTATTATTATCACTTTCTCTTTCAACAAGTCCTCTTAAAAACTTAAATAGTGCATTATAGTCCTTCATCTCTTCCTTAAATTCAGCCATAATTAGTGCTGCCTTACCATCTGAGGATACAAAAAAGCCCTTATACATCTCATTGCTAAATATAGCTTCAATTAAATTATTCATCTCTTTATCTGTTTTGGGAACCTTTTCCATCAGTGGAACAACATTTATGCCCTCAGCAGATGCAGTAATATTCTTTATCTTCCTCTGAGATATGGATAAAACCCTTGTTATTATGACATCAGGATAAAACCTTATATCATCCGTAATTTTCTTTATCTTTGATAATGTCTCTTTATTGAATATATCACCCCTTTTAACTCTTACCTCAACCATTATTGTATTTGCACCACCAAATGTCTTCTGAAACTTTCTATGTATCTTTATATATGGATGATTGTTCGGAAAAAGATCATATATCCTTGTTTCTATCTTTAGTTTACTTAAACCATAACCAAAAAAGAGAGTAATTAAAATAATTGCTATAAGGATAAAAAGCCTCTTATTTATTATGAATTCTGCTATTCTACTTTTCATATACTTCCCCCCTCTCGTCAATTTTAAGCATCATCCCGCTCTTACCAACTATAAAAGCATTCTTTGATGAATATGATATTCCATACAACCAATTATATCTTAATTCTCTATTTTTTAAAACTATATGTTCCCAATGCTCTCCACCATCAACAGTTTTTATTATTGTTCCCTTTAAACCAACAGCTATTCCATTATTATCATCTTTAAATTTTACTTTATATAGAGGGTTCTTGGTATCACTCTTCTGTACTCTCCAGCTATTTCCGCCATCATTCGTAGTTATTATAAATCCATCCATTCCAACTACCCAACCCCTTTCAGAATTAATAAAATCGACTGCAAAGAGAGTTATATCTTCCTTGCCCGAACTCTGCCTTTGCCAGGTCTTTCCTCCATCGTCTGTATGCATTATTGTCCCAAATTCACCTACTATCCATCCATGGTTAACATCCACAAAATCACAGGATTCATATAATATATCTACTTCTTCTCCCTGTTTCTTCCAAGTTTTTCCTCCATCTTCAGTACGCAATATTGTTCCATATTCTCCAACAACCCATCCGTTATTGGGATCTATAAATGATACATCACATAGATAGTAATCCACTCCACTATTTTGTTTTTCCCATGTCTTTCCTCCATTACTAGTATGCAATATTATTCCCCAATACCCAACAGCCCATCCATTGTTTGAATCCACAAAATCAAGAGCTACCAGGTTTTCTATTATCCCACTGTTCTGCCTCTTCCAAGTTTTTCCTCCATCAGAGGTATGGATTATTGTTCCCCAATACCCAACAGCCCACCCACGATAGGAATCCACGAAATCAACGTCAAATAGATTATCCCTAATAACGCTTCCATAGGAATTACAAGTATAAATTAAAATAATAATTGCAAAAAAAATCTTTTTCATATTGATAAATATCCCCCTTTCATCTCACTTACCTCTAACACATCTTCTATTAATTCATAGGGAAACCCCCTTAAATTAGAAATAGATTTTTATTTTATTATCAATTAAGGATATATTGTAAAGATATAAAAATAAAAAGTCAACTTTTTTTTGGGGTAAGATGATTTAATTTGGATTTCTCTGAACCCTTGAAAATTTAACATATAAGAGAATATCTCCTAGATAATTGTCAGAGGAAGATTATAATGGTAAAAATTCTTGACTTAATCTATTTCATAAATATAATCTTAGATGTAAGAATGAAGTTTATATTATCTATAATTTCATTCATAATTTTATTATCCTCAATAAATTCTTCATTAGGATTAGAGAGGAATAATCTCATTAATGAAGTTTTAGAGAAGGTTAAGAAAGGGGAAGATTTTTCAAAAGTATATGAAGAATATTCCTATAAATCAAAGGGTGAATATATATTGGAATATCAAAAGGATACCGGATTTTTAAAGAAGAATATTATAGATAAAAATATCGGAAGGATAGTATTTAATATGAATATAGGGGATATAAGTAACATTATTAAAACAAAGGACGGTTATCATATAGTTAAAGTTATTGATAAAAAAAAGGATTTAATTAGACTTGAATTAATCTCCTTTATTAATCTTAAATGGAGAGATAAAAATAATGAGGAAATAGGAGTCAATGGAGAATTTATACCTGAAATAGAAACAACTTCTTCCAATGATTTAACTTCCACAGAGAAGGTTTATATACCCCCGTATAATAAAAAGGATATGATATTCATATCCTCAATCCCTTTAAAAGGAGAAGTATATATAGAATCTGTTGATGATAAAGAACCACTATTCGATTTCAGGAATTTTAGAGGTATAGCACCATTATATGCCAAAATAGAAGAAGGTGAATACAAAGTTGGCATAGAAATTCCAACTGAGAGCTTTAATATATCAATAGATAATTCTATATCAATTGATCTCTCTTCCTCATATATTATGACTATATTACCTGAAAATGATATCAATCCATTTGAATGGGATAATGAAGATTTGGTAAGAATGACAGTAAAGGATGGAATATTAGTAAGAATAGCAAAGATATATAAGATTAAAAAAATAAAGAATAGAAAAGCAATTTTAATATCGCTCTTTCAACCTAAGGACCCTTACAGTCTTCCATATAACTCAACCGATGAATTATTTGATTTTGATGAAAATAAGCTTTATAATCTTTTACTTAAAGAGAATGTTTCTAAGTTTAGAATAAAGGATATAATTAAAAGAATACATAAGTTTGGGAAAATAATATTGAGAGATAAAAACAGAATGATATTGATTACCATATCTCAAGATGGTAATTTTAATATTATTAAAAAATATTATTAAGGAGGTTCAATATGGATATTAAAAATGTTGTAGTATTAGGAGGAGGAACAATGGGAAATGGTATTACCCAGGTTATAGCTCAGGCAGGATACCAGGTTGCCATGCGTGATGTAGATAATGAAATATTGGATAGAGCTATGAAGACAATTGGGAAAAGCCTCGAAAAATTGGAGAATAAAGGAAGCATAAAAGAGAGTAAGGATAATATTATTAAGAGAATAAATCCAACAACCGATATTGAGGTTGTAAAAGATGCTGATTATGTGATTGAAGCTGTTCCTGAGAAACTTGATTTAAAGCAAGATATATTTAAAAAATTAGATGAGCTATGTCCTCCTCACACAATTCTCGGAACTAATACATCATCTCTACCTATCACTGCCATAGCATCAGTAACCCGAAGGCCAGATAAAGTTATTGGAACACATTTTATGAATCCTGTCCCCGTTATGAAAGGGGTAGAGTTAGTAAAGGGTAGAATGACATCTGATGAGACACTTGATACTACAAAAAAATTTATGGATAGCATTGGTAAAAAAGCCATAGTAGCTGTAGATTACGCAGGATTTATAACAAGTAGATTACTTAATGCCTATTTAAATGAGGCTGCATATGCTGTTATGGATGGGAATTCTCCAAAAGATGTAGATGATGCTATGGTATATTGTACAAATATGCCTATAGGTCCCTGTGCTCTTCTCGATTTAGTAGGAATAGATGTTGTTGTATATGTATTGGGGATATTAGAAGAGGAGTTTGGAGAAAGATTTAAAGCTGCACCGCTCCTTAAACAGATGGTTAGAGCCGGACATCTTGGAAGGAAGGCTAGAAAAGGATTCTATGAATATTAAAGATAAGGAGAGGTATGGATTTTTCGCTAAATAATGAACAAAGGATGATTCAAAGATTGGCTCGGGAGTTTGCAGAAAAAGAACTTGTCCCAAAAGCAGGAAAGGTTGATGAGGAGGAAAGATTTCCAAGAGAGAATTTTGATAAATTATTTGAGCTTGGTATTATGGGAATGATTACTCCAAAGGAATATGGAGGGGCTGGATGCGACTATGTTACTCTTGTAGCTGTTATGGAAGAGATAGCAAAGGGTTGTATTTCTACAGCAGGCTGTTTTTCTGTCCATTCTACAGTTCAGTCTTCTATTATATCCTATGGCTCAGAGGAGCAAAAATTAAGATATCTTCCTCTCCTTACAAAGGGAGGGAAGATAGGGGCAATAGCTCTAACCGAATCGAATGCAGGGTCTGATGCAGCTTCTATCTCTACATCCGCTTTACCAGACTCAGATGGGTATGTTATAAATGGCACAAAGATATTTATTACAACTGGAGGGGAGGCTGGTATATATATAGTTTTGGCAAAGACAGATAGTAGAAAAGAGAGTAAAGGTATAAGTGCATTCATTGTGGAAGAAGGGACTAAAGGATTGAACTTCGGGAAAAAGGAAAGAAAAATGGGATATGGAGGGTCTCCAACCCGTGAGATAATATTTGATAATTGTAAGGTTCCAAAGGAAAATCTATTAGGTAGGGAAGGAGAGGGATTTAAAATAATAATGAGCTCTCTTGATTGTGGAAGAATAACAGTGGGTATGATAGGTGTTGGACTTGCTCAATCAGCCCTTGATGCAGCTATAAAATATTCAAAAAATAGGATCCAATTTGGACGTCCTATAGCCACATTCCAAGCTATTCAATTTATGATGGCCGATATGGCTACAGAGATAGAAGCTGCAAGGCTTTTATGCTATAACGCTGCTTTTTTAAAAGATAATAACCTTCCAATGACAAAGGAAGCTTCAATGGCAAAGATGTATGCTACTGATGTGGCTATGAGAGTCACGATAGATGCAATCCAGATATTTGGTGGGTATGGATATATGAAGGATTATCCAGTAGAGAGATATATGAGGGAGGCAAAAATATTCCAGATTGTTGAAGGAACAAATGAGATTCAAAGAATGATAATAGCGAGACATATCTTATCATAATTTCTTTTCTTTAATACTTGAAGAATTACTTAAACAGTTTTATCGTACTTATAGAGCCTCTTAATAGTTAAAGGTAGTTGGTAGCCTTTGCTATTACCTAAGTTACCCTTTCTTAATTCTCCTTAAAGTGTTATGTGAAGTTTCCTCTAAGCAAAGAAAAGTACTTAAGCTCCTAAATATGGAATTAATAATCCAAAAAGAGATCAAACCCTAACAGATCTATTTCTATCCTAATCTATTGTCATTTATAGGATTTATACAAATTTTACATGAAGTAATTTGGACCATAAAGAGTGTATGAGGGTAGAGAGATTACTACCCTGGATAAATAAAAGATTGAAATTAAGAAATTTTTGTGCTATTTATTTTTTTAACATAAATATTTATGATAATATTTATTAAATCTTTAAACCTTTTTATTAAAGTCTTTATTATTCTACATATAATATCATCATTGGGATATGGATATAGTCTGAAAACCTTTAAAAAACACTGGGACAAATACAGGGATTATACCGAGATTGGAGATGAAAAAAGCGCTATAATAGAATTTAATGAGATTAATAAATTAAGGTTAATTAATGGTATCGAGGACCTCAAGCCATATTCAATGCTCTTAATAAAGGAAGGAGATATATATCTAAAGAGTGGTAATTATGAAAAAGCTTATAAATCTTATATAAGAGCAACAATTATATCTCCTAACAATCCACATCCACATTTATCTTTAGCTAAGCTTTATTGGACTAAGAATAAGCTTGATATTATAAATATTATGGGAAAGATATTTTATGGTATTGTACTCTATATAAAGAACCCTTTAAATAAATTGATGCTTTTATCAAATATATCATCTACAATAATAATGAGTCTTGTTATTTCATATATTATTCTTACATCACTCATATTTTTAAAATATTCTAAATCTATCCTTCATGATTTTATTCACCTATTGCCAAAGAAGATGCCGAAAGAATTAGCCATATTTGTAATATTATTAATATCTTTGGTTCCGATTATTTTAAGAAAGGGTATTATTACTCTCTCTATATTTTGGATGGTTACATTAGGATTTTATTTAAAAAAGAAGGAGTCTATTGGGATATTAATATTATCAATAATCATTCTCTTTATTACTCCTATATTTATATCAGGATCTTTATCCCCTTTATTGATAAAAAATAATATACTGGGTACAATTATAAGAGTGAATATTGGAGAGCTTAATATCAAAGATAGGGATAGACTTATAGAATTTGTTAAGACTAACTCTAATGATGTAAAGGCCTTATTTACCCTTGCGTTAATTAACAGGAGACTCGGTTATACAGAGAAATCTATGGAGATTTATAAGGAACTTTTAAATATTAATCCAAACCTATATAGGGTTTATAACAATATCGGAAATATTCTCTATTTAACAGGTGATATAGATAACTCTATATCCAACTATTTAAATGCGTTAAAGCTTTCCCCTAATTCAGCGGTATCCCATTTTAATCTTGGAATGGCATTAAGAGATAATATGCTAATATTAGAAGCAGAAAGAGAACTTAAAAAGGCAAGAGAGCTTAATCCTATTCTTGTCGACCAGTATTTAAAATATAATATACCTATTGATGAAAAAATACCTATAAAAGATTTAATCTCTTCAGAAAATATTAAAAATATTATACCTCCAAATATGTATAGCCAAAATATAAGCCAAAAGGCTATGTTGAGTGATATTTTATTATTTATTATTCTTTTATTTTATGCTATCTTAATTAAAAATTTAAGAAAAAGATTTGAACCTTCCATTATATGTATAAAATGTGGTAATATAATATGTAGAAGATGTAAAAGAATTATTAAAGATGAGAAATTATGTTTACAATGTTTTAATTTTTATAGAGAACACAAATTAGAAGAAAGTATGAGTGATTATAAATTTAATGAAATAATAAGGTATCAAAAGATTGATAGTATAAAAAACGGGATAATATCTCTATTTATTCCTGGTGGTGGGCATATATTAAAAGAATCCCCTATAAAAGGGTTCATTATTTTATTCCTTTTTTCATCTTTAATAATTGAAATTATTTTATGGAATATAAATCTATATATAACATCTTTTCTGTTTATTATGCTATCCATTATTTATATATATTCTATTCTAAGCTTCTTTAAAATAATAAGGATAAAATGGCACTAAAAGGAACTCTTGGAGATTTTCCCCTACCAGATATTTTCCAGCTTATAATTCACCAGAGGAAAAGTGGAATATTAACAGTTAATAGTAATGGTGATTTTTTTAAGATCGGTATAGAAAATGGTAGTATAGTAATGGCGGATTATATACCAAAATACAGGAAGAACTATCTCGGTGAGATGCTTCTTAAGGCTAAATTGATAAATGAACAGCAGCTTAATAAATCATTACATATTCAAAAGCAAACCTTTAAGAAAATAGGAGATATATTAGTTAATGACCTTAAAGCTATATCTAAAGAGGAACTTTCTCAATTTTTAAACTTACAGATTAAGGAGATAATTTTTAAGCTTTTTTCTATAACAGAAGGAGAATATGAATTTCAACCAATGAGAGTTAATTATGATAGAGAGCTTATAAAACCGGTAAGCTCTGAATTCATATTGATGGAAGGAATGCGCATAATTGATGAGTGGCCTCAAATAAGAAAATATATACCCTATTTTGGAATAGTATTTAAAAGGACAAAAGAACCTTTATCTCTGAGCGAAAAAGAGAAAAGAATATATGAGTTGGTGGATGGAATTAAAAGTGTAAGAGAGATAATAGATGTTGGAAGAATAGGAGAATTTGAAACATGCTATATTTTATCAAAGTTTATTATGAATGGATTTATAGAAAAGGCAGAAGAAAAGATAGAAATGATAGAAGAAATAAATGAAGAGGGAAAAGTCGAAGACGAAGAACTAAAAAAAAGAGGGAACGGCATTATTTATGCTATTATAGCTATAATCATATTTATATTTGCTATATTTAAATTTGGTATAATATCGTCTAATCAGGGAGATATATTCCATAATTTTATAAGTGAAATAAAAATACTTAAAAAGGGATTTTAGTAAAAAAATAATTGAAAAAGAAGCTATTTGTTAATAATTTAGAAATAGATTTTGATAGTAATGACATTACAAGAGAGCTATTTGGAGAATATAATGAAAATATTAAGATCGTAGAAAAAAGATTAGATGTGACGATAAACATAAGAGGAAATAAGATCTTTATCGGTGGTAGTAGAGAAGAAGATATAGAATTTACTAAGAAGCTGTTAAATGAGCTATATGATATATTGAGAAAGGGGCATAATTTATATCCTATTGATATAGATTATGCCATAAAGATTCTTAGAGAGAGTGAAGGTGTTCGTTTAAGAGATATATTTTTAGATAATATATGCATATCTACGAGAAAAAAAGCAATTACACCAAAAAGTATTATACAAAAGGAGTATGTTGATGCTATAAGGAAGTATGATATTGTCTTTGGGATTGGTCCGGCAGGGACCGGAAAGACATATTTAGCAATGGCTATGGCTGTATCATCTTTCGTGAGGAAGGAAACAAGCAGGATTATATTTACAAGACCAGCTGTAGAGGCTGGAGAAAAACTTGGATTCTTACCAGGAGATATTTCAGAAAAGATAAATCCATATCTTAGACCTCTATATGATGCTTTATATGATATGATAGATTTTGATAGAGCTACAAAACTTATTGATAAAGGTATTATTGAAATTGCTCCATTAGCATTTATGAGAGGAAGAACTTTAAATGATTCCTTTATTATTCTGGATGAAGCTCAAAATACAACCTCAGAACAAATGAAGATGTTCTTAACGAGAATAGGTTTTTCATCAAAGGCTGTTATCACAGGGGATATTACTCAAGTAGATCTTCCATCAGATAAAGGATCAGGACTGATTGATGTCCAAAGAATACTAAAGAATATTGAGGGTATTAAATTTATATATTTTTCTGAAAAAGATGTAGTGAGACATCCTTTAGTAAAAGATATAATAAAGGCTTATGAAAGAGAAGAGAGAGAGCTTTTTGAAAAAAGAAATAATAGAGCTTTGGAAAAAGAAGATAATTCCTTATTTCAATAAAGAATCTCATAATATCTTTATTTCCATTATCGGAATATTATTGAGTATTATAATAGCAGTACTACTCTTCCCATGGGTTCCTCCTTTGGTGGAATATCATGTTGGAGATATTGCAAAAAGAGACATTAAGTCCCCAAGGGAGTTTTTAATAGAGGATACTATATCTACAGAGAAAAACAGAATTAACGCTAGGAATAGGGTTTTAGATCTATACGATCTTGATTTTGATGTTATGCATAGTATAGAGAAGAACTTGAGTAATACCTTTAAAAGGTTTAGAGATAGTGAAGACCTTGACAAGAAAGATTTTGAAAATACCCTTAATATTAAGTTAAGTTCAAGAGAATTTGCTATATTAAAGAAGAATAAATTTAATAAAGATATAGAAGATAAT
Source organism: uncultured Thermodesulfobacteriota bacterium (assembly GCA_964501575.1). Taxonomy (GTDB): domain Bacteria; phylum Desulfobacterota; class CAZCTP01; order CAZCTP01; family CAZCTP01; genus CAZCTP01. The sequence continues at coordinate 11,277 of CAZCTP010000034.1, forward strand.
ATTATAAAACTTATAAGATCTGTAATGGAGAAAGGGATTGTTGCTAATAAAGAAAGCATTTTAAGAGAAAAAAGGAAAGGTATCTTAATAAGGACACTCCCTTTTAAAAAGGAATATATACTGAAGGATGTTCCCTCAATTTATGAATTAAGAGAGGCGAGAGAATATTTAAGAAGAGTATCCATAGAGGACTATGATGCTCCAACAAGAAGGGTTATAATTTCTATATCTCAAAAGCTTATAAGGCCTAATTTAACATTTAATAGAGCAGAGACGAAAGAAAGAAAGCTACTTGCAGAAAAGAGTGTAAAGCCTGTATTTTATCAAATTAAAAAAGGGGAGATGATAGTAAGAGAGGGAGAAAGAATTAAAAAGGAACAGATGGCAAAACTTAAACTCTTAAATCAAATTAACAGAGGGACTTCTAAAAAATCTATGTTATTCGGAATATTCCTGATGAATCTTATTATTATTACTATTTTATATAGATTTGGAGTAAAGAATATAAGAAAATTTAAATTGAACAACAAAGATATATTTTTAATAACAGGAATTTTATTTACTACAATAATTATAATTAAGATTTTCATGTTCATTGCTAAAGCCTTGGAGACTAACTTCTCTCTATTACCATCTTCCTCCTATTATCTTATTATCCCTGTATTTGTGGGAAGTATGCTTGTAAGACTCTTATTAAATTCAGAGATAGCCATTATATTTTCTGTATTTATAAGTATTATCTCAGCATTTCTACTGGATAAAAATCTATTCCTCTTGATATACTTCTTGGTTGGATCAGTAGTAGGAGCACATGATGTAGCTCAATGTAAAGAAAGAAAGGGGTTAATAAAGGCAGGATTTAAGGTAGGGCTTATAAATTCATTTCTTATAATATCCTTTGATATAATAAATGGTTCATTTATTAATCTATCATTAATTAATATAACTCTGGAAATTATATTAGGATTTATAGGAGGTATTGGAGGATCAATAATTGTCCTTGGGATAACCCCTATTATTGAAGATCTTTTTGATTATACAACAGACATAAAACTTTTAGAACTATCAAATCTTGAGCATCCATTACTTAAAGAGTTAGTTGTTAAGGCTCAAGGAAGTTATCTTCATAGTATAACAGTAGGAACCTTAGGGGAAACAGCGGCAAAATCTATTAATGCAAATCCTTTATTAGTGAGAGTAGGGGCCTATTATCATGATATTGGAAAGATTAAAAAACCCCAATATTTTATTGAAAATCAGAGTGGTGGAGATAATAGACATGAAAAATTAAGTCCCTATATGAGCAGTCTTATACTTATTTCCCATGTTAAAGAAGGAGTAGAGTTAGCTAAGAAATATAGACTTGGTGGTAAAATTATAGATATGATAAAACAACACCATGGGACATCATTAATATCCTATTTCTATCAAAAGGCAAAGGAGCAAGAAAATCCTGGAATTCAAGCCATAAATGAAATGGACTTTAGGTATCCAGGACCAAAGCCTCAGACAAGAGAAAGTGGAATTGTAATGCTTGCAGATGCTGTAGAGGCAGCATCCAAGACATTAACAGATTATTCACCGTCCCGAATTCAGGGTATGGTTCAAAAGATAATAAATAAAATATTTTCTGACGGTCAGTTAGAGGAGTGTGAATTAACATTGAAAGATCTTAATAAGATCGCTAAAAGTTTTAATATAATTCTTGGAGGAATATATCACCACAGGATAGATTATCCTGAACCGGCGTATAAGAAAAACGATGAAAATATTGATTCAAAACAGACACCCAAAGATAAAGTTAAAAAACTTGGAAATAAAAAAGATAGTAAGGAAAATCTTAAGAGACTTGGGATGTCTTAATAATTGTGAGATAAGTATAGTTTTCCTCTCAGATGAAGAGATAAGGGTATTAAATAAAGATTACCTTGGTAGAGATAAACCAACAAATGTTATCTCATTTCCAATGAAAGGGAATCAGGATTTTAATATAAACCCTGAGATATTAGGTGATATAGTGATCTCTTTGGATAGAGCGAGAATAGAGGTAGAAGATAATTCCATGACTCTGCAAGATGTCATAATATTCTATCTTATTCATGGTATTCTTCACTTATTAGGATATACTCATGGAACGGAAATGCACAGAAAAGAAAGTTTTTTATCTAAATCCTTAGGGGATAAATGGAAGGAGAAGAAGAAAGTAGATTTAATATATTTCTGAAGTCCATATTTAGAAAATGGATTAAAGATAATACTTCTTCAAAAACAATTGTAGAGTATAAAAATAAGGATATATTTAATACACTAAAAAATAGGAGAGTAAAAGAAATTATGACCATTAGATCGGATATGATAGTTGTAGGTAGTAAAGCTTCAATGAGTGAGCTTATTAGGTTAATAGCTGATTCGGGTTATTCGAAGATTCCGGTTATAGAGGAGAACATAGATAACATTATTGGAACAGTATATGCGAAGGATATATTCAAATTTTTTAATAAACCGGATGTATCTATTAAAGATATAATTAGATTACCATTCTTTATCCCTGAAACGAAGAATGTTTATGAACTCTTACAGGAATTTAAAAAAGAGAAAAGAAATATAGCTATTGTTATAGATGAATATGGAGGAACTTCAGGTATTGTTACATTTTATGACATTATAGAAGAGATAGTAGGTGATATTGAGGATGAAGAAAGAGATATTATAAAGCTTGATAATGGATCATTTTTAATTGATGCAACTATTAATATATCCGATCTCAGAGAAATAGATATAAATATTGAAAGAGGTGAATATGAGACCCTATCTGGATTTATTCATAACTTAATTGGAAGAATTCCAAAGGAGGGAGAAGAGATATGTTATAAGAATTTTAAAATTATAATTGTTTCAGCCAATGAAAGGAAAATATCCCGGGTAAAGATAATAAAGTATGAAGTTTAAGGAGTATATTCTCTCAGTTTGTACGGGTATTTTTATATTTTTATCTTTTCCAAGATTCAATTTTGAACCATTAATATGGGTTTCCTTTGTTCCTCTCTTCTATGCTATAGATAATAAATCACCCAAGAATGCTTTTTTATTGGGTTTTATTGCTGGTATGACATGTTATTATGGTATACTCTATTGGCTTGTTGGAACAATGAGCAGATATGGAAACCTTCCTATCTTCTTAAGTATAATAGCACTTATACTTTTAGTAGCTTATTTAAGTCTATATATAGGAGCTTTTGCTTATTTAAAAATATATATAGAAGAGAAAAAAAAGGTAAAATCTATACTATTAGTTCCGATTATATGGATTTCATTAGAGTATCTGAGATCTTTTCTTCTTTCTGGATTTCCATGGGAGAGCTTAGGATATTCACAATACTTAAATATTCCACTAATTCAGATATCTGAATTAACCGGAGTATATGGGATATCATTTTTAATTGTTTTATTAAATGTCCTTATGTTTAATGTATTAAAAGGTTGTTTAAAAAAAGGAGAAGGAATGCTTGTAATATTTGGGTTACTCTCTATTTTTATCTATGGATCAGTGAGAGTTGAAGAGATGGATAATAATATGAAAAAAGATAAAAAAGTAAAAGTCGGTATATTACAAGGCAATATCGACCAATCCATAAAATGGGATAAGAAATACAGAGATAAAATATTCAATGTATATAAAGATCTCACAATAAAAGCTATTGATAAAAAAGCAAAGCTTATAATCTGGCCAGAGGCATCTTTACCAAGTTATTTCCAGTATAGTAAAGGATATATATCTATAATTAAAAAACTTGCAATTAGCGGAAATGTCTTTATATTATTTGGAGCTCCCTCCTATGAGACTTATGATAAATCTGTAAAATATTATAATAGTGCATTTCTTATAGGCCCTGATGGAAAGGTTATAGGAAAATATGATAAAATGCATTTAGTTCCATTTGGAGAGTATGTACCTTTCTCTAAAATACTTACATTTGTGAATAAGATGGTAGAAGGAATAGGTGATTTTTCCTCCGGTGAAGAGATTAAAAATCTTAAAATAGGGGAAATGCCCTGTGGTGTTTTAATCTGTTTTGAAGGAATATTCCCTGACCTTGTGAGAAGGTTTGTAAAAAGAGGAGCTCTTTTTATTGTAAATATTACAAATGATGCATGGTTTGGAAGAACAAATGCTCCCTATCAGCTACTTTCAATGGTTACCTTTAGGGCTATAGAAAACAGAGTGTGGATTGTAAGATCTGCAAATACGGGTATTTCTTCTATCATTGACCCAATAGGAAGGGTAGTATATAATACAGATATATTTAAAAGGGATTATTTCATAAAAGATATAGGAATAAGAAATGAAAAAACCTATTATACTCAATATGGAGATTTATTTGCAAAATTAAATCTTTTAATATTTATTATTATATTTATATTTTCCTTATTTAATTACAGGAGGAGAAGTGAAAGAGAAAATAAAAGAACTAAGATCGAGAATTTCTAATTTATGGAGCTTTCTTTGAGGGAGATAAAAAAGAAAAGAGACTAAAGGAGCTGGATAATATTATAAATGTTCCTGATTTCTGGAAAGATATAGAAAAGGCCCATAAAATTCTTAAAGAAAGGGATAGATTAAAAGAGTTTATTGAATTATTTAACAATAAAGAGAAAGAGATAGAGGATATAGATTTATACTATGAGCTTGCTATGGAAGAGAATGACCAGGGTATTTTAGATGAAATAGAGAAAAAAGTTACTATCTTTGAAAAAGATATAAAGAATATGGAGATTAAAAGTATACTCTCTTCTGAAAATGATCAGAGAGATGCTATTTTAACTATACACTCTGGAGCGGGGGGTACAGATGCTCAGGATTGGGCAAACATGTTGCTTAGAATGTATCTTAGATGGGGAGAAAAAAAAAGGTTTAAGATGAAGGTAGTAGATTACCAACCAGGAGAAGAAGCAGGTATAAAGAGTGCAACGGTTACTCTCTCTGGAGAGTATGCCTATGGATATTTAAAAGGAGAGATCGGTATTCACCGTTTAGTAAGAATATCTCCATTTGATGCTGGGAGAAGAAGACATACATCCTTCGCCTCTGTATTTGTATATCCTGAATTTGAGGATGATATAGAACTTGATATAAATGAATCCGATTTAAGGATTGATACATTTAGGGCCAGTGGTGCTGGGGGGCAGCATGTTAATAAAACAGATTCAGCTGTAAGGATAACCCATATACCAACAGGTATAATTGTTCAATGTCAAAATGAGAGATCTCAACATAGAAATAAAGAAATAGCTTTAAAGATATTAAAATCAAGACTGTATGATTTAAAGTTAAAAGAAAGAGAAAAAAAGTTGAGTGAATTTGAGAAGGAGAAAAGAAATATTTCCTGGGGTAATCAGATTAGATCCTATGTTCTCCATCCTTATCGCCTTGTGAAAGATCACAGAACAAATCTGGAAATAGGCAACGTTGACGCTGTTTTAGATGGAGATATAGATCCATTTATAGAGAAATATCTCCTTAAAAATTAATCACATTCCGAATATCCACATAATTTACATACAGAGCATCCTCCTTCATACTCCATGGTTCCTCCACACTCAGGACAAGCTCCTCTTACTTTATTTGTATAGGAAATCTCTTCAGGTATATCTGCTCCATTGCTATTAAGATATAGCTGAATAGCCTTTGCTATGGCATCAGAGCATGATAATACTCTATTTTCTCCATATCCTACCTGCTTATGGCAGCTTATTCCTATAAGCTGTTTTATAATAGAATGAGGAGATATACCGCTTCTCCATGCAAGAGATACAAGTCTTCCAATAGCTTCTGATTGACTTGAAGTACATCCTCCTGCCTTACCCATATTATTGAATAGTTCAAATAATCCCTTATTATCTTCATTTATAGTAACATATAATGGGCCACATCCTGTTTCAATACTTATAGTCTTACCGCTTAACATCTTAGGCCTCTGCCTTTTTTTGGGAGCTTGAGGCTTAACACTTAACACCTGTGTATCTCTACTCCTATCTCTATATACAGTAACCCCTTTACAGTTCAGTTCATATGCTAAGAAATAGATCCTCTTTACATCTTCCTTTGTAGCATCATGGGGTAGGTTAACAGTCTTTGATACCGCATTATCGGTATATTCCTGAAATGCAGCCTGCATTCTTATATGCCATTCTGGAGATATATCGTGGGCGGTAACAAATATCTTCTTTATATCTTCTGGAATTTCAGATATATCTTTTATAGATCCGGTTTTAGCAATCTTTTTCATTAATTCATTACTATAAAATCCATATTTCTTTGCTGCATCTTCAAATAAAGGATGCACCTCTATAAGTTCATCATTATCAAGGACATTCCTAACATAGGAAATAGCAAATATAGGCTCGATTCCACTGCTACAATTTGCTATTATACTTATAGTTCCAGTTGGAGCAATGGTTGTAACTGTAGCATTCCTTATTTTTATCTCCTTATCCTTATATATACTATAATCGAAGTTTGGAAATACTCCTCTTTCCCCGGCCAACTCCATAGAAGCCTTTCTTCCTTCTTCTGATAAGAACTTCATTATTTTTCTCCCTATTGATATGGCATCTCTCGAATTATATGGTATATTAAGTTTAATTAACATATCTGCAAAACCCATAACACCAAGCCCTATCTTTCTATTACCCTTTGTCCTCTCCTCAATAATCTTAAGAGGATACTTGTTTACATCTATAACATTATCCAGAAAATGGACCGCCTTCCTTACAATATATGAAAGTTTTTCATAATCTATCTCTCCATTGGATACAAATTTTGATAGATTTATTGATCCAAGATTACATGATTCATATGGTAAAAGAGGCTGTTCACCACAAGGATTTGTTGATTCAATCTCTCCTAATTTTGGAGTTGGGTTATCTTTATTTAACCTATCAAGGAATATAATCCCTGGTTCTCCATTCATCCAGGCATTTTCTACTATTAAATCGAATACCTCTCTGGCTCTGACCTTTCCTGCTGCCTTTTTTGTTCTCGGATTTATAAGATCATATTCAAGGTCTTTCTTTACAGCCTCCATAAATTCTTCTGTAATTCCTACCGATATATTGAAATTATTAAGCCTTTCATTATTATTTTTAGCAACAATAAAATCCAATATATCTGGATGATCACATCTTAGTATTCCCATATTTGCTCCTCTTCTTGTTCCACCCTGTTTTATAGTCTCTGTAGCAGCATCAAATACTGTCATAAATGATACCGGACCACTTGATACTCCCTTTGTAGATTGAACCGTATCATTTTTAGGCCTTATTCTTGAAAAGGAAAAGCCTGTTCCACCTCCACTTTTATGGATTAAAGCGGTATTCTTGATGGCTTCAAATATGCTTTCCATTGAATCTTCTACTGGCAAAACAAAACAGGCGGATAACTGTCCAAGATCTCTTCCTGAATTCATAAGGGTAGGAGAATTTGGAATAAACATAAGAGCTGTCATAATTTCATAAAATTCAGTGGCTAAGCTTTGAATATCTGCATCAGGGTCATATAACTTATCGGCAGAGGCTATAACATTTGCAACTCTTCTGAACATTTCTTCTGGAGATTCAATTACATTACCATTAATATCTCTTTTTAAATATCTCTTATTTAGAACCTTTAGAGAATTTTCTGACAAATTTAACAAAGCCATCACAACCTCCTATATTGTGTTCTGTATATTATTATATACTATATGTTGTATCTATTTGTCAAGAAAAAATTTGGAGATTGCTGAAAATTTCTTAAATATGCCAAAATGTCATGCTGAACCTTGTTTTAGCATCTAAGTATTTCAATGGGTTATGAGACCCTGAAATAATACTGATATTCATCAGCACAGGATTCAGGGTGACAAAATAGGATTTTTCAGCAATCTTATTTGAGTGTTAATTAAAAAATAAAAGTGGACTTGTAATTATTAAGAACATAAAGATAAAAGATATTAGTTAGATATATTGCTGTGATTTATCCTCTTGGCTTAGAATAGACTATTTAGAGTTAATAAGAAGGTAAAGTATATAAGCAATCAAGTTACACAAAAGATTCTCTGGTAAGAATGTCAAGTCACTTATCTGAAAGTATTTGTTTAAAAGTAAAGAAAAATATTTTTAAATATTAAAGATAGAAAAAGATTAATAGAAGTAAGTAAATTACACTATTACTTATCTCAGAATTATTGCTTGACAATAAACTTTCTTTATTATATTTTAAATTGTATACAGTATACAAATTAATAGGAAACTTCTTATGGTTATTTTATATAGTTTTTTTATAATGATTATAGGTTTAATACTGGTATTCTCTGTTCTGACAATATTGTTTTATTTTGCAATAATTATAGAAAGAATAAAGAATATAGAGGTTGAAAAAGAGGGAGGGGAGCTTAAGAAATCAGTTCTTGATGAAGTTGATAATGGAGAAATTATAGCAGTTATTTCAGCTGCTATCTCAGCATATACTAAAAGGATGTAATTTAGTCCAAGCAAAAAAGGGGTAAAAATTCATGGAAGGAGAAAGAAAAAGAGTAAAGATTACAGATACTACTTTAAGGGACGCCCATCAGTCAATCCTTGCAACCCGGATAAGAACAGAGGATATGTTGCCAATTGCAGAAACTTTAAATAAAGTTGGCTATTTCTCTGTTGAAATGTGGGGTGGAGCAACATTCGATTCATGTATAAGATTTCTAAATGAAGACCCGTGGAAAAGAATAAAACTTTTAAAAAAGGCTATGCCTGATACAAAGCTTCAGATGCTTTTAAGGGGTCAAAATTTAGTTGGATACAGACATTATGCAGATGATATAGTAGAGAAATTCGTTGAAACAGCTGCTAAATGCGGTATAGATATATTTCGAATATTTGATGCACTTAATGATATAAGAAATTTAAAAACAGCAATTAGAACTACAAAGCGTGTAGGTAAACATGCACAGGGCTGTATAGCATACACTATAAGCCCTGTGCATAATGTCCAACTATATGTAAGTCTTTGTAGGCAGCTTGAAGATTTAGGGTGTGATTCTATCTGCATAAAGGATATGGCAGGTTTGCTCACTCCTTATGTAGCTTATGAGCTTACAAGTAAAATAAAAAAAGTTGTAAATCTACCAATTGATTTACATTGTCATTATACCAGTGGAATGGCATCTGCTACATATATTAAGGCAATTGAAGCCGGTGTTGATATTGTAGATACAGCTATTTCATCCTTAGCATTAGCTACTTCTCAACCCCCAACTGAGAGCATTGTAGCTATATTGAAAGACACGCCCTATGATACAGGTTTAGATTTAAATCTCCTTTCTGAAATAGCGAAATATTTTGCAAATATAAGGGATAAATATAAAGAATTTGAGACTAAGCTAAAAGGGGTAGATGTTAATGTCTTAATCTTCCAGATTCCTGGTGGTATGTGGTCTAACATGGAAAAGCAGCTAAAGGATCAGAATGCATTGGACAGACTTCCAGAGGTATTAGAAGAGCTTCCAAGAGTGCGCAAGGATATGGGTTATCCCCCTCTTGTTACACCTACAAGTCAAATTGTAGGAACTCAGGCAGTTTTAAATGTGATATCCGGGGGGAGATATAAAATTCTTACAAAAGAAACAAAGGAATATCTTAAAGGTAAATATGGTAAGCCACCCGGTGAGGTTAATGAAGATCTACTAAAATTAGCTTTAGATGATGAAGAGAGAATAACATGTAGGCCTGCTGATCTTATAGAACCAGAATTTGAAAAGATTAAAAAAGAGTTAGGAGATAGAGCAAAAAATACTGAAGATGTATTGACATATGCACTCTTTCCTGAGGTTGCAATAAAATTATTTGAACAGAGAGAAAAACCTTCAATAGAAGAGAAGGTAGAGATTGAAGTATCTGAAAAGGGAGAAATTCCCCCATCTAAGATTCAAAGAGGTGGTATAGGGAGATTTAGAGTAAAAGTGGGAGATAAATCCTTTGACGTTGAGGTTGAAGAACTTGGATATGCCAGGTCAGTAAAATCTCTAAAAGAATCTCCAGTTACTCCCTATGTCCCTCAAAGAGTGCAGGAAGGGAATGAAGTGAAGTCTCCCTTTCAGGGAAATATCCTGAAAATTAAATGTAAAGTAGGGGATATTGTAAAAGCTGATGATGTTTTGATAGTAATGGAAGCCATGAAGATGGAGATCCAGATCAAGGCTTCATCTACTGGTAAAATATCAAGTATTAATGTTTCAGTCGGCGATAGTGTTAAAGCTGGAGATGTATTGGCAACTATATCTTCTTGAAGGAGAAAATAGATATGGATAAGGTTTATTTATCATTTAAAATTGTTTTATTTATATATATCTTAACTCTATTTGTATCTATTATAACCGGATTTATTATAAAGTTTATCCATAAAATTCTTAAAGAGAAAACATAATGGAAAACATATCTATTTGGGATATATTTCCAGCATTAGGGCAAATATTTCAAGGTGAGTTAAAGTTTACGCTTGCCAGATTGATAATTATTCTTTTAGGTATTTTATTTATATATGCTGGATATAAGAAGATATTGGAACCCCTTTTAATGATACCAATGGGTTTAGGTATGCTCTTTGTGAATGCAGGAGTACTAATAATGCCTGGGGGACAGATTGGAACGCTATTTGTAAATTCTTTAGTAGAAGAGCCTTCTAAGGTTATCGATGCCTTGCAGATCTATTTTCTACAACCTATATATACTCTTGGATTCTCGAATGAATTGATTGCCTGTCTTGTATTTGCTGGGATAGGTTCAATGACTGACTTGGATTTTCTTATTGCGAGGCCATTATTGAGTCTACTTTTAGCAGTAGCAGCAGAATTTGGCACACTTTTTACCCTACCTATTGCAGTAGCTTTTGGTTTTACCTTTAAGGAGGCTGCTGCGATATCTATTGTTGGTGGAGCTGATAGTCCTATTGTTCTCTTTACATCCCTTATGTTAGCAAAGCATCTCTTCGTTATAATAACAGTTGTCGCATATCTCTATTTAAGTCTTGCCTATGCCCTTTTCCCGTATCTTATTAAATTCACTATTCCTAAAAAAATGAGAGGGTTAGAAATGGATATAATTGAAGTTACTCAGATTTCATCCAAAGAGAAATTTGCCTTTGCAATTGTTGCAGGTTTAATTTTATCTCTTTTATTTCCGGTAGCTGCTCCACTATTTGCCAGTTTTTTCCTTGGAGTTGCTGTAAAGGAAGCAGATATTCCAAGATATAAGAAATTCTTTGATGAAGTCATACTAACTGGCTCCACACTCTTCTTAGGATTCGTTCTTGGTGTATTATTGGATGCTAATGTGGTTATGAGTCCGTCAGTTTTCTTAATAATGCTTTTAGGGATGCTAGCCCTAATTCTATCTGCAATTGGGGGGCTTATAGGAGGTGTTATAGCATACAAATTAAGTAATAAGAAAATAAATCCTTTGCTTGGAATAGCTGCTGTTTCATGTGTACCAGTCTGTGCTACAGTGGCGCAAAGATGTGCAAGTGAAGTGAATCCGCGAGCATTTATTCTTACTCATGCAATGGGGCCAAATGTAGCTGGAGTAATTACAACTGCAATAATATGTGCCTGTTACCTTTCTATCATCCCTCTAATTGGATAAGCTTTGGATAAGAGGAAAATAATAATAGGAAGTATGATAGCATTATTAGGGGTGGTATTGACAAAGATTAGATCAATACCTTTTATAGATATCAGAAGAATTATTATCTATATTATAGGAATTCTAATAGGGTTAATAGGGCTTAGTATTATTGCATCAGGCTTAAGTAAAAGGACTATCAAGATGAAGATTTGTCCCTCATGTTCTACTTTAAATTCTATAGAAGCAGTTAAATGCTTTAAATGCTCGAGGGAGTTAAAATAACTGGAGTTTTAGATTAAATAAAAAACTCTTGCATAAAAAAAGTATACAGTATACAATAGATTTAATTGAATTTTAGAATAAGAATAAAAATTATTTAGATTAATATTCTTAGAGACTAAAGAGGAGAGGAAATGGGATATAGATTCGCCGTGATACCAGGAGATGGAACCGGACCAGAGGTTATAAGAGAAGGACTAAAGGTATTAGAAGCTGTTTCAGAATCTGTTGGATTTGAATATGAGGTTATAAAATATGATATTGGTGGTGAAAGATATTTAAGGACAGGTGAAACACTCCCCGATTCGATTATTGAAGAGTTTAAAGAAATGGATGCCATATATTTTGGAGCTATTGGTCATCCGGATGTTAGACCAGGAATATTGGAAAGGGAAGTCTTGTTAAAATTAAGGTTCTCTTTGGATCAATATATAAATCTAAGACCTGTTAAGCTGTATCCAGGGGTTGATCCACCTATAAAGAATAAAGGACCAGAAGATGTGGATTTTGTTGTAGTAAGAGAAAATACAGAAGGTCTTTATGTAGGTATAGGAGGACTTTTTAAAAAGGGGACCCCAGATGAAGTTGCCATACAGGAATCAATAAATACAAGGAAAGGTGTTGAAAGATGTATAAGATACGCTTTTGAATATTGCAGGAAAAGGAATAGGGATAAGAAAGTTACCCTATGTGGAAAGACAAACGTTTTAACTTATGCTTTTGATCTATGGGATAGAACATTTAATGAGGTTGCAAGGGAATATCCTGATATAAAGACAGACTATGTTCATGTAGATGCTATGTGTGTTTATATAATTGAGAGCCCAGAGATATTTGATGTTGTGGTTACAGATAATATGTTCGGAGATATAATAACTGATCTTGGAGCAGTGATACAGGGAGGCATGGGTATTGCTGCAAGTGGAAATATAAATCCAAGTGGAGTGTCTATGTTTGAACCTATAGGGGGAACAGCTCCAAAATTTACCGGACAGAATGTTATAAATCCATTGGCAGCAATTGGAGCACTTCAAATGATGCTTGACCATATAGGAGAGGGAAAAGCCTCTGAGATTATAGAAAAAGCTATTATCAATGTAACATCAAGAGATATAAGAAGTTTAAGGGCAGGAGAGATGGGTCATACTACAAGTGAGGTTGGAGATCTTGTCGCAAAGTATGTAAAAGAGATTGCAAAGAGGAAAAATTTATAAATAACTTTTTATGAAAGGGGGTGGGTTAGAAAGGTATAAATTAAGTTACTAATCTTTATTAATAATAATACAAAATGTTAAGAACTAAGTTAAAATTAAAATTAATGTAAAAGGAGGAATGTTATGAGCAATGAAGCTGTAGAAAGAGCAAAGGAGCATTTTGGTAAGATTCTTGAGGAGCAGTTAAAGCGGGTAGATAAAATGAAGAAGCCGGAGGAATGGATTGATTATGGTAAGGTTAAGCCAATAATAATAGGAATTCTTGGGGGAGATGGTATTGGCCCATATATAGCTGCTGAGGCACAGAGAGTACTGGAACACATATTAGAAGATGAACAGAAGAATGGTAAGGTAGAATTCAGAGTAATTGAAGGATTAACTATTGAAAATAGATCTGCTAAGATGAAGGCTATTCCGGATGATGTGCTTGAAGAGATTAAAAAGTGCCATGTAACTCTAAAGGGCCCAACAACTACTCCAAGGAAGGGTGATCCATGGCCAAATATTGAAAGCTGTAATGTAGCTATGCGTAAAGAGCTTGATCTATTTGCCAATGTTAGACCAGTGAAAATTCCTAAAGAAGGAGTTGACTGGATATTCTTCAGAGAAAATACTGAAGATCTTTACGCTCTTGGAAGCCAAGGTATTACTGTGGCCGATGATATCGCTATCGATTTCAAGCTTGTAACCAGGCCTGGAAGCGAACGTATTATAAGGATGGCATTTGATTATGCAAAGAAAAAGGGTATTAATCAAGTTACTATTGTAACTAAAGCTAATGTTGTAAAGACTGCTGATGGAATGTTCTTAGGCGTGGGGCAGGAGATTGCCAAGGAATATCCTGATATTAATTGTGACGACTGGTATATTGATATTATGACTGCTAAGCTTATTGACCCTAAGAGAAGGACACAATTCAGGGTTATTGTATTGCCTAATCTCTACGGTGATATTATTACCGATGAAGCTGCAGAAATGCAGGGAGGTGTTGGAACAGCAGGTAGTGCAAATATTGGGAAGAGATATGCAATGTTTGAAGCTATTCATGGTAGTGCACCAAGAATGGTTAAGGAGGGTAGAGCTCAGTATGCTGATCCCGCAAGTATGATCAGAGCAGGTGCTATGTTACTTAGCCATATAGGTTATGAGGAGAGGGCTAGCAAGTTAGAGATGGCTTTAGATATATGTGGACAATATGAAAAGAAATTAGCTATGACGGGTAGACCAGGTGGAGCAACAGGTAAAGAGTTCTGTGATTATTTGATGGAAACTCTTGAAGCTCCAAATCTTAAAAGTAGATGGGAGAGCTATGTAAAAGTAAGTTAAAACAGACTATTTAGGGGATTTCCTTTAGGAAATCCCCTTTTTCCTTTCTTTCGGAGTAGTAAGTTTTTGCTAAATTTATTAAATTTTAGAATACTATAACACTCCGTGCAACTTCTCCTTTTTCCATAGCCTCAAATGCTTTATTTATATCCTCTAATGGATATGTTCTTGTAATAAGTCTATCAAAATCCAGCTTTTTCTCCATATATAGGTCTACATATCTTGGAATATCAACTCCAGGTCTCAAAGAACCACCAGCTGTCCCTACCACTGTCTTCTCTGTAAGTAAAGCCATCCCATCGAGAGCTACCTTTTGTCCTACTGGTGCAGCCCCTATTATAATTGTTTTTCCACCCGGGCATGTAGCATCAAATGCTTGAGCCATAACATTCACATTTCCTATAAACTCAAATGAATAATCAGCACCAAATCCTCCTGTTAGGTCCTTTATTTTTTGAACAGGGTCCTCTTTTGATGAATTTATTGTATGGGTTGCTCCAAAATCCCTTGCCATTTCAAGCTTCTTATCTATTACATCAACAGCTATTATCTTTACTGCTCCAACAAGCTTTGCAGCCATTATTCCGGACAATCCTACTCCTCCACATCCGAACATTGCCACACTTGATCCTGCCTGCACATTTGCAGTATTCAAAACAGCTCCAATACCTGTTGTTGCTCCACACCCAAGGACCGCTATCTTATCAAGAGGGGCGTCATCTCTTACCTTTACCGGTGTGCTTTCATGGACAAGGGCATAATCTGCAAAAGATGATTGTCCGAAATAATAATTTAATTCTGTCCCATCCTTTTTCTTAAGTCTCTTGGACCCGTTTAAAAGGGTTCCTCCAAATACTGTTGGCCATGCCATAATACATAAATATTGTTTCCCTATAAGGCAATAGCGGCATTTCCCACAAAAGGGCATAACAGATAATACTACATGGTCTCCAGGTTTAACAGAAGTGACTCCTTTCCCTACCTTTTCAACTATACCAGCTCCCTCATGGCCTAATACAGTTGGCAAAGGAATAGGCATATCGCCCTTTATAGGATGAAGATCAGTATGACAAACCCCTGTTGCTACAACCTTTACAAGAACCTCATCATCGTGTGGATCTGGAACTACAATATCTTCTACAACAAGAGGTTGCTTTGGTTGATATAAAACTGCTCCTTTCATTTTATATTACCTCCTTTAAAATTAATTTTTTAATCTATCTCGCTGTCCATCCTCCATCTATCACAACAGCAGAACCGGTCATAAAAGAGGATTCATCAGAAGCTAAATATAGTGCTAAATAGGCAATATCTTCAGGCTTTCCAATCCTGTTAAATACACTGAGTTCTGTAAGTAATTTAGTTCCTTCTTCAGTTGTAAAATACGGAGCTGTTGCAGGAGTATCAATAACTCCAGGACATATAGCATTCGCCCTTATATTTTTAGGTCCGTAGTCAACAGCTATCGTTCTTGTTAATTGTATTACTCCAGCCTTTGCAGTACAATATGCAGCAGTTGGGGGAGAGTTTACCATTCCTGCAACAGATGCTGTGTTTATAATTACTCCACCTCCTTTCTTTATCATTTCAGGAATTGCATATTTACACCCTAAGAATACCCCTTTTAAAGTAATATCTATTGTTTTATTCCATTCCTCTTCAGTGATATCCGCGATAGCTGAATTTGTTCCAGCCCAATAGGCATTGTTATGTAATATATCAATCCCTCTATATTTAGTGACAGCCGTATCAATAATATTCTTCACATCCTCAGGTTTTGATACATCTACATGACAATAGATAGCTTCTCCTCCATTATCTTTTATCATATTGAGAGTCCTTTCCCCTTCTACATCATTAATATCTCCAACAACAACTTTTGCTCCCTCTTTTGCAAAGAGTATAGCAGTCGCTCTTCCAATGCCTGTTGCTCCTCCACATATTACAAACACTTTATTTTCTAATTTCATATCTTTCACCTCCGCTGAATAAAATATCTCTTATAACTTTAATATCTTTTTAGCATTATTTATAAGTATTTTCTCTCTGACACCATCTTTGAAAGGGGCTTCTTCAAAATCTTTAAGCCATCTTTCAAGAGGTATAAGAGGGTAATCTGAGCCAAATAGACATTTATCCTGTAACATGGTATTAGCATAATGAATTAATGATTTTGGGAAATACTTTGGAGACCATCCAGATAGATCAATATATACATTACCCTTGTGTTGAGTTATTGCAAGCATTTCTTCCTGCCATGGCCATGCTGGATGAGCTCCAATTATCGTAAGTTCCGGAAAATCTGCAGCAACATCATCGAGCTCTATAGGTCTTGTATATTTTAAACGGATACCACAACCGCCTGG
>CAZCTP010000035.1:0-26964 GCA_964501575.1 uncultured Thermodesulfobacteriota bacterium
TTACCTTAATCTTTACTAACTTAACTGTACCACCATCTGCCTGAACATTTCCAAAAAAAACCCGTTATTTAAAAAATTTATTTACCAATGCAAAAAATTATGATATAAAAGCAGATATGAAATCTTTGTATTTTTTAATTCTTTTTATATTTTTGACATCAACATCAAATAATCCTATAGGCCCACATGGTGATAAGGATGGGTGCCCCAATTGTCATAAAGGGAGAGAGAGTCAACTTATTATTGAGGATTCTATAAGCTTATGCAATAGATGCCATTCTCAAGATGGTGGAAATCATCCGGTACTAAAGGAGCCAAAGAAGATGATAAATCCTCTTCCATTGAGTAATGATGAGAAGATAGTATGTTATACCTGCCATGAACCTCATAATAATTCTCAATATCCCTTCATGTTAAGGATGGAGCCAAATTCATTATGTATGAACTGCCATGAAAAATGAAGATATTTGGAATATTTATATTTATAAATAACTACTTTCATGATGTAGCTACAGCTCTTCTTATAAGTAGCGCCTTTATAATGTGGGTTTTATATAAGAATTATAATGGAGAGGATGAAGGTGTATCAATTTATTTCATAAAGTCATATGATATAATTACAAAATTTGCAAAGTTTTCGCTTATATGGATAATAATAGGAGGTATCCCAAGAACCATAGCCTATAAAAAATTCGAATGGTCTGAAGCATTAGGAAAAGGGCAGATTACAGCGCTAATAGTAAAGCATATATTAATGGGAATAGCTGTTATTTTAGGGATCTATCTATGGGCAAAGCTTCACAAGATAGTATCCGGGATAAAAATAGATATAAGGAGAGAGATATGAAAAATAAGATTAAGATATTGCTTCCTTTATTTATACTGATATTAATAGTTTCAGGTGTATTTATATGGTTTAGTATTAAATATAGGCCCATAGCTAAAGTTAATGGGGAAACAATCTTAAAAAGTGATTATGAATTGCTCTTTAATTCGAAACTTAATGAATTACATGGTATATATGGCAAAAAAATACCACCAGATGTGAAAGAAAAGGTTAAAAAGGATACTATAGATGAACTTATAAACCGGAAATTACTTCTTGAAGAAGCAAAAGACAGAGGAATAATAGTTAATGAGAGTGAAGTCCAAAAAATGTTAGAGGATGTTAAATCGTCATTTAGAGAGAATGAGGCTTTTAGCGCAGCCTTAAGTAGGATAGGAATCACAATTGAGGATTTCAAGGATTATATTAGAGATGAGATAATGATAGATAAGCTAAGATCAGATTTAGGAAAGGATGTAAAAATATCAAAGGCTGAGATAAAGGATTATTTTGAAAAGAATAGAAAGAGATTCACTATACCAGAGGGCTACAAAATAAAGATAATTACAGCGAATAGTATAAAGGAAGCGGAAGAGATTATATCAAAATTAAAAAGAGGGAATATAGATTTTGATAAATATGCACTAAATCAACAAAACGAGTTCGCAAAGAAGATAAATAAGATAAATAAATTTATAGATATAAATCTTTTCCCGGATATGATTAAGGAAAGGATTAAAAAGATTAAGGTAGGTGAGTATGATGGTCCAATAAGAGATAAAGATAGATTTCATATTATTAAAGTTTTAGAGAAAAGGGAAGAAAAGCCTCTAAAACTTGAAGAAGTAAAAGATAATATATTTCATTTTTTGCTTGGAGAAAAGAAAGAAAAGCTGTTAAGTGAGCTTATTAAATCAAAGAGAAACAAAGCCGATATAAAAACCTATGAATGAATTTTCTTATCTTCTAATAAATATAGATAATATGAGGGTTAGGAGTATACTTATAATGATACATGTAGTTAACGGAAAATAAAAGTTAAAGTTTCCTCTTCTAATATATATATCTCCGGGTAGTTTACCTATTAAGGGAATTCTTGGTCCAAATGTAAGAGCTAATCCAATAATTATAAATATTACACCAAATATTACAAATAAGCTTCCGAATTCCTTCATCTTTTTTTTAAATACCTTTCCTTTTCACTATATATACATCCACAATACTTTTGTCTATATAATCCCAATTCCTTGGAAACATTTATCCCATATTTCCAACCTTCCCTGAAATCTTCATAATAGAATTCAATATCATATGTGTTCTGGAGCGAGATACAAATTTCTTTAATTAACTCATGTTTTTGATACTTACTGTAAAGTAATGTGGTGGTAAATAGCTGAAATCCTTCATTCTTTGCTGTTTCTACTGTAGCTTTAAGTCTCATATAATAGCAATATTTACATCTTTCCCCTTCTCTATATACAACATTTCGTAAAAAATCTTCAAGTTCATAGTTATCCTTATATATAACATCTAATTCCAAACTATTTGTATAATCTCTCACAGTATCAAGTCTTTTTTTATACTCCTGATATGGATGAATATTCGGGTTAAAGAAGAATCCTGAGATATTAATCCCTTTTAATCTCATTCTATTAACAGGATATATACTACAATTTGCACAACATATATGGAGAAGTATATTCATATTATTTTTTTAATCTTTCTATTAAACTATTTAAAATAGTGTAGTCTTCTTACCAAAATATTCATAGGCAATCTTTGTTGCCATTCTACCCCTAGGGGTTCTTATTAAATATCCATTCTGGATAAGGAAGGGTTCATATACCTCTTCAATGCTATCTTTTTCTTCGTTTATAGCTGCTGATAAAGTGCTAAGTCCTACAGGGCCACCATTAAACTTTTCTATTATAGTTGTTAATATTTTCTTATCTATTTTATTAAGTCCAAATCTATCTATTTCCAACATCTCTAAACTTTCTTCAGCAATATCCCGGGTTATTATTCCATCACCCTTTACCTGAGCATAATCTCTGATTCTCCTCAGAAGTCTATTTGCGATTCTTGGTGTTCCTCTTGATCTTCTTGCTATCTCTATAGCTCCTTCCTCATCTATCTCAATATTAAGTATTTTTGCTGACCTATGTATAATTTTATCAAGCTCCTCTACAGAATAAAAATCTAAATGTGAAATAACACCAAATCTATCTCTTAATGGTGATGTAAGCAAACCAGCTCTTGTTGTAGCACCTATAAGAGTAAATTTAGGTAAGTTGAGTTTTATTGTTTTTGCGCTCGGTCCCTGTCCTATAACTATATCTAATTTAAAATCTTCCATAGCAGGATATAGTATTTCTTCTACAGCATGATTAAGTCTATGAATTTCATCAATAAATAATACATCATAATCCTTTAAATTTGTAAGTATTGCAGCCAGGTCTCCTGCCTTTTCTATAACAGGACCTGATGTAGCTTTGATATTTACTTTAAGTTCTTGAGATATTATGTAAGCGAGGGTCGTTTTGCCTATTCCAGGGGGACCATAAAATAGAACATGATCTAGTGCTTCATCTCTATTTATCGCAGCTTCAATAAATATTTTGAGATTATTCTTTACCTTTTCCTGTCCAATATAGTCTATAAGTCTACTAGGACGAAGGGTTAATTCATATTTTATATCATCGTCTTCTACTCTCATTTTGAAAGTTCCCTTAATGTCATTTTAAGGAGCTCTTCCAGCGGTATATCTTTCTCTCTAATATCTGGATCAATTTTATCAAGTGCCATCCTAGCACTCTTTCTATCATACCCTAAGTTTAATAATGCTGAGAAGATATCTTTTCTCTTATTATCGAGGTTATCTGTTGGCAAAGGGAGTTTTCTCATTTTTTCTCTAAGTTCCAACAAAATTCTCTCTGCTCCTTTTTTACCAAGTCCAGGGATAGCTCTCAACTTATCAGAGTTATTGAAGTATATGGCCTCTTTTAGCTCATCCGGCGATATCCCTGATAATATGTTTATAGCTAATTTGGGTCCTATCCCAGATATGGCTATTAAAAGCTCAAAGATATTTTTCTCATCCATGGTAAAAAATCCATAGAGGCTGATAGAACTATCCTTTATATAAGTATATATATTTAGCTTTACCCCATTATTTATATCTGGAAGTTTATAAAAGGTAGATAACGGTACATATACTTGATATCCTACTCCATTAACATCTATTATTACATTTTTATGAGTCTTATAGATAAGTATACCGCTAAGCTGAGCAATCATATAGTGTATTAATCTTTGATGAGTTTATATGACATATAGCCACAGCAAGGCTATCCGAGGCATCCCATCTTATATTATCAGGGATAGTATTATTAAGAAGCACCTTTACCATCTTTTCAACCTGGTCTTTTGTCGCTCTTCCATATCCTACTATAGCCTTCTTTATTTGAAGAGGAGTATATTCATATATATCTAATTTTAAATTAAGTGCAGCTAAGATTATTGCTCCTCTACAATATCCTAATTTAATAGTGCTCTTTATATTCTTGGAATAGAATATATCTTCAATTGCTATAACATCTGGTGAATAAGTATTGATTACTTCAGTAAGTTTATCATATACTACCTTTAACCGAGTATAAGAAAAAGAAGAACCTCTTGAATCAACAGGAATTTCTCCACTGGATATATATAATAATCTATCTCCATCATCATCAACTATACCATAACCACTTTTTATACTTCCTGGGTCTACTCCTAAAACCCTCACCTGTTATCTAATGCCTCCATCATTTTATTGGGGATATCAAAATTAGCATATACATTTTGAACATCATCACAATCTTCTAATGCTTCCATAAGCTTTAACATATTTTCAGCATCCTTCCCCTCAAGTTTTATATAGGTCTGGGGAATCATGGTTATTTCAGCCAGCTTATACCTGATATTGTTTTCATCAAATGCCTTTTTCACATCTTCAAATGTAGAAGAATCTGTATATACCTCAAAAGTTCCATCTTCTTCAATCTCTTTTATATCTTCTGCACCAGCCTCAAGTGCAACTTCCATTAAATTATCTTCATTTACCTCCTCTTTTGAACATACTATTAGCCCTTTTTTCCCAAACATCCAGGATACGCAACCGGCTTCTCCAAGATTGCCATGGTTCTTGCTAAATATGCGCCTTAATTCTGCTGTAGCTCTATTCTTATTATCTGTCATTGCATTAACAAGTATAGCAACCCCCTTAGGGCCGTATCCTTCATATATTACTTCTTCATAGTTTATCCCCTCAAGCTCTCCTGTTCCTCTTTTTATAGCTCTTTCAATATTTTCCTTTGGCATGTTCTCAGCCTTTGCAGCAAGTATCGCAGTTCTGAGTCTTGAGTTATTTTCTGGATCTCCACCACCAATCCTTGCTGCAACCGATATTTCTTTTATAAGTTTGGTAAATATCTTACCTCTTTTTGCATCCATTGCACTTTTCTTATGTTTAATTGAGCTCCATTTTGAATGACCTGACATAATTATCCCCCTCAATAAAACTTTTATATACTCTAATCTTAGCTAAAAAATAAAATTTTGTAAAGTATTAAAATTTAAGATTTTTCAGGAAGTTTGTATAGAAGTATATTGCTTTTTATCTTTTTAAATATAAGTCCCTTCTTTCTACATATTACTACAATAAGTTCTTTTCTACCATCACTATTTATATCACCTATCTGAATATCTGATATATACCCATCTACTGGTTTACTCTTCCAATTAATAGTAAAAGAACTTCCATTCCATAAAAATGCATCTATTTCTCCATCTCTTAAAGGGACTCCTTTACTAAAGGGGCTAAAAAGATCCAGATATTCCCCTCTATTTTTAAATAATATTATATCCCTACCTCTATCTATAATCCTTGAAGGGATGGGAATCTTTGATGTCTTATCATATCCTAATATATCCTCCTTTGGATATTTATCTATAAGATTTCCTGATATATTATAGATTTCTTCACTTATCCATAAAACATTTCCTTTTTTAGAGAATAATTTCAAGAGATTATCCTTATTATCAATTACCAAGATACCATATTCTCCAATATCAAAGCTATATATATTTATATCTTTGATAGGTATATCAATACTCTTTCCTTCTTGATACTTTCCATTCTTTAATAGGATTCTTTTTATACCTTCTTTAAATATATCTTTCTTATTATACTCTTCTCCTATCAACACTTTCCCTTCACCAGGAAGTCTTATTACTCTTAAAAACCATTTAAGGTTTTTAGAAATGATTTTAAACTCATTATCTCTATATTCGATAACAAAAGATTTAAGCTTGTCATAATCCCAATTTGTCACATATATCTCGTCTTTTTTATCCCTGTTTATATCAAATAGATCGACCCTTAAGAATTGATTTCCTTTATTTCCTTTATATCTTTTTATGACTTTTATCTTCTTACCCTTAATTTTACATATCATGAGCCTATTATCACTTATCAATACTAACTCTTCCTTACCATCTCCATCCATATCTCCAATATCTATATTCTTAATCTCGCCTGATATACTTTTGCTTTCCCAGAATGGTTTATATATATTAAGAGTATTAATCTTCGGCCTCTTTAAGTTGCTTAAAAATTCATCTTTTATTTTAGGCTTTGAAACTTTACCATGGAATATATCAGAAATATTTTTTGATAATTGTCCTATTAAAGGTATAAGTTTATCTAAACTATTACCTTCAATATATAGCCCTTTTATTAGTCCTCCTTCTTTTATATTTAATATCTTTACATCTATGCTTATCTTACTTCCTATCTTATTTAAACTTCCCATTATAATATAATCTATTTTCTCCTCAGCTCCCGAAAAAAATAGTTCTTTGTCACTCAGATTTTCATTTATTTTTTCTGATTCAACAATTTCAATATCATTCTGAGAAAGTCGAGTTAGAAGCATACTATATACAGCATCCTTTAAATAGTCTAAATTCTCAGAGGAATTTATTTTAAATGGGATAATAGAAATCTTTATATCTTTAGCTGCAGCAGATACTGGGAATAATATTAGCAATAAGATTATAAAATAAATATTTCTTAATATTTTCAGCATTGAAGATTAATCTTATCATGATTAAATAAAAAATCAATATCTATTTTAGGGCTTTTTCCAAAGTTTTTACTTAAAACTCTTTTATCATATACCATATTAGGATGGACTTAATTTATGGTTCTCTTTATTTACCTAAATCTTTCAATAAGTTATATATCTTTACTTGTAACTTTTGGTGAAAGACCAACTATCTATGTATTGACACGCTTATTTTTTTCTGTTATTCTTTTCCAAAATCAGTCAAAAATTAAATAAAATTATAAAAAGAGGACTTTTATATTATGAAAAGATTAAAGATATATACTTTTGTAATCTTATTTTCCCTAATTTCTGCAAAGCCTTCTATTTCTGGTGAAAATCTATTTAGATTTAGTGAAGAGCCTGTAGATATTAAAGGAGATATAATAACCTATGATAAAGAGAAAAATCAGTATACACTGGAAGGGGAGGTTGAGATAACCCAGGGTGATGTAATTCTAGATGCAGATAAAGTAGTAGTCGATTTAAATACAAAAGAGGCTGAGGCATCTGGAAATGTTATATTAACAGATGGAGATAATATATTAGAAAGTGATAGCCTAAGATTTAATTTAGATAGTAGAAAGGGTGTGATATTAAATGGTAGCCTGTTCTTTAAAGAAGAGAAGTATCATATATTTGGAAAAGAGATAAATAAGCTTGGTGAAGAAAACTATCGTATATATGATGGAAGTTTTACAACATGTGAATGCGAAAGAGGAGCTCCACCCTGGAAAATAGGGGGACAGAAGATAGATGTAAAATATGGGAGGTATGCAACAATAAAAGATGGTGTATTCTATGTGAAAGATATTCCGGTTCTATATATACCTTATGGAATATATCCTGCTAAGAAGAAAAGGCATACCGGATTCTTAATGCCAAGTTTTGGAAAATCAAAGCTGGAGGGAACTGTAGTCAGGCTTCCATTCTATTTGGTTATTAATAATAGTATGGATGCTACCTTTATCTTAGATAATAGAAGTAATAGAGGAACTGGAGGAGATTTTGAATATAGATATATACTTAGTAAGAATAGCGAAGGAAATGTAAAATTTTCTATATTTGACCAGAATAAACTTGAGCCAAAGACTCAGAGATGGTTATTGAAGGCATATCATAAAGAAAGATTTTCGGATAAATCATACGGAAGAATAGATATAAACTTAGTTGGTGATAAGGAGTATTTTAGAGATTTTACCAGTGATGTAGATACAAGGACAAGCAGGTATCTGAATTCTTCTATATACTATTCAAAAAATTGGGATAAATATTCACTTACCTCTGAATTTAAATTTCATAAGAATCTTATTGTAGGAGATAAAACTACGCTCCAGATACTACCAACAATAAATTTCACGGGATTAAGACAGAATTTATTTGATACCCCGCTATTCTACAGCCTTGATTCATCGTTTACAAACTTTTGGAGGGATGAAGGAGTCAGAGGACAGAGGATAGATATATATCCGAGATTCTCTCTACCTTTATCACCTGGAGGATACTTTCAGTTTACACCGGAAGTAGGTATAAGAGAAACAATATATAAATCGAGTAATGAAGTGAGCAGAATAAATTCAAGAGAGATAGTGGATTTAAATACAACCATTGATACCTCTTTTGAAAGAGTATTTTTTATAGAAAAATTTGGAATAAAAAAATTATTGCATTCTATTGAGCCCGAATTATCCTATACATTCATACCTAAGGTTAATCAGAAGGATTTTCCATTCTTTGATGGAATAGATAGAATAAGTAATAATAACCTACTTACCTATTCTCTTACAAATCGTATTCTTGGTAAATTTACTGATGAGGAGGGAATGGACTATACATTAGAATTATTGAAATTCAGGCTCTCTCAAAGTTTCGATATAAATGAAGAGAGAAGAGAACGGATTTCCCCAGAAGATAAAAAAAGACCGCTATCAAATCTAAGAGCAGAACTTTCTATAAAACCATCAAAATATGTAAATATAGGTATGAATACTAACTATGATGTATATGAGAAGGAGACAAGGTCATTGAATTCTCTTCTTAAGATAAGAGATAAAAGAGATGATCTATTCCAGTTTGGGTATAGATATAATAAGGGAGCAATAGAGGAATATAATACTACATTAGATTTAAAGGTTACAGATTATATTAGAGCATATTATGAAAGTAGGTATTCAAATAGAGATAGTTTATGGCTTGAATCTAAGTACGGAGTTGAATATAAATCACTATGTGATTGCTGGAGTTTAAGATTTTCATTCGGAGAGCGGGTAAGACCAAGCGAGAGAGAATTTAGCTTCTTACTGAATCTCACAGGCTTAGGGTATATAGGCAGGCGGTCAACTTTTGGATATAAATAAATTTAAATATTTAGAAAGGAGAGGATAATTTGGCTTATAAAGACCTTTTAGAATTTATAGAAAGACTTAAAGAAGAAGATGAGCTGATTATAATAGAGGAAGAATTAGATCCAAAATATGAGATATCTGCTATATTAAGGGAAATAGCTAAAAAGAGGAATGGTAAAGCGGTTTTAATAGAAAATGTTAAGGGTTATGATCTTAAAGTTGTTGGGAACCTTTTAGGAAGTGAAAAAAGAATAGCAATTGCTCTTGATATTAAAGGGGATCTGGTTGAAGAATATATAAAGAGGAAAGAGCAACCTATTCCCCCAAAGATTGTAGATAAAGCCCCGGCAAAGGAAGTAATAATAAAGGATAATATAGATATACTAAAAGAATTGCCGATTTTAACATATCATGAAAAGGATGCTTCTCCTTATATAACTCAAGGGATAATATTTATGAAGGATATAGAGAGTGGATTTATGACAATGGGAGTCCATAGGCTTCAGGTAAAAGATAAAAATAAGCTGGGTGTATTTTTAGCAAGTAAAACATCCACTGAATTATTCAGGATAGCAGAAGAAAAAGGTATTCCTCTTCCTGTAGCAATAGTTATAGGGGTAGACCCCTCTATATTAATAGCTTCTGTATCGTGGTATCCCTATGGTGATAAGATTTCTCTATCAGGAGGATTGCGGGGGGAAGGAGTTGAATTGATAAAGGCGGAGAATAGCGGTCTTATGATTCCTGCCAGTGCAATGGTTGTGCTTGAAGGGAAAATATTACCAAATATAAGAGAAAAAGAGGGTCCATTTGGTGAAAGCACAGGGTATTATATAACAGCAAATAATCCTGTAATTGAGGTAGAAACAATAACAAGAAGAAAGGATATTATATATCCTGTATTTGAACCTTGGACTCATGAAGATGAATTATTGACAACCATAGCATGGAGTGCTATAATGAAAAAAGAGCTGAAGTCTCTATTCCCATCAATTCAGGATTTGGTAGCATCTACTATATGTTCAAATGTTATAATATCTATAAAGAAAAAGGATGAAGGAGAGGCAAGAAAAATATTATATGGTATATTGTCTAGCAATCCTTATATAAAACACGCAATTGTAGTAGACGATGATATAGATATTTATAGTAGAAGAGAAGTAGAGTGGGCATTATCAACAAGGTTTCAAGGAGAGGATGATATCGTAATAATAACAAAGGTTCAAGGCTCACCTATAGATCCGTCTGTAAAGGATGAGTACTTAACCTCAAAGGTTGGATTTGATGCAACAAAACCCTTAAAAAATAGAGAATTATTTGAGAAGATAAAAGTCCCTTTATCTTCTCAGGAGAAGGCAAGGGTTATATTAAAAAAATATATATAGGAGGCTTTTATGGAGAAATATGACATTGTAATAGTAGGTGGTGGTATAAATGCATTAACCGCAGCAGGCTATCTATCTAAGAGTGGGCTTAAAGTAGTTTTGCTTGAAGCCCAGGATATTATAGGTGGTGGTGCAATGACAAGGGAGCTTACACTTCCTGGATTTAAGCATAATACCCATTCCCAGATGCATTCATGGATACATGGAGGTCCGGTCTATAAGGATCTTGAACTTGAAAAATATGGTTGTAAATATGTATTTCCGGATCCTCAATATGCTTGCGTTTTTAAGAATGGTGGTAATATTGTTCTATATTTAGACATTGATAAAACTTGCAAGGAGATAGAAAAGTTTTCTAAGAAAGATGCAAAGACATATAAAGAAATATTTGAGACATTTAAAGGGATAAAAGATCTTATTGTAGGATCATTCTTTGCTCCTCCGGCTTCCTACTCTCAGATATTTGCTCCGCTTGAAGGAACAGATCAGGGAGCTGAATTTGTTAGAATGATGCTTTCAAGTTGTGATTTAATAGCAAAGGACTATTTTGAGTCAGAGGAAGTCAGAGTCTGGATTCTTGGACTTGCAACAACAGCAGGAGTGATGGGGAATATGAGAGGTGGAGGAGTCATGGTTCCAATGATGGTAACAATGACCCATGAGGTTCCATGGGGTATTGCTATAGGTGGATCAAATTCCTTGGCTCAAGCAATGGTTAAGATGATAGAAGCAAATGGAGGGACTGTTAAACTGGAAAGTAAGGTTGTAAAGATACTTATTGAAAATAACAGAGCTACAGGGGTTGAACTTGAAAATGGAGATGTAATAAGGGCTGAGAAGGGGGTTATATCTTCTGCCGGGACTCAGCAGACCATATTGGACCTTGTAGGAGAAGAGTATATAGAGGAAAATATAGCAGAGAAGGCAAAAAGATATCATTGGGATGAAATGACACTATGTACCCCGCATTTGGCTCTTAATGAACCTCCAAAATGGAAAGGATGGGAGGATAATCCTATAGTGAACTCTTGCCCTTGGGTATTTTGGGGGGCAGAGAGTACTATAGAACTTCAGACTCAATTTAATGATATTACAGAGCTTAAGCTTCCAAGATACCCAGGTGGATTAGCCTGTACAGCATCTATTCATGATAGGACCCAGGCCCCCCCTGATAAATATACAACCTTTTATTGGCAGTGGACAACATATTTCATAGATGGAGACCCAAAGAATTGGGATAATGAAGAATTCAGAAATGAGGTATTAGATACATGGACAGCGAGATGGAGAGAGTATGCTCCAAACCTCACAGAAGAAAATATTCTGGGAAGATATCTTTATACACCAACAGATATGGAAAAGC
Organism: uncultured Thermodesulfobacteriota bacterium; assembly: GCA_964501575.1. Taxonomy (GTDB): domain Bacteria; phylum Desulfobacterota; class CAZCTP01; order CAZCTP01; family CAZCTP01; genus CAZCTP01. Next base: position 12,069 of record CAZCTP010000035.1, read on the forward strand.
TTACCACAGGTCATATGAAATTCGCTTCTCTTATGCTTGGCGATATGGGACTCGATCACATGAATTTCTTTAGACCATTTCATGGTGTTTCCCAATATAAGGTTCCCGGTATAGACGGTCTCTATCTTACCGGGGGAACAACCCATCCTACAGGAGGAATTCATGGAGCTTCAGGATATAATGTTTCAAATGTAATAGCTGAGGATTTAAGAATAAGAAAGTGGTGGGAGAGATAATTGAAAAATTAAGGGGTGTATCAGACCTTATCAGGCTTACAAAACAGTATGGGACCCTTTTGCTTTTACTTCCAACCCTGTGGTCTCTATTTATAGCGTTCGGAGGGTCCCCCTCCCTTAAGTTATTTATAATATTTGTAGTTGGGTCATTTCTTATGAGGAGTGCAGGATGCGCTATAAATGATATTGTGGATAAAAATATAGACCCATATGTAGAAAGGACAAAGAATCGGCCTCTTGCCTCCGGGAAATTAAGTATTAAGGAAGGACTTATAATATTTGTAATATTTATAGCCCTTTCATTTATATTAACTCTTTTTCTAAATAAGTTATGTATCTTATTAAGTATATTTGGTCTACTCTTAGCAATAATATATCCATTTATAAAAAGATTTTTATATATACCTCAGGTATTTTTAGGTATTGCCTTTGGGTGGGGCGCAATAATGGCATGGGCAGCTGTTAAAGAAAGGATAGGTCTTCCAGCTATAGTTATATTGATAACAAACATATTCTGGGCAACAGGATATGATACAATATATGCTCTTATGGATATAGAAGATGACAGAAAGATAGGCATTAAATCCACAGCTATGCTCTTTGGAAAACATATATTAGAGGGTCTTATAATTCTTTTCCTATTCACTATATTAGGTTTGGTAATTTTAGGTATAATAACAGATCTTGGTATAATATACTACATCTCATTAATAATAGCTGCTATTATATTTATATATCAGATATTATGGTTAAAAGATTCTCAAGAATTGGAAATTTCGTTTAAAGCATTTGTTTCCAATGTATTTGTGGGATCTGTCGTATTGGCTGGTATAATAATGGATTATCTATTGCAATCATGATAGAAATATCTTCACCAGCAGGGAATATATCCATGCTTAAAGGAGCGATAGATAGTGGAGCAGACTCTGTATATTTAGGATTTAATAGTTCAACAAATATGAGAAACTTCCCAGGATTAAATCTAACATATAATGAAGTAAAAGAAGGGATAGAATATGCCCATAAAAAGAATAAGAAGGTGTATGTTACAATAAATACATTGCCGACTTGGAAAGAATGGGAGATTTCAAAAAATGATATAGATAAATCTTATGAGCTTGGGGCTGACGCAGTTATAGTATCCGATATATCTCTTCTTAACTACATAAAGGAAAGATATCCTGATATAAGAATACATCTAAGTGTGCAGGCTGGTGCATCTAATTATTTAGATATCAATTTCTATAAAGAGAGGTTTGATATAAAGAGGGTGGTACTGCCAAGATCTCTAAACATAGAAGATATAAAATATACAAGAGATAATACAGATGTGGAGCTTGAGATATTTGGGATAGGGCTTTTATGTATAAATTACGAAGGTAGATGTATGCTATCATCATACTTAACAGGGAAATCTGTAAATACATCCGGTTTATGTTCACCGCCAGAATATTTAAGTATTGAATCAGGAATGGTTAAATTAGGAAATAGGGTTTTAAGAAAGGGTATGCTCCTTTCTTATCCAACCCCATGTAAGGGATTTTATAGCGCGATTGACATAAATGATAATATTATTCAGACTCCCGAATCATTAAGTATAATTAATATTCTTCCAATTATAATGGATATAGGAATAGATGCTATAAAGATAGAAGGAAGGCAGAGAAGTTTAAAATATGTTAAGATGACTACAAAATATCTTAAGAAAGCCATCGATAATTATAGGAAGGGGAAGCAAACATTAAATAGATATAATAAAAAAATAATTCCCTTTTTAGAAGGGATGAGATCTACCTATTCCCCTTATATTGAGGAATAATGGATATATCTATAGGGCCCATCCTTTATAATTGGAGTAAGAATAAAATAAAGAATTTCTATAAGAATATTTCAAAGAAGGGGGTATCTAAGATATATTTTGGTGAGCTTACATGTATTAATAAAGGGTTCTCAATAGATGAGATAATGGAAATAGGAGAAATGGTGAAGAAAGAGGGGAAGGAATTTATAATATCAACCCCTCCACTTATAAAATCAAAAGAAGAGATAGAATATCTTAAGATGCTCTTGAAACTTCCATTCCCACTTGAAATGAATAGCTTCGCTCCATTGAGTCTTTCTATAAAGAGTGATCTAATAGCAGGGGTATATTTAAGTATATATAATCCATATAGTGCAGGTTATTTAAAGAGTTTAGGCTTTAAAAGAATCGTTATACCATTTGAGTTGTCAAAAGAGGATATAAAGTTCATGGATGGTATTGACTTAGAAATATATGCATATGGCATATTACCAATAGGTATATCATGGAGATGTTATACGTTAAGAATACTAAGATCTAATAGATGTTTTAGACAATGTCTTAATTATCCGGATGGTATACCTGTAAATAGTATTGATGGAAATAGTATATTTATCATAAATGGGAAAGTAATATTAACCAACAAAAATCTTTCTCTCTTGGAATATATTAATGAGCTAAGAGATACAGGGATATCCACAATAAGGATATCTCCACAGATGGATAGGAATGAAGAATTGGTTGATGTATTTATTGAGGTTGTAAGTGGTAAAATGAAGATTGATAGGGCATTAGATATACTTAATGATATTAAGGATAGAGAGCTATTTAATGGATGGTATTTAGGCAATATTGCATATGAATATCATCTTTAGAATTATAATAAGATTTTTAAATAGGAATAATTCTTTAAGAATAAGGCTTAATAAGATAGAAGGTAGGGTATTTGAGTTTTATATAAAGGAATTTAAGAAAAAATTTTATATGACTATAGAAAATGGTTATTTAAAGCCTTTAAATCATATTAATAAAGATGCTGATGTTGTTGTAAAAGGTAAAATAATGGAATTTATAGGTATGATTTTCAATAGATCCGATTCTGACAGTAGTCTTTTTAGAGGGGCTATGGAAATAGAGGGCGATATAGAATCTTTGTTATACCTAAAGAATGCTATGGGGAATATAAGTATATGGAAGAGTTTGATTTTATAATAATAGGTGCGGGTCATAATGGATTAACCTGTGGTGCCTATCTTGCTAAAGCAGGGGAAAAGGTATTGGTATTAGAAAAAAGAAGTAGTGTTGGTGGTGGGGCTACCACCGAAGAGGTTACCCTGCCAGGATTTAGACATAACTTACATTCTATAGCTCATTCGTGGGTATTAACAGGTCCAGTATATAAAGATCTTGAACTTGAGAAATATGGAGCAAGATATATAATTCCAGAGATACAGTATGGAATATTATTCCCTGACGGAAAAAGTCTTATATTATACCTTGATAAAGAGAAAACAGCAAAAGAAATTGAGAAATTTTCAAAGAGAGATGCACTAACATATAGAGATATGGTGAAAAAGTATGAAAGGCTTAATGATACAATAGTAAGATTATTTTATAATCCTCCGGTATTACTGTCCAAAATGATGTCTTTACTTGAAAGGACTGAGGAGGGGCTTGAATTATTAAGAATTCAATTCTCAAATCCAAAGAATCTCTGTGATGAGTATTTTGAATCCGAAGAAGTAAAGACTTGGCTTCTTTTATGGGCTGTTCAATCCGGGACCCCTATAGATTATTATGGATGTGGATCAATTATACCGATAATATCCTCTTTAATATATAAAAATCCATACGGAATATGTATAGGAGGATCAAAGGGACTTACAGATGCTATGGCAAGGGTAATAGAGGCTCACAATGGGAAAATATTGTTAGGTTCTGAGGTTGAGAGGATAATAGTTGATAATGATATAGCTTCTGGTGTAGAATTAAAGAAAGGAGATAAGGTAATAGCAAGGAAAGGTGTGGTTTCTGGAACTAATTTTAAAGATACATTTTTAAAACTTATTAATGAAGATAAGCTCGATTCCAATTTTATTAAAAAAGTAAAGAGATTCAGAGAAGATGAGGTATCTCTTATAACTTTAAGCCTTGCACTCAATGAACCCCCTAAATGGAGATCAATGGATGAAAAATTGAATAAATGTCTTATAGTTGGATGGGGATGTGAAGGAGTTAAAGATATACAGAAGCAGTTTAATGAAATAAGAATTGGTATTTCTCCAGAGACTATAAGCGGTATATCTATAACGCCAACTCTTTATGATCCAACTCAGGCCCCAGCTGGTAAGCATACAATGACCATATGGCATATAACTACATATAATATTGAAGGTGGTGGAAATAAATGGGATGAGATAAAGCATACTATAGGAGATAGAATAATAGATAAATTTATACAATATTCACCAAATATGAAGGATAATATTCTTGATATATATATTTATTCTCCTCTTGATATGGAAAGAGAGATGGGATCTATGTTTAAAGGTTCAATATTCTTAGGTAATGTTGCTCAAGACCAGATGGGTATATTCAGACCTATTCCAGGATATTCCAACTATAAAACACCTATAATAAATCTCTATCTTTGTGGAGGATCAAGTCATCCATGTGGTGGTATAAGTGGTGCCCCGGGTTATAATGCAGCAAATGTAATTGCTGATGATAAAAAGATTAAGAAATGGTGGACTCATAAGGAGATTAGAGGATGATACCAAGATACACAAGGGAAAAGATGGGAAGAATATGGAGTGATGAAAATAAATATAAAAAATGGTTGTTAGTGGAAATACTTGTATGTGAAGCATTATCAGAGGTAGGGGAAATTTCAAAAGAAGCTTTAAATAATATAAAGAATAAGGCAAAGTTAGATATTGAAAGGATAAATGAACTTGAGAGAATTACAAAGCATGATGTAGCAGCTTTTGTTGATGCCATATCCGAAAATATTGGTGAGGATTCAAGATTTATACATTTTGGATTAACATCATCAGATGTTCTTGATACCTCCTTTGCACTCCAATTAAAAGAGGCGTCAGATATAATAATTGATGATTTAAATAGATTATTAAATACACTTAAGGATTTAGCATATAGATATAAAGATACAATAATGATAGGTAGATCTCATGGTGTACATGCAGAACCTATTACTTTTGGCTTAAAGATGGCTCTGTGGTATGAGGAAATAAAAAGAAATTTAGAAAGGATGAAATATGCCAAGGATGTTATATCCTATGGGAAGATTTCCGGGGCTGTTGGAACGTTTGCCAATGTGGATCCATTTGTTGAAGAATATGTATGTAATAAATTAGGGTTAAAAAAGGCTCCGGTTTCAAGTCAAATAATACAGAGGGATAGACATGCTCAATATTTTTCTACACTGGCAATCATTGCAAGTTCTCTTGAAAAATTTGCAATTGAAATAAGACACTTACAGAGAAGTGAAGTCCTTGAGGTTGAAGAACCTTTTTCAGAGGGACAAAAGGGATCATCTGCAATGCCTCATAAGAGAAACCCAATAGGATCAGAAAATATATCTGGTATTGCAAGGGTTATACGGGCTAATTCTATAGCTGCTATGGAGAATATATCATTATGGCATGAGAGGGATATAAGTCATTCATCTGTAGAAAGGATAATAGCTCCAGATAGTACGATATTAATGGATTATATTATAAACAGAATGATAAATATCCTTACAGATCTTACTGTATATCCTGATAGAATGAAGGGAAACCTTGAAAAAACGAGGGGCCTTATATTCTCTGAAAGGATACTATTGGAGTTGATAAGAAAGGGTTTAACTAGAGGAGAGGCATATAAGATTGTCCAAAGGAATGCAATGAATTCATGGAAGAGTGGGAAAGATTTTAAGGAGATACTTAAAATGGATAAGGATATAAATAGAATGTTCAAAGAGAATGAGTTGGAACAATTATTTGATCATAAATATCATTTAAAGCACATAGATCATATATTTAATAGGGTGTTTAACGAATGATAGCAAAGATATATATTCTTCCAAAGAAAGAGATATTAGACCCAAAGGGGAAAGCAATATATAATTCATTAAAATCATTAGGGTTTAATGAAGTTGAAGATGTTAGATTCGGTAAGTATATGGAGATAAGAATTAATGATATTTCAAAGGAAGAGGTTCAAGATAGGATTAAGGAGATGTGTAATAAGCTTTTAGCTAATAATATTATTGAAGATTATAGATTTGATATAGAGATATGAAATCCGAAGGATTTTTTAAATTTGGTGTAGTTATATTTCCTGGTTCAAACTGCGATCATGACTGTTACTATGTTATAAAACATGTTTTAAAAGAAAGAGTAGAATTTATATGGCATAAGGATAAAGATCTTAATAATTATGATTGTATTATACTCCCTGGAGGATTTTCTTATGGGGACTATCTTAGGGCCGGGGCTATTGCAAAGTTTTCTCCTGTTATGAATGAGGTTATAAAATATGCAAATAAAGGTGGTCTTGTGATAGGGATATGTAATGGATTTCAAATATTACTTGAATCAGGATTACTTCCTGGTGCAATGATAAAGAATAAGTCATTAAAATTTATATGTAAGCACGTATATCTTAAGGTTGAAAATAATGATACGCCATTTACAAATAGCTATAAAACTAATGAAGTAATAAAATTACCAATAGCTCATGCAGAAGGGAATTATTATGTTGATAGAGATACATTAAAAGAGCTTGTGGATAATAGACAGATATTATTTAGATATTCTGATAAAGACGGGGAAATAGATGAGGAGTCAAATCCAAATGGATCAGTATATAATATAGCTGGTATATGTAACAAAGGAAGAAATATAGCTGGTATGATGCCCCATCCCGAAAGAGGAGCAGAGGCTATCCTCGGGAATGAAGATGGTAGAAGGTTATTTGAATCAATAATATCGTGGATCAACTTGAAAAATTAAATCTTATGATTAACAAAGAGATAATAAGGAATCATGGTATATCAGACGATGAGTATAAGAGGATATTGGATATATTAGGTAGAGAACCAAATATTACAGAACTTGGAATATTTTCTGTTATGTGGAGTGAACATTGTAGTTATAAAAGTTCTAAGAATCTACTTAAGTTTCTTCCGAGCGGGGGACCTCATGTTATTCAGGGGCCTGGTGAGAATGCAGGAATTGTTGATATTGGAGATGGATTGGCTATAGCCTTCAAGATAGAGAGTCATAATCATCCTTCATTTATTGAACCCTATCAGGGTGCAGCAACCGGAGTTGGGGGTATATTAAGGGATATATTTACAATGGGTGCAAGACCCATTGCACTCCTTAATTCATTAAGATTTGGATCTATTAAACATCCAAAGACAAAATATTTATTAAATGGGGTAATATCTGGAATAGCAGACTATGGAAATTGTATGGGCATTCCAACTGTTGGAGGGGAAACATATTTTCATGAATGTTATAATGGGAATATTCTTGTTAATGTGTGTTGCTTAGGTATATTAAAGAAAGATAGGATATTTAAAGGGATTGCATCTGGTTATGGAAATTCTGTTATATATGTTGGTTCAAAGACCGGAAGAGATGGAATACATGGGGCTACAATGGCATCTCAAGGATTTAATGAAGACTCAGAGTTAAAAAGGCCAAATGTTCAGGTTGGTGATCCATTTACAGAGAAATTACTACTTGAGGCATGTTTGGAACTAATGAAGAATGATTATATAATAGGAATTCAGGATATGGGGGCTGCTGGATTAACATGTTCATCTGTTGAAATGGCATCAAGAGGTGATAGCGGGATAAAAATAGATGTTTCTCTTGTTCCTTTGAGAGAAAAGGGGATGACTCCCTATGAAATAATGCTTTCAGAATCTCAAGAAAGAATGCTAATTGTAGCTAAAAAAAGTTATGAAAACTCTGTTAGAGAAATATTTAAAAAATGGGATTTAGATGCTGTTCCCATTGGTCATATTACAGATGATGGGAATATAACAATAAAAGATAATAATAAGATAGTAGCTAGAATACCTATTAAAGGGTTAACAGATGATGCACCAGTATATAATAGGCAGACAAAAGAAAGGAATTGTAAGGATGAAAGGATAGATATAAGATCTCTTGATGAACCTAAAGATTATAATAAGATTCTTTTAAAAATGATATCATCTCCAAATCTGTCAAGTAGAGAGGATATATATACTCAATATGATCATATGGTTAGGACAAACACACTGATTTTACCAGGATCTGACTCATCTGTCATAAGGATTAAAGGAACGAAAAAGGCTTTAGCCCTTACAGTTGATTGCAATAGTAGATATTGTCATTTAGACCCATTTATTGGATCTAAAATAGCCTTTGCCGAAGCTTCAAGAAATATAATATGTTCTGGGGCAAGACCTATTGCTATAACAGATTGTCTAAATTTTGGAGATCCAGAAGATCCATATGTTATGTGGGATTTTTATAGATCTATCTTTGGTATAAGGGAGGGGTCATTATTATTTAATATTCCTATAATAAGTGGAAATGTTAGCTTTTATAACGAAACAGAGGGGATTCCAATATATCCAACTCCTGTGATAGGGATGGTTGGTATAATTGATGATGTGAGTTATGTAAGAGAGCAATTTTTTAAGAATGAAGGTGATATTATTATCCTTATGGGTGAAAATATTGAGGATATAGATGGAAGTGAGTATTTAAAGATACTTTATGATATAGATGGTAACAGACCACCAGATATAGACCTTAATCTTGAATTATCTTTACAGAACGCATGTCTTGAAGCTATAAGAAAGGGGATAATTTTATCTGCCCATGATGTGTCAGATGGAGGATTAGCAATTGCTATTGTCGAAAGCTGTAGCCACATTGGAGCAAGGGTAGAGTTAAAAGATGACATTAGAATGGATGCATTATTATTTGGAGAGTCTCAATCAAGAATAATAGTTTCAATAAAAGATAAAGATTTGGCAGATTTTGAGAAGATTGCTGATAAATATTCTATTCCTTTCAATATTATTGGAACTGTGGGAGGGAATAGAGTTATAATAAATGATAGAATCGATATTTCTATAAAAGATATTAAAAGAAAATGGATGAATAGATTAAAGGGGGTAATTGATTAAATGTGTGGAATATTTGGTATATACGGGCATCCAGAGGCTTCTAAATTAGCATATCTGGGGCTTTATGCCTTACAGCATAGAGGACAAGAGAGTGCTGGGATAGCAGCATCGGATGGAAAATTTCTCCATTCTTATCGTGAGATGGGTCTAGTTGCTGATATATTTAAAGAAGATGTACTAGAAGACTTAAAAGGTGATAAAGCAATAAGCCATACAAGGTATTCTACCACAGGATCGAGTCTATTAAAGAATGCTCAACCATTTGTAGTAGATTATCTAAATGGAAGTGTTGCTGTAGCACATAATGGAAACCTTGTGAATGCACTTATGATTAGAGAAGAATTAGAAAAAAGTGGTTCTATATTTCAATCTACAATGGATACAGAAATTATAATCCATCTTATTGCTAAATCAAGAAGTGATTTCTTAATAGATAAAATAATAGATGCTTTAAAGAGATTAAAGGGAGCATATTCACTTCTATTCCTGACAGAAGATAGTTTAATAGTGGTAAGAGACCCTCATGGATTTAGGCCCCTTGTATTGGGAAGTTTAAAGGGGTCTTATATATTTGCTTCTGAGACATGTGCTTTAGATCTGATTGAAGCAAAATTTGTAAGAGAAATAGGGCCGGGAGAACTAATTGTTATAAATAATAATGGATTAAATTCTTATAAGCCGTTTAAAGAAGAGCCATTATCATTCTGTATATTTGAGTTTGTATATTTTTCTAGACCTGATAGTAATATAATGGGTAAGAGTGTATATGAGGTTAGGAAAAACTTGGGTAAAGAGCTATTTAAAGAACATCCTGTGGATGCTGATCTAGTAATTCCTATTCCAGATTCCGGAGTTCCTGCTGCTATAGGATTCTCTATAGAGTCTAAAATTCCATTTGAGACAGCTCTTATAAGGAATCATTATGTTGGAAGGACATTCATTGAGCCCCAAGACTCAATAAGACATTTTGGAGTGAGGATAAAGTTAAACCCTATAGAAGAAACTATTAAAGGTAAAAGAATTGTGATTATAGATGATTCCATAGTTAGAGGAACTACAATAAAAAAGATAATAAATATGATAAGACAGTGTGATCCCAAGGAGATTCATGTAAGAATTAGTTCACCACCAACTACTCATTCCTGTTTCTATGGAATAGATACCCCTGATAGAATGAAATTAATTGCTGCAACCCATAATGTTAAAGAAATCAGAGAATTTTTAGGCTCAGATTCTCTTGAATATTTGAGTATTGAGGGTTTACATAGAGGAGTTGAGAATAATGGATCCAGAGGATTCTGTGATGCATGCTTTACAGGGGAATATCCGGTTGCAATCCCTCCATCGCTAACATCTTATCAATTAAACCTTTTTTGGAAAGAAAGACTATTTGAATTTAGATAGGTAATAGGCAATAGCCTTTGCTTCTTTATCACTTAGATAAAGATTTGGCATCTTTGTATTAAACTTAATAGACTGAGGATTTTTTATCCACATAAATAGATATTTGTAATCCCTTTTGCTTCCTATATAACTTAGGTCAGGCCCCACAATCCCTCCTCTTCCATCTATCCTGTGACAAAGAATACAATCGAGCTTCTTAAACAAACTTCCCCCCTCTTTAAAAAGCTTGAGGTTTATATTATTAAATGTTCTCCTTTTTATTCCTTTTATATCTGGGTTATTATTTAGAGGAGATTTATATATATTAATACTTTTCTGATTCTTTTCTGATGTTTTAATATATATTTCAACCCTTTTTAGAGTGATAAAGAATAATAACAGAAACAGAAATATATTCAATATTATAAAGCATTTTCGTATCATTCATAGAATAGCTCTTCTTTTAATGAGAGATACTCCATAGTAATGGCATCCGCAGGACATCTCTTTGCACATAATCCACATCTAATACATCTACTTTCATCCTTTATTATTGCTGATCCATTTGAATAAAGACTTAATATTTCTCCATCTCCTTCAATCTTATCAACACTTACTAACTTTAAACAATATTCAGGACATACATCAACACAACCTGCGCAGAGTATACACTTTTCACCATCAAATATTGTCTCTATATGGCATCTTAAGCATCTACTGCTTTGCTCCTTAGCCATATTTTCATCAAAACCTATCTCAATTATATTATAATTATCTTTCCTCTCGTAAGGAGATAGAGTTGGGACTTTCGCTCTTTTCATTTTTTCATATCCTCTTATCATCTCATGATCAGGAATCTCTGTAAATTTCCCCTTTTTTGATATATTTATTCTTTTCCCTTTTATATATTCATCTATATGAAGAGCAGCTTTTTTACCTGAAGCAACAGCATCTATTATTAATTTTGGTCCATAGGCTACATCTCCAGCAGCAAATATACCTTCTTTTGTGGTTGATAAGTCTTTAGGATCTACTTTAAGAACACCAGGTCTTAAAGTTTCTATTCCCTCAGATTCATTTATAAATGATAAATTGCACGCCTGTCCAATAGATAAAATTACAGTATCACATTCAATTCTCGATTCAGTATCAGGGATTAATTTAGGATCAAATCTACCCTCTTCATCAAAAACCCTTTCAACATCTAAGAATTCAACCCCTGTAACTTTCCCATTACTACTTAATATTCTTTTTGGACCGAGCCTATTATGCAATATTATTCCTTCTTCTTCCCCTTCTTCAATTTCTATATCATCTGCTGGCATTTCTTCTAAGCTTTCGAGGCATACTACATGTACCTCTTTAACTTCTTCTTTCCTTATAGTAGATCTTGCTACATCATAGGCAACATTACCACCTCCGATTACTATTACTCTTTCACCCAATTTAACAGGTTCCTTTAACACTAACTTTTTTAGATATTCAATTCCTTTAAGGACATCCGGAAGATCAATTCCTTCTATTGGAAGTGGTCTTGAAATATTAGCACCAACAGCAATAAGTATAGATTTATATCCTGCATTAATAAGATCTGAGATTGTAATATCCTTACCTATTTCTATATTAAGTTTAAGCTCAACCCCTAAACTTAATATGGCATATATTTCTGCCTCTATTATCTTTCGAGGGAGTCTATATTCTGGAACACCAAAATATAACATCCCCCCGGGAAATCTTTCCTTCTCAAATACGGTTACTTTATATCCTAAAAGAGCAAGGTCATGAGCAGCACTCATTCCAGCAGGACCTGATCCTATAATAGCTACTTTATCCCCAATATTTTTTATTCCAATCTCTGAAATCCTTCTGGTATTTGTAAATTCCTTTATAGCTGTGATATCATGAGAAGAGATAAAAATATTGGGAGACTCTCCTCTAAAAAGAATATTTCTAAGTCTGTTCCCGCTTTCTACTCCATATTTCTCAGTAACAAGTCTTTTCAGTGCTCTTATAGCAATAGATTGGTCAATATTACCCCTTCTACATTTAGCCTCACATGGTGCTCCACATATCCTTCCACATATAGAAGCAAAGGGGTTTGATTCCCTTGCTATTCTATACGCCTTTTCATAATTTCCTTCTGCAATAGCTATAACATAAGCTCTTGCATCCGTATTTACAGGACATCCCCCTCGACATAAAATAAGACTCTGAAAATAATCTAAATCGGGAATTTCTACCTTATACATAAATTAATCTTACATTCTTAATTTTTTAGTCCTTCTACCTAAGAAATATCCTCGCTTTAGAGAATATCTTTTATGTATTAAGATAAATCTAAAAAACCTTCTTTTTATTATATCATTTATTGTTCTTCTTCTTCAATGAATTTCTCGTATTCTTCGAGGTCCATCAAATTCTCTAATTCCTCTGGGTCAGACATTTCAATAGCTATCAACCACCCATCTCCATAGGGATCTTCGTTTATTATAGTAGGATTCTCCTCTAAATTTTCATTAATCTCCACAACTTCACCACTTACCGGGGCTATGAGCTCAGAGACAGTCTTTGTAGATTCGATCTCCCCAAAAGATTCTCCCTTTTCTATCACATCACCTATATCTGGTAAATCCACATATACTATCTCTCCGAGTTCCTGTTGCGCATAATCACTTATACCTATCTTTTGATGGAATCCGTCTGATCTAACCCATAGATGATTCTCATTTAGCTTTATCTCTTTTTCGTCCATAGTCCTAACACCTCTCTTCAATTAAATTTTATGTATCGCCATCCCATCTACATCATGGGAAGCTTCCATAATAGCCTCTGAGAATGTTGGATGAGAATGAATAAGTGAACTTATATCATGATATGTGGCTTTCATCTTAAGCGCTAATGCCCCCTCATGGATTAACTCTGTGGCATTAGCACCAATTATATGCATCCCTAAGACTACGGAAGAATCTGCTCTACAAATAATTTTGACTAATCCTGAAAAATCCCCTGTAATCTGAGATTTACCGAGCCCTCTAAATGGAAATCTTCCTATTTTAACCTCTATTCCCTTATCTTTAGCATCTTTTTCAGTAAGCCCAACTCTCCCGATCTCTGGATTTGTAAATATTGTGGCTGGTATAACAGTATAATCCATTTCTACATTGCCACCCAAAGCATTTTCCACAGATATAATCCCCTGGGTTGAAGCCACATGGGCAAGCATTACTTTCCCAGTTACATCTCCAATTGCATATATATTAGGTATGGATGTCTGCATCTTATTATTTACTATTATTTCACCTTTAGGTCCCTGTTCAACTTCAATATCTTTAAGATTTAATCCTTCAACATTAAAAGTTCTCCCTATTGATACAAGAATCTTTTCTGCCTCTATCTTTTCTCCATTACTTAATACTGAACAAACTCCCCCACTTTCCATTCTTGATATAGACTCAACTTTATTATTTTTATATAATTTTATCCTATTCTTTTTTATCTCCCTTTCCATTGACTCTGATATCTCTTCATCTTCCAAGGGTAAAGCATGAGGCATCATCTCTACCATTGTAACCTTTGTTCCCAATTCATTAAATATAAATCCATACTCACATCCTATAACACCAGCTCCTATTATTAATAGACTTTCAGGAATTGTTTCAATATTCAAAATATCATCACTTGATAAAATAGTTTTGCTATCAAAAGGGAATAGAGGAATATTTAAAGGTTTGGAACCAGTAGCTATTATTATATTATCACCTTCAATTTCTTCTTCACTCCCATCTCTCTTCTTAATATATACTCTTTTATTACTTACTAATTTCCCTTCTCCATATATAAGTGTAATATTATTCTTCTTAAATAGGGCTTTAATACCCTTAATATTGGTCTCAATAACCCTCTTTTTTCTATTCATTATACTTGAAAGAGATGGTTCTATAGTTCCATTTATCTCTATTCCAAAATTACCAGAATGTCGAGCTTTTCTTAAGTATTCAGCAGATGCTACCAAGACCTTAGTCGGTATGCAGCCTCTATTTAAACATGTTCCACCGATTTCATCTTTCTCAATAATGCATACCTTTCCACCAAGCTGAGATCCTCTAATCCCAGCTACATATCCTCCAGGGCCTCCTCCTATAATTATTATATTAAATTTTTTCATATCTTAGATTAAATATAATTAAATAATTGAGGGAAATTTGTCAAGAAAAATTTTTGAGATGTAAGCATCTCTTTTTTCGTGATAACATTATGCAGCATATCTTACCACCT